>JBMYRC010000045.1:0-28718 GCA_049601975.1 Alphaproteobacteria bacterium | reverse complement strand
TTCGGCGGCGGTGCTCATGCGGCCAGGCGGGTCGACGTACAGGACTTCATGGTGATCGCGACCGGGGCGGAAGATTACGCGACAGCCCTCAATTGGACGGCCGAAGTCTACCGGGCAGCGGGCGGCCTGATGGAAGAAAAAGGATTGCTGCAAGGGGTCGCGGACGAGGGCGGCTATTGGCCAGCATTCTATACCAATGAAGCGGTCCTGGATGCCTTGGTGGCGTCGATTGAGCGTTCCGGCCTTGTGCCGGGTGACGATGTCTCGATCTCGCTCGACGTGGCGGCGTCTGAATTCGGTGTGAACGGACGTTACCGTTTGGGGCTGGAAAAGCGCGAACTCGACAGCGACGGTTTGGGCGAAATGCTAGAGGGTTGGATTGGGCGCTATCCTATCGTTTCGGTCGAGGACCCGCTCGGAGAAGACGATGAGGCAGGATTACGCAAGTTCACGGCGGCCTTTGGTGATCGCATTCAGATTATTGGCGACGATTATCTGGTGACGAATGCAGATCGGGTCCGGAGCGCAGGCATGGGTGGTGTTTGCAACGCCTTGCTTTGTAAGCCGAACCAAGCGGGAACTCTCACGGAAGCAAAAGCGGCGGCGGACGCGGCCAATGAAGCCGGATTCGGCGTGGTCGTCTCCGCTCGGTCCGGAGAGACCGAAGACGCGACGATCGTCCATTTGGCAGTCGGTTGGAGTGCGCCGCAACTAAAGGTCGGATCCTTTGCGCGCTCCGAGCGTATGGTGAAGTGGAATGAAGGTCTGCGTGTCGCCGAACAGTTGGCGGGTGGCGGCAAATTACGGCCCCGGAGCAGCTACGCCTGGGCTTAAACTAGAGAAGGCGAGATTCTTTTTCCCTCGACCAGTCCTCGACCCGTGCGATTCGGATAAGGTTTGTGGCACCCGGTGTCCCGAATGGGACGCCCGCAGTGATGATGATTCGCTCACCCGGATGCGCGAAACCGTCATTATAGACGTGTTGCCCGGCCCGACTGGTCATGTCCTCGAAATCATTAGCGTCGCTCGTAAAGATACTGTGTACACCCCAGACGACCGCCAGTCGGCGCGCTGTCCCCTGGTTTGGTGTTAGGCCAATGATCGGAACGTCAGGGCGCTCCCGCGCCGCGCGCAACGTTGTGGAGCCTGACGTGGTGTAGGTAACAATGGCGGCGGCGGAGAGAGTGTGCGCGATCTGGCGCGTGGCAGCGCTGATGGCGTCGGCGGAGGTGGCTTCAGGTTCCGGGTGATTCGCATCCATGGTGCTACGCCAGTGTGAATCTCGCTCGACCCGCTCAATGATCCGGTTCATCATTTGAACGGATTCGACGGGAAATTGTCCGGCGGCGGTTTCCGCCGACAACATCACCGCATCCGCTCCGTCATAGACCGCTGTGGCTACGTCGGACGCTTCGGCCCGCGTCGGCTGCGGCGAATCGATCATAGATTCCAGCATCTGCGTCGCAACAATCACCGGTTTGCCGGTCTGCCGACATGCCCGCAAAATACGCCGTTGAAGGACTGGTACGTCTTCCGGCGGCATTTCAACGCCAAGGTCGCCGCGTGCCACCATGACCGCATCACTCAACTCGATAATCTCGTCTAAGCGGTCAATGGCCGCGGGCTTCTCCAGTTTGGTCAGGATCGGAGCGCGTCCCGCGATTAAACGTCGTGCTTCCGCCAAGTCTTCTGGTCTTTGAATAAAAGATAGGGCACACCAGTCGACTCCATGATCAAGGCCGAATTGCATATCCTTGCGGTCTTTCTCGGTGAGCGATGATATCGGCAGAACGACACCGGGGACGTTTACACCTTTATGATTTGATATCTCACCGCCGATGACGACGACGGTCTCGGCAAAATCCTTGCCGCAGTCGGTTACTCTCAGGCGAATTTTCCCGTCGTTCACGAGAAGATTGCTATCGGCCTCTAGCGCCGCGAAAATTTCGGGGTGCGGTAGGCAGGCTCTCTCCGCATTTCCCAGCGTGTTGTCCATATCGAAGCGGAAGCTGCGGCCGTTCTTCAGTATGACAGAGCCACCTTCGAAGTCGCCGACGCGTAATTTGGGGCCCTGCAAATCCATCATGATAGCGATCGGGCGTTTCGCGTTCTGCTCTATCGCGCGGATCGCCTCAATGCTTCGGCGGTGGTCGTCGTGAGTGCCGTGGCTGAAATTCAATCGAAATACATCAACGCCAGCTTCGAATAGCGTGCGGATCTTCTCCTCGGTCGAACTTGCGGGCCCGAGAGTCGCCACAATTTTCGTCATATGCGTACGTCGCATTCGAATGCCTAAATATTCTAACACCCGTAACTGACAGGCGGGAATTGGAAATTGATACCCTAAGGGTCGCGGCTCAGCCCTTTTTCTTCAAGGCTTTTAAGATAATCGTCCCAAATCTCATCTTTATGGCAACCGACGTAATAAAGGTACTGCCAGCTATAGAGGCCGGTATCGTGGAGATCGTCGAATTTGATGCGAATGGCGTAATTTCCGACTGGCTCCAGCTCCATGATGCCGACGTGGCGGCGGCCAGGGACGGTTTTCTTTTGCTCGGGTACATGGCCTTGAACCTCGGCCGACGGGCTTTCGACGCGTAGCAGTTCCGCCGGGAGATCAAACGCCTTGCCGTCATCGAATGTGACCTGGAGAACTTTTTCAGCTTTGCGCAAGCGGATTTGTGTCGGCCAATGTTCGCTCGAATATCCGTCGCCGGGCATGTCGCTCAATCGTCCATCTCGCGGGCTTCACCAACTAACATGATTGGGATACCGTCGCGGATTGGATAGGCCAGTTTGGCTTGTTCGCTAATGAGCTCGCTATTTTCCCGATCGTACTTGAGCGGGCCCTTCGTCAGTGGGCACACGAGCAGTTCAAGGAGTTTTGGGTCGAGTTGTGATGTTGTATCTGCCATAAACCGATCCTTTCGGTGGCGCTATGTCGTAGTGTGAATTATTGGGGTCGTAAATCACTTCCATTAAGCGCGTGCGACGCCATTTCGGCAATCGCCGTCAAGACGACGCAACGGCTATCGAAGTTTTCGGCTTCCAATAACGCTTGTTTCTCCGCCGGTGTAAATGGGCACGACATAGACAGTGCATTTATGAGCCACTCATCCTCCTCTTCCTCAATCGCTGTCCAATCTACGGAAATACTATTGATTTCAAAATAACGTCGCATTGCGGCCAGCAATTTTCTGCGATCGAGTGCTGTTTCACTTACGTTATAGTCGGATTCAAACTCGCTCCAATCGGCCTCGAACCGTCGGTAACCGCGTGTGGTTTGAATTTCGTTGCCGAGTTTGAAGCGGCAGATACCCGTTAATGACAATTGAAATTGACCGTCTTCGCTCTCTTGATAAGACGTAATCTTGCCCGCACATCCCATGGAATAGAGTGGTAGTTTCTCGTCGTCCAAATTTTTGATTCGCCCTTGTGATGTGATTGGCACTTCCTCGGGATCCACCGGTTGTATTATGCCGATGATGCGATCATTTGCGAGGGCATCGCTCGTCATGTTGCGATAGCGCGGCTCGAATATATTCAGCGGCAGCATACCCCTTGGCAGCAATAGCACGCCGGACAGCGGGAAAACCGGGATACTTGCCGGTAGATCATTGAAACTGTCGACGTCGGCGCTCATGCAAACAGGACCGATGCCATCTTTTGGCGGCCTTCTATCGTGTCTGGATGGGCATCTCCCAAGGCTTCAAAGATTTTCACGAGTTGTTCCTTCGCCGCATTCTCGTTCCAGCTCAGATTCTTACGCAAAATCTCGACTAAGGCATCGATCGCCTGCTCGTTGGCACCTTGTGCATAATAGGCCAAGGCCAGATCGAATCGTGCTTGATGGTCATTTGGATTACTCTCGACCTTGGCTTCCAATTCACCGGTCTCGCCGGAAGATGTCGCGGCTTGTTCCGCCAACTCTAACGCCGTCCGCAGAGCGGCGACCTCAGCCTCGCCTTGTTGGTCTTCCGGAATCGACGCCAACATGTTTTGCGCGCCCTCGATTTGCCCGGTCGCTAAATAGCACCGGCCCATTCCCGCGAGCGCTTTTATATTTGCGGGCTCTTGTTGAAGGATTTGGCCGTAGATTGCACTGGCGGATGAAGCGTCACCAGAATCGAACGCGGCTTTTGCTTGTTCGATAGCTTCGTCAATCGGTGACGGTCCGGCCGCGGCATTAGCCATTTCCACCATACGGTCAATAAACGATTTCACTTGGCTTTCGGGAACGGCACCCATAAATCCATCGATTGGGCGGCCTTGGAAAAAAGCGTAGACGGCGGGGATTGATTGGATGCGCATTTGTTGCGCGATTTGCGGCGCTTCGTCGATGTTTAGCTTAACCAACTGTATCTTACCGCCGGCCTCGGTGACCGCTTTCTCGATCACCGGTGTCAGTTGCTTGCAGGGGCCACACCAGGGAGCCCAGAAATCCACGAGGATCGGGATTTCTTGGCTGGCATCTATAACATCGGTCGCAAAATCTGCAGCAGTCGTATCCTTGATGACGACTTGCCCGCCTGAGTCTCCGCCGATTACTTGTTCCATCTTAGAAATTCCTGTCTCGATTTGTTGTGCGTTCTTTAGATGTGCATTTCGTTTAACGGTTGCAAGCCGATAGTTCTAGGCCTTCGGAGCACCTTAGTTAAGCGGCGGTATCGAAATCGATAATTCCAGGAGGATGATTTTCCGCGAACATAAAGCGTTCTAGGTCGATGGCGGAAATAGCTGTGGTCATATCGTTTCTCAATGGATGAGCGTTTACCGTGTCGGCAGTCATAAGAGATTTGTCAAGGAACGCGGTGACAATGTTATCAGTATCGTTGATGACGCTCAGGGGTGTCACAGCGCCTGGCTCAACCCCTAACAAATCCGCCAATGCATCCGCGGAGCCGAATGAGAGTGTCCCTTGGGCTCCGATAGCGTGCCGCAGCCATTTCAGGTCGACTTCTCTCTCTTCTCGTACCGTCACCAAGAAATAGCGGCGTTTCTTATCTCGCAAGAACAGATTCTTAATGTGGACACCTGGTAACTCGCCCCGTAGGGCTTGAGATTCAGCAACGGTACGCAGCGGTGGATGCTCGTGGTTTTCAAAAGTGATTTCCAATTCGACCAGTCGATCGAAGAGTGCGGGTGCATCGAATTTGGCTATTTCATTCATATTGAATCTTTTAACCCAGGTTCCCGTGGGCGGGCAATACAAGGGTGAACGGAACTATTGCAATGGCGGCGCTAAGTCGTATTATCCCCGCGCCGTTACAATACGGCATTACCCTAGGACGCGGGCGTAGCTCAGGGGTAGAGCGCAACCTTGCCAAGGTTGAAGCCGAGGGTTCGAATCCCTCCGCCCGCTCCAATTCTCCTTGTCAATTAATGTTATTTAGCAAATGTGTGACGTGAGCCGGCGCAATTACCGTGCGGCTAGGCGTAAGAGTTGTATAATGGGTTCAAGTAAATTTAATTATAAATATCAATTAGATATATGATCGATTGACCATTCGGTTATGGTCATTCGTGAAAATGCTTAACGAACATGGGTTTAGTCAGGGACGTTAGAGGCTTTGACCGATTAGGTGCTCTGTCGAACTCAGATTGCGTTGGCGGACAGAGCGGACGTTGGAATATGAGCAACGATTTAAATGAAACTGGAACGGAGCGCCTCTTCGATCAGGACGAGTTGATTGATAGTAAGACCGATTCAATGGCCGTATGACCTACTGAAACGATGTATTCCAGCGCCAGGCAACGCATGAGATAGCCCGTAATGTAGCTGAAGCCTCGACGAGTACTCAGAGGGTTTCATTAAATATTATTCTGGTTGCGCAAGGAGCGAGCGAGACCGGTTCTGACGCCACAGAGGTATTTGGTACCGCGGGCGAATAGGCGCAGTTATTGGATGTGATGAAGCGAGAGGTGGGAGAAATATTGTTTGAGGTGACGCAAGTCGTCTGATTTGTGATCGTATCGATCAATGTTGTTTGTCATTAAAATGCGAGAGTTCATCCGAAATCTGGCGCGAGAATTTGCTGTTTACCGGAGTGCTTGTTTGCTGTTGGTTGAACCGCGTTGAATTTGGAGATGAATGGTCCCCCATTTGGGGGAGTTAGATGTCCTGCTGATTGACCTGGCAATCAAGGAAAACCGCTCTTGTTGATCGTTTCGAAAATGTTGGCGCAGGCCGTGGAGCAGATTGAGCGCGATCATCTACGCGCAGCCGAAATTTTGTGCGATGAAGTATTATCTCTGGAACCTGGCAATAATGATGCTTGGTATCTGAAGGGTGCTATCGCGTTGTCGGACGGCAGAGGATCGGATGCAAAATACGCATTGCAAAAAAGTGTCGACTTTCAGCCCGAATCAGAACGAAACATAGAGGCATTAGCGAAAGTCTTTTTAGCGCAGGGTAAAACGGCGGAAGCAACGGCGCTGTATGAACGCTTATTGAGTGCGTCCCCGGATCGAGCTGATTGGTGGTCTGCCCTATCGGGACTAAAATATGATCTGCGGGATTTTGCAAATGCTGAGGTGGCGGCAAATAAGGCGGTTTCGTTAGACAAAAACTTAGCGGAACCGTTACTAAACCTGGCGCTTATGCGTCTTGATGAATTAGATTACGTGGGGGCCGCTGCAGCATGTGGTCAGGCGTTGGGAATAGATCCCACATTCGCGCATGCGCATTTCTTACTCGGCAATATTTATCTTTCACAAGGGCACCAAGACGCTGCGGCTAGCTGCTACCGCAAGGTACTTGATCTCGATCCCGTGAATGCGGACGCTCTGATCAATCTCGGTAATATTCACAGGGAGCGATTAGAGATTGCGGCTGCAGGCGAGTTTTATGAAGCCGCCGCCAAGGTTGCTCCAGAGAATGCCATGGTTCACTCGAATCTTGGGATTGTTCTTAAAGACCAAGGGAAAATGGAAGCCGCGATATGGGCATTTGGTCGGGCGATCGAACTAGATCCGTCGATGCATTTGGCACGATCGAATTACCTGTTTTGTCTATGTTTCAAAGTGGATGAGAATCCAGAGGATGTATTTTCAGAGCATCTTAAATTTGAAACTTTGCACGCTCAGCCGCTTGTGTCCGAAATTCCGAAACATATCAACATTGCCGATCCCAAACGACGGCTTCGCGTCGGTCTCATGTCTCCTGATTTGCGAATTCACCCAGGCGGTCATTTCTACCTTCCCATTGTAGAAGGCCTCGACCGCGAGCATTTCGACGTCACGTGTTATTACAATTATATTTTAAAAGACGCGTGGACGTCGAAATTCGAGAAATCTTCTGACCAATTTCATCACATATACAATTGGAGTGATGAACGTATCGTGGAGCAAATTCGATCGGACGGGATTGATATTTTGATTGAAGGGGCGGGCCATATGTCCGGGAACAGGCTGTTGGTCGCGGCTCGTAAACCGGCACCGGTGCAAATAGGAACGGCATTATATCCGAATACCACAGGTTTGTCGGCGATCGACTATCGTTTGCTGGACAGACAGGTTGCGCTACCGTCGGTCGATGCATTTCATTCCGAAGAGATCATTCGCTTACCCGAAACGCATTTTTGCTATCGCCCACTCGAAGGAGATGCGTCGCCGGCAGCGCAGCCGCCGGCAGTCGGAAATGGTTACGTGACCTTCGGCAGCTTCAACAACGCAATCAAGCTTAATGATCTGACTGTTTCCGTATGGGCGAGAATTTTGCAAAAGGTGCCGAATTCTCGTTTGGAACTGAAGTGGCTGGAATTCGATCGTCCCGAATCGGTTGGCATTTTGGATCGATTCGCGTCCCGTGGGGTTGATCCTTCGCGTATCGATCGATTTGGCCGATCGCCGGACCCATATACGCCTTATCTTAATCTAGATATTTGTCTGGACCCGATCTATGCCTCCGGCGGTACAACGACATGTGACGCGCTGTGGATGGGAGTGCCTGTGGTGACAATTTCTGGCGAAACGCAATTTTCACGTACAGGTCTGATGCACCTTACGAATATTGGATTACCTGAGCTTATTGCGAAGAACGTTGACGAGTTTGTGGACATTGCCGTCGACCTCGCAAGCAACATCATTCGATTAGATGACATACGCAGTGGACTACGAGAGCGTATGAAAGCTTCGCCCATCATGGATGAGCAACGCTATAACCGATTTCTTGAGGCCGAGCTTCGGCGTGTTTGGCGAATTTGGTGCGATGGTAAGGTTATGCCGACGGCGGATCTTCGGCGATAACCGCATCGGCAAATGTGTTGTCGACGCAGTCTTCGAATTCTGGCCGGTGACTGATTAGCCCGCCGGAGACCAGCGAATCTCGCAACCGCTCGAAGCCTTCGCGCGGCAAGTGGGGGTCTTTGCCCCAAACGCCAAGCTCATTATAGCGCTGAGCCGCTGCAGCAAGTATTGCCGGATCGATGTCGGGGAAAAATTGCGCCACTGCTGATGCAATTTCGGAGGCCGGAACACTGTGAAGCCATTTCTGGCATCGATACATTGCCCGGGTCATCCGATGCAGGTCATCACCGCGTGTCGCGATCATCGCCTTCGTCGCGTAAAGCGTTGTATATGTGCAGTATCCGCGGGTTGCTTGCGCATACCAAATATGCCCGGCATTCTCGGTTAAGATCTGTTCGGCGAACGGTTGGAACAACTGTACCACATCCGCATCTCCTGCCGCCAAAGCCGCAACATTTTCAGGCATTGTCCTATCAGCCACCCGATTGAGGCCGGCAGGGTCAATTCCGGCGCGCCGCAGATCTTCCTGCAGGCACATCCAGGGCGTCGGGACTTCGGACACGCTCGCAAAGCGAATATCCGACAGGTCCTTCAGATTGAAATTTGGGTTTGGTTCTTTGCCGATCAGGAAAAATGGATCCCGTGTAATAGCTTCCGAAAAGCCCAATATTTCCGGTTCGCGATTCTTGTCCCGCATGACCATGATCCGCATGGGTCCCCCCCAATACACATCAGCGATACCATCGCTCAATTGCTGCGCCACGGTATCCAGACTGGGACTCGTGCTCAATGTTACGTCGACGCCTTCCGCCTCGTAGGTCCCGAGCGCGAAGGGAAGGTAAAAGGGCGTGTAAAACATTGCTCTGAACGATTCGCACAAGTTTATTGCCATGTTGGATGTCCTTGGTTTCGTTGCCTTAGTTGGCTTCATTATCGATATAGGCGGATTGGCGGCAGCGTCCCGCTTCGATCAGCCGTTATAGGTTCGCGCACCCTGATCGCGTAGGAAAATTCTGATCATGTGGCGGCGTTTGTCGAGGTCATCATAATCTTCGTATGCGGTTCGTCTATGGGCGCAATGGCCGTTGTGAAAATATATCGTCTGCCCGGCGGCGAGATAGAAGTTGGTATGCGTTTTTGGTTCGGACAGTATTCCGTGCAGAGCCTCAACGGCTTCCTGCCCTTCGGTGTCCAACTTTTCTTCGACCAGATCGTAGCCCGCATAAATGTTGCGCGGGTTGAACCGGGCCCAAAGTTCTGTGCCGTCATATGTATAAACGGGATGAGAACTCGCCTTTGGCAGATTGGGGGCATGTTCGCCATATCGATTTAGCCAGAACGGACGATAAAGCCGTTCGAGTAGGCGTGGATGTCGCTGCAGCATCTCGTTGTGCGCCGTCAGAAGACTGACCGCTCCGCTTCGCCCACCCTTTTTTGCCGTGCGGAGTGCTTGTAATCCGAAGTATCGAGGTGGCTGGTTGTAGCTATAGTCGGTGTGAAAATCTAATTCGGCACTTGTCACGTCGGCCCGTACCTTTGGGCCTTTTTTCTTTCCGGTATCGATGACGTCATACATCAGGGTGCCGCTGAAAGACTGTGCCACGGGGCGGGCAATGAGCGAGCTCAAGATCCAATAGATCGTCTTCAGTTCATCCTTGTCGTAAGTCTTGATAGAGAGGCGATCTAGGACAGCGAAACCGACACCGGTTTCCAATCGCTTCTTTACGCGCGTCATAAAGGCCGCCGTCTTACGCAGGGCGTAATCAGCTGGGCAAAGCACCTCGGTTTGCAATGGATTGTCGCGCAATGTCTCGATGAATTGCTTCAATTCGATCTGGCAGGCACCGGGAATTGGAATGAGATAGTCGGACTTCTGAAGGCTATCTCGTGTCCACGCCTTTTTGCCACGCAGGGTAGAGTCGAAAACTCTTGGTGTTTTGCCTTTGGGTGATCTCGCAGCCTGTCGCATGCCAATGGCCCTCAAATTTATTCGGGTAGGTCTTCGCTGCCGGGTACGATGCCGTGCGGTAAATTTGCCACGTGATGGGCGATTTCCCCAGGACGCGCAAACCAAATCTTGTCCCGTTTCGGGTGATTGACGAAATGCTCAAGAATGCGTTGGAGATGTTTGAACCGAAAGGGTTGGCCCACGACAAACGTATGGAGTGCCAAACCCATGACGAGCGGCTGTTTTTCCGATTGCTCGATCATCACATCGAATTGGTCCATTGCCATTTCCGCGAAGTCGGACGGTGTGTGACGACGGTTGAGCATCGCAGGTGAGTCGTTGATCTCAACTGGATATGGTACCTGTAAAATTGGGCCTGAGCGTGTCCGCATCCAGAACGGTTGATCATCGCATGGCCAATTCATGATGTAGGTATAGTCGTTCTCTTTCAGCAGATCTGCCGTCACGTCACTTTCGGATATCCAAGGACTCATCCAACCGCGCGGTAGAATTCCTTCGTGTTTGCCGATGATTTCCGTCGCCTCGCGAATCAACGTTGCTTCGTCTGCCTCGGAAAAGTCCGCTTGTCGCTCTGAATTCGTGCGACCGTGCCCAACGATTTCGTCATTTCGCATTCGAATCCGGTCCATAATTTGCGGAGCGTAATCGTAAATGGTGCTATTGGTCAGATGGCTGGCCGGTAATTTGAGCTCATCAAGAAGATCGAGAATGCGCCAAATGCCGACACGTAACCCGTAGTCCCGCCACGCGTAATTTCGATGATCCGGCGGTGGGCCCGGTTCCGTCGGTGTGTGGCCAATTCCCTCGCCAAATGCAAAATGTTCAAGGTTCGTCGCGACATGCAGCGCCAATCTCTTTCCATCGGGCCAAGAGTAATCGGGACGTTCGACGATGGCTGAATAGTCGAAGCGATGGTGATGTGGCAGTTTCATAGACTAGTTCCCGAGTGCGGCGGTTTTGGATGTTTCGTGTTGATAGAAAAATTAGGGGGCTTTGATGGGAATACCAGCGGTCAAGTTCCGGCGTTCGGCAGTGGGGAGTTGCAGAGATTATCACTTTGCTGCTGATTCCGATAAAATCCCGGAGACAGGATAGGTGAACTAAGGTATGGTTAAAGTATGCGCATTCTCATAGTTCTATTCCTGATTTTCTATTCCGGCACCGCGTTTGCAAAATGCTATAACTGGGAGCTACGGCGTGGCGACGGCAACCGATTTGTGGCAGATGCCAGCACCATCTACATAAACCTACCGGGCGTTCTGAAGAACCTTTCGGACTTCAATGTCAGTGTTTGTGGCGTAGTCACACCAAAAATTAAGTTTGGCGAATGTCTCGACTAAAAAAAGAGGGAAGCGCGCCCGTAACTACACGGCGAAGCTGGTCTCTCGTGTTAAGAAGGTGCAATTCTGTGAGCTAAAATGGGACGGCAATGGCCGCTAATTAACGGCGCGCGTCATGATCGACAATTTCGATTTGGCAAAAGTGCTGATGGCCGTAAGACTTAGACGGGTTTGTGTAAAAGGCAAGAAGAAGAGCTGGTGTATAGGCTGCCCGATATAACATTGGAATTAGCGGCCCCACACTTCCTTTAGAACCCGTAACCAATTCTCGCCCATCACTTTCTTGATTCTATCTTCCTTCCAGCCAGCACGTTCCATTGCCGCCGTCAGGTTTGGCGTCTCACCAATCCGGGCGATGCCTTCTAGGCTGATGATGTCACCAAATTCCGTCAGCTTTCTCGCATACCCCTTATCCATGGTGATCCATTCGAAGAAGGGGAGGTCGTATCCCTGTGTGAAATCAGTGCCATAGCCGACGGCATCTTCGCCGGCGATGTTGATGACGTAGTCCATTGCTTGCACATAATCGTCAACTGTCGAATCTGTGCCGCGTTTTAGAAACGGCGGAAACATTGTCACGCCAACGAACCCGCCTCTGTCGACGATAGTTCGAATCTGTTCGTCGGATTTGTTTCTCGGATGCTCCTTTAAGCCTGCAGGTGCTACATGCGAATAGCATACGGGCTTGGTAGACGCGTGAATCACATCGTAGGAAGTCTGTGCTCCGACATGTGACAGGTCACACATGATGCCGACCCGGTTCATTTCCGCAACGGCTTCGCGGCCAAAGTCCGAAAGCCCGCCGTCATGGGATTCGTAGCACCCCGTTCCGATGAGGTTCTGCGTGTTGTACGCCATCTGGACGATGCCGACGCCCAGTTCCTTGAACAGTCGGATGTAACCGATTTGATCCTCGAAGGCCGAGACGTTCTGGAAACCAAGGACAATAGCCGTCTTCCCAGCCTTTTTGGCATCTCGGATATCGTCGGTCGAATAGGCTTGTTGGAGTAAGTCGGCATTTTCGTTGATCCATTGCTTCCAATTGGAAATATTCCGCATCGTGTCCGTGAAGCCTTCCCAGACACAGCACGTGCAATTGGCGCCTGTTAGACCGCCCTCATGCATGTTCTCGAAGATTTTTCGGCTCCAATTGGATACGATAAGACCGTCAAAAACGATTAAGTCATTGTGTAGAGAAGAGGCGCTCATAGTTGGTTACTCCGCGTTGGATTCTCGATAAACGTAGTGCCGTGGGCGCAAGTTTCAGGGGATGGGTCTCACGGCCTGTCTTTTGGATACCCGGCGTTCTTATTTTGACGCTCCTTGCTGTGCCCTATGGTGCAAGAGCCGACCCGCCCACCGTGCGCATTATCGAATAGCCGGTGGTCTCGCAACCGTCGCCGTTTTCTTCGACTGGTGAGACGGTGCTTGTCCCGCGCATGCGTAGCATCATCGGCGGCGATTCCGCACGGAACCGAGAGCGAGATGCCCAGCGTGTCTCCATCGAAGGGCAGCCTTCGGTAATCGACGGGCATACGCTTCGTATGCTAGGCTGGGTCCTGCATTTGTACGGTGCCGATGCCGTTGAAGGGCCACAGTCCTGGCGATATGAAGGAATCCGTTACCCATGCGGTGCGATGGCGACCCGCCTATCTCGTTGAATTGACAATGGGGCGAGATGTTGTTTGCACGGGAGTGGATAAGAATCGGTAGGGCGAATTGTTGGCTAATTGCCACGTCGACGGAAAACAGTTGGATGCATTGATGGTCGCGAGTGGGTGGGTTTTGGCAAATACAAAGGAAACCACCCTCAACGTTTCCGAAGAGGAACGTGCTAAAGAGAGTAAGTCTGGCCTGTGGCGCGGCGAGTTCCTGCGTCTTTGGGTCTAGCGTATAAAGCATTGACGACGAGGAAGAGCGACCCTGATTGCGAACGATGATAATAAGCGGCAGCATGAGCGTATTCCGCTCTCCAAACCGGTGGAGACGACGACACCTGAAGGTACGCAAAACGGTCAGATTACGGATATATCAGTCGGTGGAGCCGCGATGGTGAGCCATGGGCCATTGCAAATAGGGTTAGGCGAGCCTGTCGAATTGAGGGTCGAGAACTTCGAGAAAGTGCCGGGACATGTGGTTCGCGCAAAAAGCGGCAATGATTTCGCGATTGCTTTCGACCTAGACGAGACTGAAGCCCGTGAAATTTTCGACCAGATTACGGACGACGATGCCTAATCCACTGGCAATCAGATCGTTAAACGGACTTTTCCGCTTCTGCGATTGCTGCAATGATTTGATGCGGTAGAATTGGCGCATCCCGGAATCGAACCCCGAATGGGGAGAGGGCATCGTCAATCGCGGCGGTGATAACCGCTGCCGCCGGGAGAGTGCCGCCTTCGCCCGCGCCTTTGACACCTAGCGGATTGTTCGGTGACGGGGATTCAAGATGCAGGATTTCGACGTTCGGCACCATTTCCGCCGTAGGGAGTAGATATTCAGCGAAGGTTGCCGTCAGCGGGTTAGCGTCTGTGTCGTAGTAGAGGTGTTCGAGAAGCGCATTACCGATACCATGGGCGACGCCGCCTTGGACCTGGCCATCCACAATCATCGGATTGACCAAATTGCCGCAATCGTGTGAGACGCTGTAGCGCAATATGGAGACCGCGCCTGTTTCGACGTCAACTTCAACTTCAACGACATGGCAACCGTTGGCGTAAGCGGCTTGGCTCGGCTGGAAATAGCTCGTTGCTTCCAACCCGGCCTCGATACCTTCCGGTAATTTGTAGCCAGGGACCCCGTTCATCATCTTCGCGAGGTCAGAGAAGCTAATGCTATCGCCCTGTTCGCCGGTGATCCGGATATCGCCGTCTTCCATCTCTAAGTCTTCTTCGCCAACCTGAAGGACTGCGGCAGCTAGTTTCATCAGTTTACCGTGCACGGTTTGCGACGCAAGCCGGACCGACGAGCCGGCATTCACGGCAATGCGGCTCGCGAAAGTTCCGACGCCAAGTGAGACCGCGTTCGTGTCGCCGGCGACAATGTCGATCCGGTCAATCGGGATGTTCAGCTCTTGGCCGCAAAGTTGAGCCAAGGTCGTGTGATGGGCCTGCCCCTGCGCGGCCGCACCTGTTTGCAGGATTACCCGGCCCGATGGTGCCACCTTGATCGTTGCCCCTTCGAAAGGGCCGAGACCGGTGCCTTCAACCGCATTGGCGATGCCGATGCCGATATAGCGGCCTTCCGCCCGAGCCGCCGCTTGTCGCCGTGGAAAATCGCTGTATTCGCCGCGCTCCAACGCCATCGCTTGGCATTTGGGATAGTCGCCGCTGTCATAGATGACTGGTGCGCCGTCGCGGAATATGAGGCCCATTTTATAAGGCATCGCTTCGGCAGGAATAAGGTTTCTTTCTCGGATCTCAGCTCGGTCTATCCCGAGCTTTTCGGCGACGAGGTCCATCGTTCGTTCCATCGCAAAGACAGCTTGTGGCCGCCCCGCGCCACGCAACGGTGTCGTTGGTGGCTTGTTCGTAAACGCCGCCGTCGTGTCGAACTTAAACGCCGGTACAATATAAGGACCGGCGATTGTTGTGGTTGAAATATAAGGCGTGATAATACCCCAGGGGACATAAGCGCCTGCATCATGAATAAGCCGACCTTTGAGCCCTAGGATCTTACCGTCCGCGTCGAGTGCGATGGAGACATCCCAGATCTGATCGCGTTCCTGGGTCGTCGTCAGGAAGTGTTCGCGCCGATCCTCGATCCATTTCACCGGCCGCGCGAGCGCCCGGGCGAGAGCGGGAATGACGATTTCTTCCGGATATGACATACCCTTGGGCCCGAAGCCGCCGCCGACGTCTTTGGGTGCGATGACACGAACGGCACTTTCCTCGATCTCGAACATGGCGACTAACGCACGTCGGATGATGAAGGGTGACTGGGTCGCCGACCATACTGTAAATTGGTTCGAGACGGCGTCGTACGCTCCAACGACGCCTCGGCCTTCCATCGGATTGGCCGTGCCTCGATGTTGGAAATAACGATCTTGAATGACATGCTCAGCCTTACTGAAAGCATCATCGATATCGCCATAGTCCAATGTGAATTGGGCCGCGATATTATCGTCGATACTCGAATGCGCCGTGCCGGCATTGGGTTTCAGCGCGGTCTCACAGTCCGGCGATACCGGTAAAGGCTCGTAATCTAAATCAATACGCTCGCAAGCATCCTCCGCTTGATGCCGGCTATCGGCGACGACGACGGCGACGGGCTCACCAACAAAGCAGACTTCGTTGGTCGCCAAAGGCTCTTGCGTAAAAGGATGTCGAATTGCCGGATTTGGGACCTGCAGCAACATTCTCCGGCCATGCATATTTTCAGGCAGGTCGGCGGCCGTCCACACAGCATGAACCCCCGGCATTGTCATGGCGTCAGCTTTATCAATACTGCGAATGCGAGCATGACCGACAGGGCTTCTCAGGAACGCCGCATGCAACAAACCCGGTATTTTTAGGTCGTCGACAAATTGACCGCGCCCGCTCAGCAGGTCTGGGTCCTCGAGGCGCTTGATGCGCTGGCCAACTAAATGGGTAGACATTGCTCGACTACTGCCCGCTGGTGTTTCGAAGGTTGGTGGCGGCTTCCAAGGCGGCATCTACAATGCCTTGATAGCCGGTGCAGCGACATATGTTGCCGGACAAAGCTTCGCGAACTTCTGCCTCACTGGGATCCGGATTGTCCTGCAAGAACTCGGTCAAGGTCATTAAGATGCCTGGGGTGCAAAAGCCGCATTGCAAACCATGATTATCCCAAAACGCTTGCTGCAAGGTATTTAGCTCAGTCGAGGAGGGGGCAAGGCCTTCGACGGTTTCGAGCGATTTGCCATCCGCTTGAACTGCGAGCGTGAGGCAACCACGCACAGAGTGTCCGTCCAATAAGACGGTACAGGCGCCGCAAACGCCATGTTCGCAGCCGAGATGGGTGCCTGTCAGGCCGAGTTTGTGCCGTAGAAAATCAGCCAGGGACCAACGAGATTCAACAGATTCGGAATAGGATTGCCCATTAACGGTCAAAGTCACTTCATGAATATCAGGCTCAGACATTTTTCTCTCCAGCTGCCCGTTGCGCCGCCGAAGTCAACGAACGCCGGAGGAGAACCGACGATAATTGTTTGCGGTAACTCTCAGGTACCAGGGCATCCTCCATCATATCTCTTTCTCGCGTCTTCTCTCCGGCCGTACGGAAAAGATCTTCTGATGGCGTTTGGCCCATTAAATCTGCTTCGATGTCCGTCAATCGGATGGGATGATAATCTATACCGATTAAGACACAGGCGATCCGGTCGATGCGATTACTGGTGTCGAGGGTCATCAATGTTCCAACGCCGACGATCGCAAAATCGCCGTGGCGTTGCGCAAATTCACGAAAATCGTATCCGTGTCCTTCCGGCCAGAAATCGAAGCTGATTTCAGTGAGTATTTCGTCCAGCTCCGTGCAGGGAGTCATATAGCCAAGTGCAAACTCCTGCATGGGTACATGTCGGGATGATCCAAGCTTGGATAGTGTGATCGTCGCGTCGTGCAGGGCGGCCATTCCCGGAAGCTCGGCGGCCGGGTCGAGGTGCGAAAGGCTGCCGCCGATCGTGCCTCGGTTGCGGGTCTGTATGTGGCCGACTTGCTGCAATGTTTCCTCGAAAATAGGCGCTTTGTTGGCCAGTGTTTCGGAGGCGAAGATATCGCGTTGACGGGTCATCGCACCGACGTGCACTCGATTACCGTCGATTTGAATGCCTGCCATGTCCGAGATTTCATTGAGGTCGATCAGATGGTCGACCATGACGTATCGCATATTCATCATCGGCATCAGCGATTGACCGCCTGCCAATAGACGCGCGTTCTCCAACGTCGCGAGAAGTCCGGTGGCTTCTTCTAACGTCGTGACGCGATGGTATTTGAAGGGTGCCGGTTTCATAGGGCCCTGTCTGTTGTATTGCTCAAGCGCGAGTTCATGTTGTCAAAGTAGTACGGTTTGACGGATAATAAAGAACTGTTTTTTAAAATATCCAACCAGGTTCGGCTATTCTGAAGAATGTAATATAAATAATAAATTTTAAACAGGTAGAATTACGATATTAAATACTTCATTTTGATTTGCATTAAAATAAAAATAACACAATAAATTAAATAATTATTAATTATAATTTGCATAGTGTCATACAAAAAAATGCATGCCGAACACTATCGTGGGAGGCCGTATGATGACGCTATCGATTGAAAAAATAAAACAAGAGCATATCGGACGAGTACTCAAAGTCGTGGGGAAGAAACTTTCCGGAACGCGTGCGGGTAATGCTGATTTTTTTATTTGGGAATTATATCGTGATGTGCCGCCGGACGATGTCCTGTGTGAAGAGCCGGAGATGCTTTGTGGTTCTGCATTGTCGCTTGAATTATTTGGCGAGCGGAGCAAAACCGGTAAAGCGAAAGTGCGCGCCTTTAATCTGAAGATCGAAAATAACGGCTGGAACTCCGGTCATACAATTGTCGAAATTGTAAACGAAGACATGCCGTTTCTAGTCGGTTCGGTGACTATGGCGCTGAACCAATTGGAACTTACAGTTCATGTCATCACTCACCCGACATTCGTTGTAAACCGGGATAAGACGGGGCGAACAGTCGGCTTCATGACTTGGACGGAAAGCGGCAAAGGGGTGGTCCATGAATCGTTCATGCATGTTCGGGTTAGTGAAAAAACATCGAAATCCGCTTTGAAGGAGATCGAAAAGAAAATTTTGATCGCTCTGGGCGATCTACGGGCAGCCGTCGAAGACTGGCGTTCGATGTTGTTCGAGGTGGGCTCGGCAATTGATGAGTTGAAGGTCGCACGGAAGTGTTGGGCTTGGCCAAAGCTTAACAGGTCAAGAACGGGGTCATCGTTCCGGCGGGCTCGAAAGGCGGGTTTGTGCTGAAGAATGCGACGCCGATGTCAGATCGAGACGCTCATATGACGGATGGTGTCGAATGTTACAAATTGTTCGTCGGCGCCATGCTGGTAATCACCGATAATTTCAAAGGTGATAAAATTTGTGGCTCCGCGCAATGTAGTTCGACGCGATGATCCAGACACTTACTTGGGGTTGCGGCGGATAAAGGAACAGCGACCGTTTCAAATTTTTTTGCAAACGGCATGGCGCACGAGAAAGGGTTCTGGCTCGATGATACTTTCGCGTCCGGTGGTTTGGCGGGATATGGCCATAAAAAATGGGCATTACAGCAAAGGGTGCCTGGGAATCCGTGAAGCGTCATTTCTGGGAGATGGGGCATGACACTCAGACCGAAGAGTTTACCACCGTTGGCTTTGGAGACATGTCCGGTGATGTGTTCGGCAACGGTATGCTGTTATCGGAACAGATAAAACTCATAGGCTCTTTCAATCATCTGCATATTATTGTCAATCCCCAACCCTGACCTCGCGAAAAGCTATGAAGAGCGCAAGCGATTGTTAAATTTACCGCGGTCGGGCTGGATCGATTTCGACCCCAAGCTGATTTTGAGGGGTGGCGTCTTTGAGCGATCGGCAAAATACGTCAAATTAAGACGCGAGATTAAGCAGGCGCTTGGGATCGAGCGCGATTCTGTGACGCCGAATGGATTGATCAAGGCGATCTTACTGGCCCATGTTGATTTGCTGTGGTTCGGCGGGATAGGGACCTACATAAAGGCGGCATCTGAAAGCGATTCGGACGCCGGTGATCGAGCCAATGATCCCATTCGCGTCAACGGAGGTGAGCTGAATTGCAAGGTCGTGGGCGAAGGCACCAATTTGGGGGCCATACGACGCGGGCGGGTTGAATTTGCCATGGCGGGCGGCCGGCTGAATACGGACTTCATCGATGATTCAGCCGGCGACGATTACTCCGATCATGAAGTGAATATCAAGGTCGTCTTCGGCGACATCGTACAGCGTGGCGATATGACGATGAAACAGCGCGACAAACTATTGATGAAGATAACCGACGAGGCCGGTACGCTGGTATCGTGCGATATTTATCAGCAAACCCAGGCAATGCGTCTTTCCATGAATGTCAGAATGACGTGGCCAGAAATTTCTGTTTTGTTGTCTTATGCCAAGATTGTCACCTGTAATGAAATTTTTGCGAGTGACTTGCCGGATGAAAAGCTTCTGGCCGAAGATTTTTTGCTCTATTTTTCAACGCCGTTACGGAAGACATATTGAGACGCCATCATGGGTCACAAATTGGGGCGTGAGATCATCGCAACCATGGTGACCAATTCGATGATGAACCGGATCGGCGCCACTTATGTTCATTAGATGCACGATGCAACCAGTTATCTGAGCGACGTTATCGCCCGGGCCTATCTGATTTCGAGAGACGCATTTGAGTGCGGAAAATTTGGAATGGAATTGAGGCGTTGGACAATAAGGTCGACGCAAAACTTCAAACCGCAATGCTTCAAGAGGCCAACAAGCTGGGACAGAGGAATGAGAGCCAGCCGATGAATATCACCCAGATCATGGATAAATTTGCGGCCAGCATCCGCGAATAGCATGCGAGTATCGATACGATCGTCGTAGCGGCGGATAAAGCGGCGATGAAGTCCCATGAAGCAAGATTATTCGGCGAAGGTGTGCCGCAAAACTCGCCAGGGAAATTGCCAAACTGAACGTCTTGGCGTCGGCGTGCGACATCGTTCGGATCGCAAACGCGTCAAAGCAACAGGTGACAAAAGTCGGCGCTGTCTATTTTGGCATCGGCAGCAATTTGTCAGTCGATTGGTTAAAGAATGCCGCGGCTTCTCTCACACCAGAAAACGAATGGCAGAAGCGAGTTTTGGATGCGGTTGTCGACGAGCTCTTCGCACATTAAAGTGCTCTCACGGAACGAGTGCTTGTTATGCGTGAAATAACCGTCCGGTAGACAAATCGATCGAGCAATGGGTCGACGGACGAGGGGCAGCCGCCACACGAGTACGAGACCTCTTCGGCGATCTGCGAACAGTCGATGGTCTTGATACTTCTATGCTCGCGGTTGCGAGCCGCGAACTGCGGAATCTCGTCGGCTATTAGTGTCGGAAGTGGCGCATACCCGTGAAGACCATCGCTATCCCAGCATCATCCGCGGCGGCTATCACTTCGTCATCTCGGATGGAGCCGCCCGGCTGAATAACCGCGGTTCCTCCAGCTTCGACCGCAGCCAGTAGTCCATCCGCGAAGGGGAAGAAAGCGTCGGAGGCGACAACGCAGGGTGTTGTTCCCTCATGTTCCATACCCTTACGGGCAGCGATATGCGCAGCATCGATGCGGCTCATTTGGCCGGCGCCGACACCGACCGTAGCGAGGTCACGCGCATATACGATTGTATTTGATTTGATGTGTTTGCCAACCGTGAAGGCAAACAGCATATCGGCAACTTCCGCTTCGGTCGGTACGCGTTTGGTGACGGTTTTCAGGTCGGACTCGGTCGTTTTACCATTGTCGCGACCCTGAAGTAAAAATCCTCCCGCAACTTGCTTGATCGCACGACCGGAAGCTGTGGGGTCTGGCAGAACACCGGTAAGGAGCAGGCGAAGGTTTTTGCGTTTTGCCAATAGCTGCAATGCATCCGCATCGGCTTCTGGAGCCACGATTACTTCAACGAACAAATCAGCCAAGGCTTTCACGGTTGCCGCGTCCAGCGTCCGATTGAGCGCTATAATGCCGCCGAAGGCGCTGACGGGGTCACAGGCCACGGCCTTCTTGAAAGCATCTTCCAGACTGTCGGCAACGGCGACACCACAAGGATTAGCGTGTTTGATGATCGCACAGGCGGGGCGCTCGAACTCGGCTACCAGTTCATATGCGGCGTCGGTGTCATTAAGGTTGTTGTAACTAAGGCCTTTCCCTTGGACTTGGTCAGAAGTCGATACCCCGGGGCGGAATTCAGATGAGGTGTAGAAGGCTGCCGTTTGATGAGGGTTTTCGCCATAACGTAGCGTCTGCTGGAGCCGGCCACCGAACGCGAAAAATTCCGGGTATGGTTCATCAATTTGCTCGCTGAACCAATTAGCGATGGCGGCATCATATGCTGCGGTGCGCGCGTAAGCGGTCGCCGCGAGATTGCGGCGCAGGTCTAATGATATGCTGCCTTTGTGCGCCTCCATATCCAACATGACGGATTGATATTGTTGAGGGTCGATGACAATCGTCGTGAAGGCATGGTTCTTGGCAGCGGCCCGGATCATGGTCGGTCCACCGATATCGATGTTCTCGACACAGGTGGCAAAATCCGCACCGCTTCGTTCGGTTTCTTCGAAGGCATAAAGATTGACGACGATCAGGTCGATGGGCTCGATATCATTTTTGGCCATTTCCGATTTATCGTCGTCATCATCGCGACGGGCTAAAATTCCGCCATGAATTTTGGGATGCAGCGTTTTTACCCTTCCACCTAAAATTTCCGGAGACCCCGTAAATTCCGAAACCTCTAGGACTGGAATGTCTCCGTCTTTGATGGCTTTGGCGGTGCCTCCCGTGGAAAGAAGCTCGACGCCATTGTCGTGGAGAAATTGGGCGAATTCGACGAGGCCGGTTTTGTCGGTGACCGAGAGGAGTGCGCGTTTGATTGAGGTGTCTACCATCATTTTATTCTCGTCAATTTTATGTTTAGACGATTGCTGCGTCTGTTGAGTTCTGTCCCACATATTCCGGGACTAATAATCTTAGCGCTTCGAGAGTATCTTCGCGGTGGCGGCCTCTTGCGGCATCTTCCAAGCGATTGATAGCCAAACAAAGTTCTTTCAGGTCACTTGTCCGTGGCGCCGCCAACAATAAGCTGGGGTCTGAGGACGGCAACAAGGACTCACCTTCGTGAAGGATCTCTTCGTGCAATTTTTCTCCTGGGCGCAATCCAGTGACTTTTATTTTGACATCTACGTTGGGTTGCAAGCCGGCAAGGCGGATCATTTGTTCTGCAAGCTCTAAAATCTTCACCGGTGCACCCATTTCCAACACATGGATGCGACCGGCATTGCGCTCGCCTGCGGTTCCCAATGCGGAAGCTTGCAAAACCAACTCTACGGCTTCGCGGATCGTCATGAAAAACCGTGTCACTTCCGGATGGGTGATGGTTAACGGTCCACCTGCTTCCAACTGTTTTTGGAATAGTGGGACGACTGAGCCTGTCGATCCCAATACATTTCCAAAGCGTACGGTCACAAATCGCGTACCGTCGGTTTTTGCCATATCGATGTCCAGGGCTTGGCAGTAGCTCTCCGCCAATCGCTTGGTGGCGCCCATAATATTGGGGGGGTTTACGGCTTTGTCGGTCGATATCAACACCATTGCTTTGACGCCATGTACGACGCATGCGTCGGCAACGTTGCGGCTTCCAATGACATTGGTCAGAACACCTTCTACCGGATTCTGTTCAACCATCGGCACATGTTTCAATGCAGCGGCATGAAAGACGAGTGTCGGTTTATGGGAAATCATTACTTGATTAACCCGTTCTGCGTCCCTCACATCGCCTAGGACGGCGGACCTCTTGATCTGGGGGTGTTTCCCTGACAGTTCTTGATCGATTTGATACAGATTGTATTCCGAATTCTCGAAGAGCGTCATTGAGGCTGGTGAAAGGTCACTAATTTGACGGACAAGTTCGCTGCCGATGCTCCCTCCCGCGCCGGTCACCAATATGTCTTGGCTTTCGATCAATTTACGCATCGCATCACGGTCGAGCTTTGTTTGAGGTCGACCGAGCAAATCTTCGACCATAATCGGTCGCGTTTCGATTTTTTCTTCTAGGCCTGCTTGTAGCTGTGTCGTGCGAGGTAAGCGCGACAACGTGCAGCCGTGCTGTTCCGCCAAGTCGAATATCTGCCTGACCTCGGCGCCATCCATATTGTGATTGGTTAGGATCAACTTTTGAGGCTGGCCATGCGCGCCATCGCGCAATATTAAATCCAGCTCGTCCGTGCTGGCGACGATGGGAACGCCGTGAATCTCCCGGCCGATGCGGCCGCCTTTGTCATCTAGAATCGCGATGGCCAAGTACGGGGCATTTCGGTCTCGGTTGTGCTGGCGAATGAATAATTCGGCGGAGTCACCAGCGCCGATCAACATTACCGGGACCCTGCGATGCGCAGACCGCTTGAGTATATTCTCCAACCGACGGTCTTTTAAAATCCGATATAGAAACCGAGGGCCACCGAGAAGCGCCATCAACAAAAACCATTGAATCAGGGGGAGTGATCGGGGCAATTGCTCAAGGCGAGCAAAGAGAAATAACGCCGGAAGGAAGATCAGTATAGCAATGGTTACGGCCTTGGTGATCGCGGTCAGGTCTTCTATTGAAGCGTAGCCCCAAATTCCCCTGTATAGGCGCGAATATAAGAAGACCGGGGCACAAATAGCCGCAAATATGAGACTTGTTTCGACGATATAATCGCCCCAGAAAATGTAAAATACGTCTCCCACCCGAAGATACAGTGACAAAGGAAATGATATCGCCGCCATCATCGTATCGTGGAGGAGGGCAATGCGCGCGCGATTCATTTTCGGGAGTATGTTCATCAACGCCTTCATAGAGTGACGGTATTGCAGTAGCAAGTGCGGCCGGCGGATTGCTCAAATTGGAGATGATGTCTCATATGATTCCCGGTTTTCAAAGGGTACGATACCAATCGATCGTCTGGTTAATCCCGGTTTCAAATGATTGCGGAGGTGTCCAACCCGGTAACGCGCCGTCAACCGTGAGTGTTCCAATAAGCCTATCAATTGCATCGGATTTTCGCAGCACCTTTCCGGCAAACGTAAGCATCGTTGGTGGAAATGGAAAAAGGCGCTGCGGTTTCTCCAATGCCCGTGCAATGGTTCGGATGAGATCTGCCGTTGATTTGTCGTCTTTGTCGCTCGGCAGGTAAAGCCCGGTGGGGCCTGTCAAACTCCAGGATATGGCATCGGTGAGGTTGGCAAGGTTGATAAAGCTTCGTCGATTGTGGACGCTTGCGAGAGGTAACGGTATGCCTTTATCGACAATTTCGATCAGTCGGCGAAAATTACCTTTAACGTGTGGCCCATATACAAGGGGCGGGCGCAGCGTCACAACATCCAAGTCGGAGCTCATTTTAGCCAAGGCCCGCTCGGCTTCCCATTTTGAAATCGCATATGGATCTTGAGGAATGGCTGGATCTTGCGCGGTTAAATGGCCATCGGATCGCTCTCCGTTCACCTTTATGGAACTGACGAATACGAACCGACGAACTTTCATCTCTCTCGCTGCTTCTGCAAGGCGAATGGTGCCCTTCGTGTTCACCGTCCGATAGAGAGAAAGAGAGTCATTTGCCGTGTCTTGCATGATATGAACACGTGCCGCCAGATGAACGATTGCGTCGATATCCGCTAAGTGCGGTTGCCAAACTGCGTTCCCATCGATATCGCCAATTTCGGATCGTGTGATTGCAGAGACCCCGTGACCAGCCAGTTCCAAGCGCTTTAAGAGCGCCTGACCGACGAAACCGGATGCTCCTGTCACGAGGACCTTCATCCGCGCATCCAGAGAATTAAAATTAAAACGACAAAGAGTGAGAGAGCCAAAGCCGCGAACGGATTTGTGACTGCGAGCACGGCCAGTCCGACTAATCCGATATTAGCGGCGAGGATAGCGCGGCAAACTTGCGCGTGGCTTTTGCTCGACTGCACAGCCTGTTGATAGAAATGTTCGCGATGGGCTTGCCAAACTTTCTCGCCGCGCAGGCCACGTTTGACTAAGGTGAATGTGGCATCGCTTAGATAGTAAAGCGGTAGTATCAAAGCTGATGCCCAATAGCCCGAAATCGCCAAACTGATGAGCAGCCAACCCAAGCAGTATCCAATAGTAATACTTCCGACGTCGCCCAAAAAGATTTTTGCCGGTGGGCGATTCCACCAAAGAAACCCGATGACGGCACAGCCCAGAGTTAATGAATACCAGGGATCTGGGCCGGCAATCTGATAGATACTCGAAAGAATTATTAGGCCGCCACAAATAGCAATGGCTTCAATTCCAGAAATAGCATCAATGCCGTCCATAAAGTTAAAAAGATTCACGAACCACAGCCAAACGAAGCAAATGACGATAGTGTCGAGCCAAATTGGAATTAAACCCTGAAATAATAAGGCGCCGGAAGGTAGAGAGTATACTCCGATGAGGACGGCGGCGCATTGAACGCTCAATCTTATGGCAGGTGAGAGCGATCGTATGTCGTCGATCCAAGAAATGATTGCCAACATTCCTGCCGCTAGCAATAAAATCGTTGCAGGGTCGACAGTCCCTCGAAAAGGCACGGCCCAGAAAATGAGCGTGAGAGCGACAACTGGGATACCGCCACCGCGGGGAACCGGTATCGAATGGCTGCTGCGTTCGTTTGGATGGTCTAGAATTGCTCGTTTTCTGAGAATCCTGAGGGTCAGACCCGTTAGGAACCAAGAAAAAACCGCGATCACGCCACCGATCAATATCATCAATGTCATCGGCAGGTTATACCGCGTGGCCACGCAAGCGGTCACGTATCTTAAGCGTAGGCGCGCACTGTTTCCGGCGGTAATCGAACCTCTACGTTGCGGCCCAACAATTCAAGCAGCATCACGATCCGTTTTTGCTTGTCCATCCGAAGGAAATTTCCGATCTGATCTGTAAGGGCGCCGGAAGTGATCTCTATGACTTCGCCTGCATTGTACGGAACTTTTTCCGAAATCTGTATGAGACGATCGTTGGATTCTCTGGAAATGATTTCCTCAACAACTCCATTTGGAACTGCCGATGGACGTTCCCCCATCGTCAGAAGATAGGAAACGCCTCGCGTTCCATTAATCGACCGCCAGCGTTGTTGTTTCATATCGATTTCAACAAAGATATAACGAGGAAATAATGGCGCAATTACGTGCTTTTCGCTTCGAGCATGACGGACTGTCTTTAAATATCGAGGGAAATACGTCCGGAATTCTTGATTTTCCAATTGCCCTTGCGCCAAGATTTCTGACCCGGGCTGAGTGTGAACTACGTACCAGCGTTTCATGTATCCCCCAGTTCCGACAGACTTGTCCGAGAGATGCCCAAAACCGGCAGAGTCAAAATGCGTTCAATGGGGAATTCGCCGCATAATTGATCGAATGTATGTTGCGGCGATTTGGTATCTGTAACGATAAGGGCGTCGACTTGTCCTAGAGATCGCAGTTGTTTTGCTACGGATAAGCCAGCGAATTGCTCGCGCGTTGCTTCTAGGTCATATATGCCGACAAGATTCACTTGTTGATCGAGGGCGCAGAGCGCGTAAATCTCAGCCAGATCACCCACACCCACTAAACCAATGCGATTCCAATTCCGAGCACTCGCATATCGTAAGGATTCCAGGCATTGGCTCTTTGCGCGGCGGAAAAAATTAAACGATGAGGAGAGATATTCGGCCGTTAGGCGAGATTTCTCTGCAAAGCCATTTGGCGTTAAATAATAGCTGTATCGGTTAGACGGGATTTGGCGGACCTTAATATAGCCTTTTAGAACACAACGTTTCAGATACGTATTTGCCAGACCCAAGGCGATCCCGAGTTCATTTGCCATTGAACGCTGCGTTAAGTCATTGTTCTCGTGAACGACATTCAACAGCTCAAGCAAAATTTCCGAGTCGCCCTTAGGTTTATTGTTGTTTGATGATGTTTGTGGCATTGATCAAGTGATAGTGTTCATGGGGTGAACGGCAGTGTGTTCATTTTGTGAACATTAGTTTGTTCACGATGTGAACGTCAAGAGTTATTGTTTTTCCGATGTTTAAAATTGCTGGGCCGTTCGGATTGACAATTTAATCCGTCTAAAGTTAGGTGGCAGTTAATTTCATAAACTCTGTTGGTGCAATGGGTCCTGAACTCACGTTATCGGTAATCGGACTTGGTTATGTCGGCTTGCCGTTGGCGCTGGCGCTGGCCAAGACATACCCAGTAATTGGATATGATCAGAATACTAATCGCATCGCAGAATTGCGTCGGGGCCACGACCGGACGGATGAAATTTCATCAGAAGCCCTGGCTGTTTCAGAAATTCATTTTACGGACGAAGCATCGGGATTGAGCAACGCCGATATCTTCATTGTCGCCGTTCCGACGCCGGTAGATGCTGCCAATCAACCTGAATTATCGGCGCTTAAGTCGGCGACTGAATGCGTTGGTAGAGTCCTGCGGAAAGGAGCGATTGTCGCTTTTGAAAGTACGGTATATCCGGGCGTTACGGAGGATATTTGTGGCCCAATTTTAGAGCGCATGTCCGGATTGAAATGCGGCTCCGACTTTTACATCGGTTATTCACCTGAACGTATAAATCCGGGCGATTCCGTTCATACCGTTGATCGCATCGTGAAGGTTGTCGCGGGGCAAACGCAGGAAGTCGCCAAGACGTTGGCGCAAATTTATGGCTGTATGAATGGCGATCAGATTTTCATCGCGAAAGATATAAAAACAGCGGAAGCCGCGAAGGTCATCGAGAATGCACAGAGAGATATCAATATCGCATTTATGAACGAGATCGCTCAAATTTTTCATCGCCTTGATATTTCAATCTATGATGTCCTGGAGGCAGCAAACACGAAATGGAATTTTCTACCGTTTACGCCTGGTCTCGTCGGAGGGCATTGTATTGGTGTGGACCCGTATTACCTAGCGCACGTGGCGGAGGCCGTGGGGTTTGAGCCGAAGGTTATTCTATCTGGCCGGAGTACAAACGATGCGATGGCCCCATACGTCGCAGAGGCGATATCTGCGGAATTGGAGGCCGGATCAAAAATTTTGATCCTCGGTTTGACGTTTAAGGAAGACGTGCCGGACTTAAGGAATTCAAAGGTTGGGGAAATCGTAAGGCTACTTACCGAATATGGGCATACAGTCCAGGTTCATGATCCATTTGCAGATCCGGCCGAGGCGCAGCAGTTATATGGCATCGAGCTTGTTGAGGGTTTTGGAACGGATTTCGATTGTGTCTCGGGGTGTGTCGCTCATCAACAATTTGACGATTTTCGTTTTGAAGGTGTGTTGCGTGATGGTGGACTAATTGCCGACCTTAAGGGTATTTGGCGCCGTACAAAAAATCGGGATCAATATCGCTATTGGAGCTTATGAGGCCACCTGATTGATCTGATCTGATC
>JBMYRC010000044.1:0-29135 GCA_049601975.1 Alphaproteobacteria bacterium | reverse complement strand
GCCGCGGCGCGCGCTACGGCCCGCGCCGTGGGCTCTTCTGGCCATAAGCTCGCTGTCGGGTGCTTTTCCGCTAAATACTCGGCGATGGCGAGCGAATCATTTATTAATAGGTCGCCGTCGAGCAACACTGGCACCAGCCCGCTTGGTGAATGTTTTCGGATCAATTTCCCGCGCTCTTCGGTATGGAAGGGAATGAAGATTTCTTCGAAGGTGGCGCCGGACTGGCGCATCGACAGCCAGCCGCGCAGGGACCAAGACGAATAATTCTTGCAGCCTACGATCAGTTTATATCCGTTCATGCTTCCTCGCTTGCGCTTCCGCCAGTCACACCTTTAGATAAGTGACGAAATCTGTACTTTTTAATGATCTCCAGCAATTCCGGGAGTTGAATGTTGCCGCACAATCTCGTCGCCCGCGCCACGCGCAAAACCATCACGTTGACACCAGTGACTGAAGACGGTCTGAAAGCATGGTTGAAGAAGGCCGACAAACGGACCCAGGCATGGGTTGACGCCGCACATTTCGATGCCACCACCGGGGAAACACTGCTGCTGCCGGGCGCTGATGGTGGGATTGCCGCAGTGCTCTTGGGCATTGAAGGGGATTCAGACCTGTGGTCTTGGAGCGCCGCCGTCGACGCACTGCCGCCGGGCCGCTACGCCCTCTCGAAAGGAACCAATGCAATACTGGCGACCACTGCCGCACTTGGCTGGGCGCTTGGCACTTATGTCTTTGATCGCTATACGGCGACGCCATCACCGGAAGCGGAGCTTGTCTGGCCCGCCCGCGCCGATCGCCGGGCCGTGGAAGGTGCCGCGAGCTCGATTGCTCTGACACGCGATTTGATCAATACGCCCGCTTCCGACATGGGCCCGGTCGAACTCGCCGCCGCCGCGCGCAAATTGGCTCGTGAATTCAAGGCGCGTTTCAACGTGATCGTCGGGGACGATCTTTTAAAGAAGAACTACCCAATGGTGCATGCGGTCGGCCGCGCATCGGACCGCGCCCCCCGTTTAATCGATTTCACTTGGGGAAAATCGAGCGACCCGAAAGTGACGCTGGTCGGCAAAGGAGTTTGTTTTGACTCCGGTGGTCTCGATCTGAAACCGCCGGCCGGCATGAAGCTGATGAAAAAGGATATGGGCGGCGCCGCCAATGTGCTCGGCCTTGCCCGTATGATCATGATGGCGAACCTACCGGTGCGCCTGCGGGTATTAGTGCCGGCGGTCGAAAACAGTGTCTCGAACAATGCGTTCCGGCCGCTCGATGTGTTGACAAGCCGCGCCGGTATTACGGTGGAGATCGGTAATACCGATGCGGAAGGACGCTTGGTTCTGGCCGACGCGCTGTATGAAGCGTCGTCGGAAGACCCGGAACTGGTACTCGACTTTGCGACACTGACCGGCGCGGCGCGGGTGGCGCTCGGGCCCGAGCTTCCCGTCATGTTCGCGAACGACGATTCGCTGGCCGCCGACCTCTCCAAGCATGGCAATGCGGTGGGCGACCCGGTCTGGCGATTGCCGCTTTGGAAGCCCTATCTGCGTACTCTGAAAAGCAAGGTCGCCGATCTCAATAATATCGGAGATATGCCGCAAGGCGGTGCCATCACGGCGGCGTTGTTCATGAACGAATTCGTCAAAGATACGGTACCTTGGGCGCATTTTGATATCATGGCGTGGAACACCTCTACTCGCCCCGGTCGTCCGGTTGGTGGTGAAGCCATGGCGATTAGAGCGGCCTTCGGAACGATCGCCGCGCGGTTCAGAAAATAACACAAGGCCCGGTTCCTTGGCCTTTGAGACTTGGCCCGAAGCTAAGCCCGCGCTACGTCCGATTCGTGATCGGAACGAAGATTAACAGATTCGCAATGGAAATTTCGCCCAACCAAGCCCTCGACCTTTGGCGCCGTATTGTTGTGCGAAGCGTGCGAAACGATTCCCCCGATTTCTCGTCCCGGCAGATGGCTGTCCTCCTGACCGTATACATAACGCAGCCGCCCCATACGGTGCGTGGATTGGCTGCTGAACTGAATATCTCCAAGCCCGCGATCACCCGAGCGCTCGACCGTTTGGGCGAGTTCGGCTTGGTCCGCCGCAAGCCGGACGAGACCGACCGACGCTCCATTGAAGTCCAACGGACGGTCAAGAGTTCAGTATTCCTCAGCGAGTTTTCGGAGATGATTATTCGCTCATCCGGCGAGACCTTCGGCGACTAGTTAATAACCTGCCTTCGGATTGACGATGTTGTGTGGCTGCTCGCCCGCGAGCAACCGCCGCAGGTTGGCACCAACTTCCCGCGCTCCGGTCTCGGAGCCAGTCAGCGCCGCGTTGTGCGGCGTCAGTGTCACCTTCGGATGATGCCAAAGCGGACTTTCTGTCGGCAATGGTTCCGTTGAAAACACATCCAACACAGCTTCCGACAATTGGCCTGAATCGAGCGCCGCGATGATGTCTTCTTCGACCTGAAGCCCGCCCCGCCCGGCATTGATCAGACCTGCGCCCTTGGGCAAGCGGGCGAACAGGTCGTGGCTGAGAATGCCACGGGTCGCGTCCGTCAGCGGCAGCAAGGCCACGAGGATTTCGCTTCGTGCTAGGAAAGCGTCGAAGCCCTCCGCGCCGTGGAAGCCGGTTACACCAGGGACCTCGCGCAATGTCCGCGTCCACGACGCTACATCAAAGCGGAGCGCCGTTAGCGCCTGCGCCGCGTCGCTGCCCAGCACGCCAAGCCCCATCAGTCCGACCCGACGATCGGGCGCCAGCGGGGTGGCGATTTGCCGCCATTCTCCGGCGCGCTGCTGTGCTTCCAAATCCCGTTGCTGGCGGTGAAGGCGCAAGACATGCAGGGTGACATATTCCGTCATGCCGATGACCAATGCTTCCTCGACCATGCGCACGACCGGCACGCCTTCCGGTAAATCTGGGTCGTCGAGCAATGCATCGACACCCGCGCCGAGCGAAAAAATATACCCCAAATTTGGGAACCGCCGTCTCAACTCACCGGGTGGCGGATTCCAAACCAACGCGAACCGCACGGCTGTGTCGTCGCCGTCCTCGTCCCAATGGCGCAACGGTATCTCCGGCACCTCGCGGCGCAAATGATCGGCCCAGTCGTCCCAACGGTCGTTGGCGGAATAAAAGATCAAGGTCATGGTTTCTAAACCTTCAGGTCACTCGCGGATGACGCCCGCCTCGATAGCTTCTTCTGACGTCTCTAGGTCAAACGCCGCCGCCATCAGAGCTTTTGTGTATGGATGTTGTGGATTTTCGAAAAGCTCGGTCGAGAGACCCTGCTCCATCACCTTTCCGGACCGCAGCACGACGACATAGTCGGATAGTGCCCGCACCACCCTGAGGTCGTGGCTGATGAAAAGATAAGCCAGATCGTGTTCGCGTTGCAGGTGGCGCAGTAGGTCGACGATTTGCGCTTGGACGGACCGGTCCAACGCCGATGTTGGCTCATCGAGGACGATGAATTTCGGTTTCAAGACAATGGCGCGTGCGATGGCGACGCGTTGGCGTTGACCGCCGGAAAACTCGTGCGGGTATCGGTGACGGCTATCGGGGTCGAGATCGACTTCCTTAAGCGCTTCGATTACCCGGCGCTCGCGTTCCGCTTCGCTGCTATCCGGCTCATGTACCTTGAGCCCTTCGGCAACGATTTGTCCGACCGACATGCGGGGGCTGAGACTGCCGAAGGGGTCCTGGAAGACCACCTGCATTTCGCGGCGCAACGGCCGCATCTCGCCAGTGTTAAGGTCCTGAATATTGCGTCCTTCGAAGACGATGTCGCCCTGGCTGCGCTCCAATCTCAGCAATGCCATGCCGAGAGTCGTTTTGCCGGATCCGGATTCGCCAACGACACCGACGGTCTCGCCCTGGCGTATGGTCACGGAGATGCCATCGACCGCCTTGATATGATCGACGGTGCGGCGCATTAAGCCTTTCTTGATCGGGAACCAAACGCGGACTTCGTCGCCGGAGAGCACTGTTGGTCGACCGTCTTGCGGTGGCTCCTTCGTACCTGTCGGCTCGGCCTCCAGCAGGCGCTTGGTATACTCGTGCGACGGCGCGGAGAATACGATACCCGCTTGGCCACTCTCGACAATCTCGCCGTCTTTCATCACGCAAACCCGATCAGCGACTTTCCCGACGATGCCGAGATCATGGGTAATGAACAGCATGGCCATGCCGAGTTTCGATTGTAGATCGGCCAATAGTTTCAGAATTTGCGCCTGGATGGTGACGTCCAGCGCGGTGGTCGGCTCGTCCGCGATCAGCAAGTCCGGCTCGTTCGCCAAGGCCATTGCAATCATCACGCGCTGGCGTTGCCCACCCGATAGTTCGTGCGGGTAAGCGGTCAGACGCTGAGCCGCGTCTCGGATACCGACTAGGTCGAGCAATTCCAGGACCCGTCGCCGGGCACTGTCCGTCGACAGGCCCTTGTGCAGAACCAAGACTTCGCGGATTTGCTTTTCGATGGTGTGGACCGGGTTGAGCGAGGTGATTGGTTCTTGGAAGATCATGCCAATTCGGTCGCCGCGAATGCGCTGCAGTGCGCGGCGCGGCGCGCCGATCATTTCCTCGCCGCGAAACCGGATGGATCCACTCGGGTGGCTGGCGATGGGGTACGGTAGTAATTGCATCACCGAAAGTGCGGTCACCGATTTCCCTGATCCCGATTCACCGACCAACGCCACTGTCTCGCCCCGTTGAATGTCGAGTGTGAACTGCCGCACCGCGTGGACGGGTCCGTTTGGCACGTCGAAATCGACCGAGAGGTCGCGGATAGAGAGAAGAGGTTGATCGCTCATCGTTGTACCTTACGCGGATCGAACGCGTCACGCACCGCCTCTCCGATGAAAACCAGAAGCGACAGCATGAACGCAATCACAAAAAAGGCGGTAATCCCAAGCCAGGGCGCTTGCAGGTTATCCTTGCCCTGCTTCAGTAACTCGCCAAGGGAGGGCGAGCCCGGCGGCAGACCGAAGCCAAGAAAATCAAGGGACGTCAACGTCACTACCGAGCCAGACGTTATGAACGGCAGAAACGTCAAGGTCGCGACCATGGCGTTCGGTAAGACATGGCGATACATGATGACACTATTGGTGACACCGAGCGCGCGCGCCGCTTTTACATATTCGAAGTTCCGTGCGCGCAGGAATTCGGCGCGCACGACGCTGACCAAGGATGTCCAGCTGAACAGCAGCATGAGTCCCAGAAGCCACCAAAAATTCGGCTGCACCACGCTCGCCAGAATGATCAACATGAACAGCACCGGCATGCCGTTCCAAATCTCGATCATGCGTTGGCCGACTAAATCCGTCAGCCCACCAAAGTATCCCTGGACCGCACCGACCGCGACGCCGACGATTGAACTCAGCACTGTCAGCACCAGACCGAACAGTACTGAAATACGGAACCCGTAAATCATCCGCGCCAACACGTCGCGGGCTTGGTCGTCGGTGCCGAGCCAGTTCTGCCCGGTCGGCTCGAAGGGTGCTGGGCCCGGCAAGTTAGTGACGTGGGTGTCGAAGCTGTATGGGATGGGCGCGTGGACCATCCATCCTTGTTTCTCGATGAGTTCAACCAGATATGGATCCCCATAATCCGCCTCCGTCTCAAAATCGCCGCCGAACGCAGTTTCCGGGTACACATTCGTGATAGGGCTGTAGAAGCTGCCGTCGAAATAAATCACCAGCGGTTTGTCGTTGGCAATCAACTCGGCGAAAAGCGTCAGGATGAAGACTGTCAAGAATATCCAAAACGACCAATAGCCGCGTTTATTGGCTTTGAAATTTTCAATCCGTCGCCGATTGAGCGGCGTGATCGCGAAGCCTAGGAAACTGTGCTGTGGCGCCGACACGGTCAGACCTCACGACTTTCGAAATCGATGCGCGGGTCGATTAGTGTATAGGTCACATCGCTGATGATGTGCAGGATCAGGCCCAGCAAGGTGAACATATAAAGCGTGCCGAACATGATTGGGTAGTCGCGATCTATCACCGCCTCGAAGCCCAAGAGGCCAAGCCCATCGAGGGAGAAGATCACCTCGATTAACAGCGAGCCGGTGAACAACATACCGATGAAGGCGGCGGGGAATCCGGCGATCACGATGAGCATACCATTGCGGAAGACATGGCCGTACAGCACGCGGCGCTCCGATAGTCCCTTAGCACGCGCGGTGGTGACGTATTGCATGTTGATCTGGTCGAGGAATGAGTTCTTCGTCAGCATGGTCAATCCGGCGAAGCCGCCGATCACCATAGCCAAGATCGGCAGCGCCATGTGCCAGAAGTAATCGATGATCTGCATTGGCCAAGAAAGGCCAGCCCAGTTCTCCGATGTGAGCCCGCGCAAGGGAAACCATTCTAAATAGCGCCCGCCCGCGAAGACGACAACTAATAGAATGGCGAACAAGAAGCCCGGGATGGCATTACCGACGATCACCACACCGCTGGTCCAGATATCAAAGCGCGAGCCGTCGCGCACCGCCTTCCAAACGCCAAGCGGAATTGAAATCAGATAGACCAGCAACGTGCTCCAAACGCCGAGTGAAATAGAGACCGGCATTTTATCGAGAATGAGATCGATCACCGGCTCGCTGCGAAAAAAGCTGCTGCCAAAATCGAACCGCACATAATTGCCGAGCATCAGCACGAAACGCTCATGAGCCGGCTTATCGAAGCCGAATTGCTTTTCTAGTTTTGCGATGAATTGAGGGTCCAATCCTTGGGCGCCGCGATACTTGCTGTTGGCGTCTTCGGCGGAGGTGGAGGCCGCGCTGCGCCGCCCGCTGTTCGAAACTTCCGAGCCGACGTTCCCGGAAATGCGTCCAGCGGCTTCCACACCCTCGCCCTGAATTTCCGCAATCAGTCGTTCGACCGGCCCGCCGGGCGCGATCTGCACCACAGCGAAGTTCACCACCATGATGCCGAGTAATGTCGGGATGACGAGCAACAATCGGCGAAGAATGTAAGCGAGCATGATGCGGAGCGGACCTGGTGAGGTTACTTCGAGGAGTTTTTGCGCAGAGCCAACGCGGCTTCTTTTTCCGGGTCGATCCACCAGGCGCTGGTGACAACCCCCTGCACCGGTATCTTCTTCGGAATGCCAAACTTATCCCAGCGTGCGATGCGATCATAGGCGATGTGCCAATGGGGCACGACGATATGACTCCACTGCAGGGCCCGGTCGAGGGCGCGGGCGCGGGCGACCAGGCTCTTGCGCGTCGGAGCCGAAATGAGTAGCTCAACCAGCTCATCGATGGCCGGGTTCTTGATGCCGGAAAGGTTGCGGCTGCGCGGCCGGGTGGCCGATTCGGTCGTCCAATAATCACGCTGTTCGTTGCCTGGCGAGAGCGATTGCCCCCAACTGCCGACCACGACATCGTAATCGAACTCAGTCAAACGCTGCCGGTATTGCGCTGTATCCACAGTCCGCACCGTGACGTCGATGCCGAGCCTCGCGAGGTTCTTGTTGAACGGGAGGACGATGCGCTCGAACAGCGGGCTGACCAAAAGAATTTCAAATGTGAAAGGCTGCCCGGTGTTTGCGTGAACCAGTTTTCGAGTTTTCTTGTCGATCTTCCAACCGGCCTCTTTCAGCAACTTCGAGGCCTTGCGTAAATTTTTCCGCATATTGCCGCTACCGTCGGTCTCGGGTGGTTCGTAACTGGTCGTCAGCACTTCTGGGGGTAGCTTGTCTTTCAGTCGCTCCAGGATGGCTTTCTCTTCGCCTTCGGGCTGTCCGGTCGCGGCCAGTTCTGAATTATCGAAAAAACTGCGAGTCCGTTTATACATGCCGTGAAAGAGCGCCCTGTTGGACCATTCGAAATCGAGCCCTTGAGCGATGGCCTGGCGAACTTTCGGGTCTTGGAACAGCAGCTTCCGCAGGTTGAAGACGAAACCCTGCATGCCGGCGGTTCGGCTATGGTCGAAATCCTGTTTGACGATCAATCCGTCTCGCACAGCGGGCGTGTCATAGGCGGTGGCCCAGTTCTTAGCTGAATTCTCCGACCGTACGTCGATATTTCCGGCCTTGAAAGCTTCCAAGGCAACTGTGGTGTCACGGTAATATTCGAAGCGCATTTTATCATAATTGCCAGTGCCCTTTTTGACCCCTAGGTTTTGCGCCCAATAACCCTTCACCCGTTCCAGCACCACATTGCGGTTCGGCTCGAATGACGCGATGCGATAAGCGCCGCTGCCGAGCGGTGGCTCCAAGGTGGTGGACTCAAAATCGCGTTCAGACCAGTAATGCTTGGGCAGGACCACGAGCTGGCCCAAGATCAGAGGCAGCTCGCGATTCTCGCCCTCCTTGAAGGTAAACTTTACCGTGCGCTCTCCGGTTTTCTCGACCTTGCCGACGCTACCGTAATAGAAGCGGTAAAAGGGTCGGCCTTTTTCGACCAGAGTGTTAAAGGTCCAGATCACGTCCTCGACGGTGATTGGTTTGCCGTCATGCCACTTCGCCTCTGGGCGCAGTGTGAACGCCACCCACGTGCGGTCGGCCGAGGTTTCGACACTTTCGGCGATAAGCCCGTATTGCGAGAACGGCTCGTCCGCCGAGCTTTCCATCAAGCTGTCGTAAATTGAGAAACTGCCTGCCGCCGCCCGTCCCTTTATGACAAACGGATTGAATGTGTCATACCCGCCAATGGCGCCGCGCGTGGTTTCGCCGCCCTTGGGCGCGTTCGGATTCACGTAGTCGAAATGAGAGAACCCTGGCGCGTATTTCAAATTCCCATGCATGGCGAGGCCGTGCCCGCGATACGTCTCCGCGGCGATCGAAATCTGTGTGGCGGCCAGGAGACTGAAGAGGGCAAGAGTGGTTTTTAAGAACTGCATATTCATACATTCGCTTCCGAGGCTGCGGATTGCTAGTCTGTTGACTTTAACATCGGGTAGGAGACCGCTCGGCTCAAGAGGTCATATGCTGCTCACGTTGTTTTGACGGCGGCGGCAAGCCTAATTAGACTCACTGCTTGAAGGGCACGGTGAAGAAATGGCGTCGTCGGCAACGACTTGGATCGCACATTACGTCTACGCGGCGGCGGATGGAGAAATGCGCAGCACCATGAAATCCAGCGTCGCCTCGAGCCATGAGCGGGCTATGGAAGAGGCGTCAGAAAAAGCGCCTGCGGAAGAAATCGTCGTCTCCGTACATGCGGAGAGTGAGGATCAATTCCTAGGCTCGGTGCGTCTTCAAGCCGCTAATATGTCCAAGCAAACCACCGATCCCAGGATCGTGGAATTGCTCTATGACGACGGTAGGACGGAGGAAGAATGAGCGATTTACTACGGGAGCCCGCAGCGGGTCCCGCTCTTTGGCAAGGCGACCAGTTCGCACACGATCTTAGTTGGATCCATGAACTGTCGAAGGCAGATATTTCCGAACTTGAGGGCGGTCTGGCGGCGGCCCGGCGTTCTGGTGTGGAGCCGATTGGGTTCAAGCGTGAGAGTTTCCCGCTGCCGACGTTTGGGGCGAAAATTGAGCGAATCCTGGATGAAGTTCAGAATGGCCGTGGATTCGCGATATTCCGCGGACTGCCGGTAGAACGCTATGAGCGCGCCGATCTCGAGATGATTTATTGGGGCATCGGGGCCTATATGGGCCAAGTGATTTCACAGAACGCCATGGGCGACCTGATCGCTGAGGTGACGGATAAGGGTGCGAGCTATGACAACGCCGTCAACGACCGGGGGTATATGTCGAAAGACAAGCTAAATCCCCATGTCGACACATCGGATATGACCGCTCTGCTTTGTCTCCGCACCGCGGGCAAGGGGGGCGTGAGTTCACTGACGAGTTCCGCCGCGGTTTATAACGAGATCTTGTCTCGTCGCTTCGATCTGCTTGAAGTGTATTATCGCGGTTTCCATCATGATCTACGGGGTGAAGGACCGACCGGGAGCTTTGATGAGGTCACCCACAACCGCATTCCGGTCTTCAGTTATCACGAAGGCCTGTTGAGCTGTTGCTATAACGACAAGATCATTCGCTCCGCCCACGATAAGATCGGCCAACCTTTAACCGACGTGGAACGGGAAGCCATCGATCTGCTGCTAGAAGTTGCGGAATCACTGGAGCTTCGATGCGATTTCGAGCTCGAAGTCGGCGACATTCAATTCATCAATAACTACACGTTACTTCATGCGCGTTCCGCCTTCGAAAGCGACCCCAACCCAGCGGAGCGGCGTTGTTTGCTGCGGATGTGGATGAATTGCCGAAATCCACGCCCTTTAGCCGAGAATTTCGCCGACCGTTATAACACCGGACCACGCGGTGGCATATTCGTACGTGCTGCTTAACGGGCGGGGCGGTGCTACTTAGCCAGCGCTAATAAGGCCTGGGCGTGAAGGTCCTCGTTCGCCGAGGCGAGCACCGTGCCGTCGGAGTCGAAACCGAGGGGCTGACCGGCCCAATCGCTGATCACGCCACCGGCCTGCCGCACGACCTCGATGACGGGCATGTAGTCCTGCACTTTCATCTCCGCTTCCGCGACTAGGTGTGCGTAGCCGGATGCCAGCAGTCCGTAGGCGTAGCAATCAATGCCGTAGCGCCGGTACTTGGTCCGTCCCGCCAATTGTCCAAACCGTTTGGCCAAATCGCCCGTGTTGAACATTTCCGGTGTCGTAGCATGAACGATGATCTCGTCAAGCGCCGTCACATCACTGGTGTTTACTTCTGTGCCGTTCAATTGCGCGCCGTGGCCCGAGGCCCCGACCCAGCGCTCGCCCAGGACTGGCTGATCGATCATGCCGAGGATGGGGTTTCCTTGAAACGTGAGGCCGATCAGATTTGTGAAAATCGGGATGCCGTTAAGAAATGCTTTCGTGCCGTCAATGGGGTCGAGGACCCAGACGTAATCCGCGTCAATGCGAACGTCGCCGTATTCCTCGCCGCTGATGCCGTGCTCGGGGTAAGTCTCCTTGATCATACGCCGTTGCCTGGCCTCGATCTCACGGTCGGCGATGGTGACCGGGCTCTCGTCGGATTTCGTCTCAACGGTGAAGCTGCGCCGAAAATAATTCCCGGCGATCTCTCGCGCTGCGTCGGATAGACGGTTCGCCAGATCGATATATTCGTGTGGGCATGTCTCAGCCATTTGCACCCCTCAAACGAAAAAGGACGGCTAAGCCGTCCTTCTCGATAAACCGCTACGGCGGCTTATTGGAACGGTTTTGGACTATCTGACAGAGCCGTCAGGTATGCGATAATCGCTGCCCGGTCGCTCGATTTTTTCAGGCCGGCGAAAGACATTTTCGTGCCTTTCAGATACGCCTTCGGCTTGTACAGGAACTTGTTGAGCTCTTCAAACTCCCAATTCGCCGCCATGCCTTTCATTGCGCCGGAGTACTTGTAACCCGCCACTGATGCGGGTTTGCCGCCCACGATATTCCATAGGTTCGGGCCGACTTTGTTCGGGCCGCCCTTAGTGAAGCTGTGGCAAGCGGCACATTTCTTGGAGACCTTCTTACCAGCATCCGCGCTCGCCGACGCTAGCATCGCCATGATCGGCTCCGGACCCGCGGGTACGGCGGCGGTTGCCACGGCGGCGACCGGCACATCGCTAGAGATCATGTAGGCTGGCTTCTCCAGCTCTTGCGGATGGTACAGCATGTGCGCCGCGAAGCCCGTCATCATGGCGAGCAACCCCGCGCTTAAAACCGCGGCGGCGATTTTATTCAAAAACAGCGGATCATTACCCATAGACCAAATCCCTCAACGCTCCGTGTGGCGCCTAGACTGACGACAAAACCGGAATCTTCGCGAATTTACGCGAAAATCAGTTCAACAGTCCTTCGGCGCGATATAAGCTGCGGACTAACCTATACGAACCATTATCGAATCCAAGTTTAGGCCAGCAGACCACCTAGCGGCATAATGCCGCATCGAGCCCCCTGATGAAAAGCCTGTATTGAGAGCAATGCCTTCAAATCCCGTCATTTTAATTCCGGCCCGGATGGGCTCGAGCCGTTTTCCGGACAAAGTCATGGCCGAGATCGCGGGCGCGCCGATGATCGTCCAGGTCTGGCGCCGCGCCATGGAAGCCGATCTCGGGCGCGTCGTCATCGCCGCCGCCGAACCCGTCATTGTCGAGACCATCGAGGCGGCGGGAGGCGAGGCTGTCCTGACTGACCCAAATCATCCATCGGGCTCTGACCGCATATACGAAGCGTTGCGGAAGATTGACCCGGAGGGACGGCACGATGCGGTGCTGAACGTGCAAGGCGATCTGCCGACCATCGAGCCGGATTCGATCCGTGCCGCTTTGGCGCCATTGTCGGACAGCGCCGTGGATATCGCGACTATTGGGTCTGAGATCGCGATCGAGGCTGAACGCACGGATCCGAATGTGGTGAAGGCGGTCGTCGCCATCGAACCGCCGGCACGGTCGGGGCGCGCATTGTACTTCACCCGAGCGACAGCGCCGTCGGGCGAGGGTCCGCTGTATCATCACATTGGGCTCTATGCCTACCGCCGCGCAGCGTTGGAGCGATTTGTTTCCCTGCAGCCCAGTATTCTGGAGCAACGCGAGAAACTGGAACAATTGCGCGCGTTAGAGGTGGGCATGCGGATCGATCTCGCCCTCGTTGACACAGTTCCGCTCGGTGTCGATACTCCCGCCGACTTGGCGCGGGCCCGCGCCGTTCTTGCCTCTTAGTGACGGAAACCCCCGAAGTGATGGAAACAACAACATGAGCGGGAAAATTGCCTTTCAAGGCCTTCCCGGCGCGTATTCGGACATGGCGTGCCGCGCCGTCCATCCAGATATGGAAACACTGCCATGCGCCAGCTTCGAGGATATGTTCCAGGCGGTGGAGGAAGGTGCAGCCGAACTGGCGATGGTACCGATCGAGAATACCGTCGCCGGCCGGGTCGCGGATATTCACCATCTGTTGCCGAATTCTGACCTCAACATCATTGGTGAGCATTTCCAACGGGTGAACCACCGTCTGTTGGCCGTCAAGGGCGCCACGTTGGAGAGCCTGGAGACGGTTCACAGCCACGTACACGCCTTGTCGCAATGCCGGAAGATGTTCCGCGAATTGGGCCTGAAACCGGTTGTACACGCGGACACCGCTGGTTCGGCCAAGGAAGTGGCGGAACTGGGCGATATCACCCGGGGTGCCATTGCCTCGGAATTGGCGGCGGAGATTTACGGCCTCGAATCGCTGCGCAACGACGTCGAGGACGATGCGCACAACACGACACGCTTCTTGATCATGGCGAAGGAGCCTATCGACATCGAGTTGGAAGATGGCCCGGCGGTCACCACGTTTATATTCCGTGTCCGCAACGTCCCGGCGGCGCTTTATAAGGGGCTCGGCGGTTTTGCGACGAATGGCGTGAACATGACGAAGCTCGAATCCTACATGGTCGGCGGCGCGTTCTCGGCCACGGTGTTCTATGCGGATATCGATGGGCACCCGGACGACACGGCCGTGCGCCTCGCGATGGAAGAGCTCGGCTTCTTCAGCCGTGAGGTCCGGATTTTAGGTGTTTATCCGGCCCATCCCCGACGCTGGGAAACCTAACCCTCGGCGATCCAATCTTCGATCAAGCGGCGTGAGATCGAATCCGGTCTCGGGAGCCGGAAGGCATCGTCGTCCGGGCAATTCTTGATCTCGTCACGGCTGAACCAGCGCGCGGTCTCCAGCTCGAAAGTATCCACCTCCAGTTTCACGTCCAACGCCCGGCCGTAAAATCCGAGCATGATTGAGGACGGAAAGGGCCACGGCTGCGAGGAATGGTATTCCACATCGGTAATTGGGACCCCGGCTTCCTCGAAAACCTCACGGATGACTGCGTCTTCCAGGCTTTCGCCAGGCTCGACAAATCCAGCGAGCACGGAATGCTGTCCGGTCCGCCAGACCGCTTGACGGCCAAGGATGCAGCGGTCGGCTCCATCGTGGACCAGCATAATAACGGCGGGATCGGTGCGGGGAAAACAGAGGAAACCACATTCCTTATTGCCGCACGCGAGCACATGTCCGGCTTCGCGGCTCTCGGTTGGGCTGCCGCACCGCCCGCAAAACCGGTGGCGGCTCTGCCAGGTCGTCATGGCGCGAGCGTAGGCAAGGACTGCGGCGTCTTCGCGCGGAAGGAGCGGGCCGACTTCGCGCAAATCGCGATAGGTCCCAAATTCCGTGAAGGGCGGCGACCCGTGGTGCGAAATATCCGCCGCAAAATAAGCTTCGCCGTGCCGCAGGCCCAAAAAGATCGGCACACCACACTGCACCAGCGCCGCGCCGGTGACCGGTATGAAGGCGGGTGCCAAGGCGTCACCAGCGGACATTAGGTTTTTGCTGTGCCAGATTGGCAGCAAGGTGCTGCGGGGTGATTGCAGGCGTTCATCGATCCAATTTTGGTCCCGGCGGTTCTCGCTCAGGCGTTCGACTTCGGCGGAAACATAGAAATTTGCTGCTCTCATGGTGGTCGCAATCTCCCGTGGGGTCGATTTATTTTCAGTGCCGGGCACGTGGTACTTGCACAGAGCCCGGGGGATGTTGATATATTTAGGTCGGAAGGCTGGCGAATGGACGGGTGTCTCGCCAACCCGGTCAGATCCGGAAGGAAGCAGCCGTAACGAGTTTTTAGCCCGGGTCGTTTTCCAGTCTTCCACTAATCTCCACTGCAAGGCCGTCGGTCACCGGCGAGCGCATATGGCAGAGACGTCCGACAGCACTGAATACCGCGTACTTGCCCGGAAATACCGTCCGTCGAATTTCGATGAACTGATTGGCCAAGATGCCTTAGTGCGCACACTGTCCAACGCCATCAAAGCGGGGCGTGTCGCCCATGCTTTTATGCTGACCGGGGTGCGGGGAGTCGGCAAAACGACGACGGCGCGGATTATCGCGCGCGCGCTTAATTGTATTGGGCCGGACGGCACCGGCGGTCCCACCATTGAGCCATGTGGAGTGTGCGATAATTGCGTCTCGATCCGCGACGACCGTCATGTCGATGTGATCGAAATGGACGCCGCCAGCCGCACCGGTGTCGACGATATACGCGAGTTGATCGAAGGGGTGCGCTATCGACCGATCTCCGCGCGTTACAAAGTCTACATTATCGATGAAGTGCATATGCTCTCCCGAAATGCGTTCAACGCGTTACTGAAGACGCTGGAAGAACCGCCGGAAAGCGTGAAATTTATTTTTGCGACAACGGAAATCCGCAAGGTGCCGGTAACCGTCTTGTCGCGCTGCCAGCGTTTCGATTTACGCCGAGTCGAGCTGGAACGTCTCGCCGCGCATTTCAAATGGGTGGCGGGCGAGGAAGGCGTCGCCGTCGATGACGACGCGCTGCATCTGATCGCCCGGGCTGCCGATGGGTCGGTGCGAGACGGATTGTCCCTGCTCGACCAGGCTTTGGTGCCCGGAATGGATACGCTCAGCGCGGAAGCGGTGCGCGATATGTTGGGCTTGGCCGACCGCGCTGCGGTCTACGATCTGTTCGATCAAGTGATGGCGGGCGATATCGCAGGGGCGCTCGACCGGTTCGACGCCATGTATCGCGACGGCGCGGATCCATTGGTCGTGTTGCAAGATATTCTCGATGTCGTCTATTGGCTAACCCGGATTAAGACCGCGCCCACTGTGGCGGACGCACCTTACACGCCGGAGACTGAGCGCACGCGCGGCAAGGAGATGGCGGAGAAACTCTCCATGCCGTCGCTGACCCGCGCCTGGCAATTAACACTGAAAGGTGTCGGCGAAGTGCAAACCGCGCCGAACGCCTTGCAAGCGGCGCAAATGGCGTTGGTGCGGTTGGCCCATGCCGCCGATCTTCCGTCGCCCGCTGCTTTGGTGCGCCAATTGACCGGTGACGCCGCGGCGACGCCTGCTCCAAGCGCTGCCGTCCCACCGGCATCCTCCACTTCTTCGGCTCCCGCCGCGGTTTCGTCCCCAGCACCGGCAATGCCGGAAGGCCCGCCGCCCTCCAGTGGCGCGCCGAGCGCTTCCGCTGCTCAATCCCCGGCCCTCGCGAGCGCACCGGAGCCAGCGCCCGCCGAGCCCGAAATTACGCTTCCGCAGCCGACGAGTTTCAAGGAAGTCGTTGATTTGTTTCGCGATCAGCGCGAGATGATCCTCTATTCGCATCTGCAGAATAGTGTGCATCTGGTGAATTTCGAGCGTGGGAGGATCGAGATCCGGATTAAATCGGATGCGCCGCGTGATCTCGTCAACCGGGTGACCGCCTTCCTGAACGACTGGACGGGCGCTCGTTGGGTCGTGACGGTCTCGAGCGAGGACGGTCAAGACACGCTCGGCGATCAAATTCGCGCCGAGGATCAACGGTTGCTGGACGAGGCCGAATCGGACGATTTGGTTCGGGCCGTGAAAACCGCATTTCCCGGATCGACAGTGACCAAGGTCACGACACTCGACCCGATGGATCCTTCCGAGGCAGTATTGGAAGCTATCAACGATGACATGGATGAGGACGAGGATTAAGGCATGAAGAATCTCGGCCAGCTGATGAAGCAGGCGCAAGAAATGCAAGATAAGATGGCTGAGATGCAAGATTCGCTCGTCTCCATCGAAATAGAGGGCGTCGCGGGCGCCGGACTGGTCAAGTTGACCTTAAACGGCAAGGGCGAGATGCGGCGTCTTTATATTGATCCGACATTGGCCAATCCGGACGAAGCTGAAATTCTCGAAGATCTCATCGTGGCGGCGCATAACGACGCTAAGGGCAAGATTGAGGCTCGGGTCCAGGAAGAGACGCAAAAGCTGATGGGTGGCATGTCCTTGCCGCCGGGCATGAAGTTCCCGTTCTGAGCCACCGATGACGGAAATCGACCGCCTGATCCAATTGCTCGCTCGCCTGCCCGGACTCGGTCCTCGCTCGGCCCGGCGCGCGGTGCTCCACTTGATCAAACGGCGCGAAAGCCTGATGCAGCCGTTGGCGCAAGCGTTGGGTGACGCGGCGGAGGCGATATTGGTCTGCGGCAGCTGCGGTAATCTCGATACAGTCGAGCCTTGCGGGATTTGCATGGATGAGAAACGCGATGGCGGCACGATATGCGTTATCGAGGACGTCGCTGACCTGTGGGCACTGGAAAGGACGCGCTCCTTCAAGGGGCACTATCATGTTTTGGGCGGGCGTTTATCCGCACTGGATGGCATCGGACCCGAAGATTTGAATATCGCCGGTTTGGTGGCGCGCGCGGAGACTGGCGATATACAAGAAGTGATTCTCGCCATGAACCTGACCGTCGACGGACAAACCACGGCGCATTATATCGCCGACCGTCTGGGCCATACCGAAGTCGATGTCACCCGCCTCGCGCACGGCGTCCCGGTCGGGGGTGAGCTCGACTATCTCGACGATGGTACCTTGGAGACGGCGCTCCGTTCACGTCGGTCAGTAGGGTAGTAGAAAACATGCGGCGCTTTTGGATTGCGATCGCGGCAAGTCTTTTTTTGGGCAGCGCCGGATGTTTCAATTGCGGTCTGTGAGGGCGGCTTCTCATTCATCGAAGAAAGTCGGTCCGTCAGGGTTCGCACAGGGGCGAGTCGGTTGCTTATCGATGATCTGCCTGCAGGCATTCAGCCGGACACGATTGTCGCGGACTTTCCTAAGAAAGGTGGAGTCGCGCTACAGGGACAACGTTTTAGTCAAGCGACTGCCTCGCTCCTGGCGAATTTGATTGGTGGGACCGTTTCAGTGATCACGGCCAATCCAGTAACTGGAGCCGAGGTTGTGCGACGCGCTAAATTATTGCGCGTAGACCCCAGACCTTTGGTCCAACTGGAAGGGCGCATTGAGCGGACGATACCGGGTCGAATTGCACTTCCGGGATTACCCAGCGAAGCGTTGTTGCGCCGTCACTTGAACTCGATGTTGAGGCCTTTCGGACAGGCCCGCAGACTGATCGGCTTTCCTATTTGACCGCTGGACGGCCGAAATTTTCAAAATGCGAAAGTACGTCTTATCTTGGTCAGTGTTAACCGGGTCTCCGGTTGGCCAATGCCAAGGCGAAAGGCAATGGCGAGCTCGCGCATGATGGCCTCCGAAGGATTAGTGGCAGCGGACGCGCCGGTTTCCGTCTCGGAGTTGCATGTCTATAGCTTGCCGCGTCGCCTCGATCTTGTCGCAGGGGCTGAGTAAAAGGCGATCTTGTTCGAGGCCAATCGTGTCACGGTTGAGAAAACTTATCATTTGGACGCGCAAGCAAACGTGCATGTGCGGCACGATGGTGGTGTTCGAAAACAGAATCCAGTTGTCCGATTGTCTTTTGGCAACACTCAAGTGAATGGGCTCGGTGTGCCGTTGCTGACGGGCGTTGCTCGACTTTATGGTGAAGTTTTGTTGTTGGGTGAAGGCCGCCTCTGTCACACGCCGAAAGGGGAGTCGGTGCGGCTGACCATGGGTTGTTCGGTAGACGTCGTCGCCCGCAGGAAACGGACGGATTACCGGATGCAGGGTTTGCCCAAGGGTACGGCTGAAGCGGCATATGAAATTCGCTTAAACAATTCCAAGCGAGAAAAGATCACGGTCGAAGTCTGGGAAACCATGGTCGGAGAATGGCGCATCCTGTGCGAATCCCTGCCACATGAGCGTGATACCGACCTCCGCGCGAAATGGCATATCGAAGTGCACCCCGAAGGGGAAGCCGTTCTACAATATCGCGTCTGCTCAAAATTCTGGTAAGACACTATCCGGCCATCAATCGAACCGTTTCCCGGAAACGCTACAGTGTTGTCCGGGATCCAGCCCGCTCGGCCGTACGTTGCCAAACTGGGCCCGGGCTCTCCGGCTGGGGAACGGCAACGAAATTAGTCGCTACTATCAGACAGCGAAAGTTGTTCAGGCTCGGCGATTTCCGCGGCTTCGCCATCAATCAGCGCATCCGCCTCGTTTTCGATCACCTGGAATCCCGGTAATTGATTCGGCAGTTTCTTGCCGTCGGTACGCACGCCCAGCTTCTCCAGATTGCGGGTCGCCGGAAGCAGGCTGCGATTGATCGAGCTCAACCATTTTCCGTAATTCGTCGAGGCTGTCTTCAGGCCCCGGCCAACACTCGCGGCATGTTGAATCATGGTCGCCGTTCGTTCCAACAAGACTCGCGTGGCATCGATGATCTTCTCTTGGTTCTCCGCCTGTTGGCCGAGGTCGATCTCGACCCGCGCAAAAGCGATGATGGCGAGCAGGCCCGTCGGTCCGACGACGGTAATGCCGCGCTTGGCTGCCTCTGAAGTGAAGTCCGGATCTATGTCTGTGACTTTCTCGACCGCCCCTTCGTTCGGCAGGTACATCACATTCAAGACCCGGCGGATTTCGCTCGACTTTCCGGCGCGGCGGTAATCGGCCAGGATCGCATTGCGATACTCCCGTCCCGCCAGCGAGCGTAAATGTTCGCGCATGGTGCGGCGTAATTTATCTCCGACGGCCTCTGCCTCTTCGTCGCTGTTGGCAGCGGCCAGTTCGAACAGAAATTTTGACGCCTTGCAATCAATCACCAGCACCGAATCGTAGGGCAGGAATACGACCGCGTCGGGCCGCACCCGGCTGCCGTCCTCTCCCTCGAGCGAGAGTTGAGTGAGGAAATCGCGGCCGGATTTCAGGCCGAAGGATTTTAAGCTGTTTTCCAATCCGATTTCGGCGAACTGCCCAGCGCCACCGGGACTCGAGAGCGCTTTCTGAACCGTCTCTACGACCTCGTCATTGCGCATGACCCGTTCGTTAAGACTCACTACCGAATTGGATACGGTTTCGAATTGTTTGAATAGTTCCTCGGTCGCCTTCTTGACCCGTTTCTCCGAGTCTTCCTTGGCGGCGGTGTTCTCGCGCTTGTGATCTTCGAGAAGTTTGTTTGAAAGCTTCGCAGCGCTTTCCGCTAGGGCCGCGTTGGCGCCATCCATGAATTTCTTCTGCGCCTCTTCCCAATCTTTCAGCTTGGCGTTTTGCAGTTCGATCTCCTTCTTCTGGACTTGTACCTCGGTCAGTAAGTCCTTCTCGGATTCCCGCAATTTGTGCAGCTCTGACGTTGCTTGGTCGAACTGCTGTCGAATCTCGCTAAGCCGCGTATCTGATTCGGCGGTCCGGCGGGCGTCTTCGGTAGCGCCGGTCTGAAGTGCCGTGATTTGCACGCGCGCCTCAGCGAGTTCCGATTCGGCCTTTTGCGTTGCTTCGGACTGAGTTTTTGATTTGATTGCCAGAAAGATGGCGGCGCAGGTGGCGGCCACGGTAACGGCGATGGCGATGACTAGGGGTGCATCCATGGGATGGGCTCGAATTCCTCGGGACTTGACGACGCTTCGGATGAATCATACCTACGGGTGATCACTAACAGATTCGCGACAATTTGCCCATGGCGGTCCTGCCCATCATCACTGCGCCCGACAAGCGCCTGAAGATTAAATCCGAGCCGGTCGAGCGCGTCGACGCGGAGCTTGCGGCGTTAATGGACGACATGCTGGAGACGATGTATCTGGCACCGGGCGTCGGTCTGGCTGCCCCACAGGTCGGCGTCACCAAGCGCATCATTGTCATCGACGTGGGTAAGAGTGAGGAAGAGCGCGAGCCACTCCGCATGGCCAACCCGGAGATAGTTTGGCAATCCGAAGATTGGTCCGTCTACGAGGAAGGCTGTCTGTCGCTGCCCGAGTATTACGCCGATGTCGAACGGCCGGAACAAGTCCGGGTCAAGTATATCGATCAGACGAATACGGAACGTGAGCTTGAAGCGGAAGGTTTGTTGGCGACCTGTATCCAGCATGAAATCGATCACCTCGAAGGCGTGCTTTTCGTCGATCATCTGACATCAATCAAACGCGGCATGATCCTGCGAAAGCTGCAGAAGGCCAAAAAGATGAAGGCGTCGGCGGAATAACGCCTTGTCCTCCCTAGACCCGATTTTCATTCGCCCCGCCGAATCGGACACGACCGATTGGGCGTCGGTTCTGGCATTGGTGCTGAAGGCCTTCGCCTATATGGAAGGCCGGATCGATCCACCATCTTCGGCCAATCGGCTCACGCAAGAGGATATGGCGGCACAGGCGGAGTCGGGCGTCGTGTTGCTGGCGGAGGACGATACCGGTCTCGTCGGATGTGTCTTCCTGACACCAAAAGCGGACGTCATGTATCTCGGCAAATTGGCGGTACACCCATCACGCCAAGGTGAAGGCATCGGACGTCGTTTGTTCGAAGCTAGTGTCGCTGCGGCGAAAGCACAAAAATTTGCGGAGATCGAATTGCAGGCCCGTGTTGAATTGACAGAGAATCATACGGCCTTTACCGCCTTGGGGTTCCGCGAGACCGGTCGCACCGCGCATGATGGATACGATCGACCGACATCGGTTACCATGAGGTGCCGGCTATGACGCGCTTGAAACTCGCCTATATGGGCACGCCCGATTTCGCGGTACCGAGCTTGGCGGCACTGGTCGAGGCAGGGCACGAGGTCGCGGCAGTCTACTCACAACCGCCACGCCGCGCTGGGCGGGGGCAGAAGGAGCGCCCTTCGCCGGTCCATGCCTGGGCGGAGGAACACGGTTTGCCTGTCCGCACGCCGCGCACCCTTCGGGATGAAGGGGCGCAGGCGGAATTTGCGGCACTCGATTTAGATGCGGCGATCGTCGCGGCTTATGGTTTGATCCTACCGCTGCCGGTGTTGGAAGCACCCCGGCTCGGCTGCATTAATGTTCACGCTTCGCTATTGTCTCGCTGGCGGGGGGCGGCGCCCATTCAGCGCGCGATCCTCGCCGGCGATACGGAGACCGGCATCTCAATCATGATGATGGAGGAAGGCCTCGATACCGGTCCCGTTCTACGGATGGAATCCTTGCCCATCGGGCCGGAGACGACGGCGGGCGAATTGCATGACGCTTTGGCTGCGCTCGGTGGCCGTATGATCGCGCCGGTGCTGGCGGATTTTGAGGCCGGGCACATCGTACCGGAGCTGCAGGATGATGCGGGCACGACCTACGCCAAAAAAACAGTGAAATCTGAAGCCAGGATCGACTGGTCGGAGGAGGCGTTGATGGTCGCACGCCGCATTCACGCCTTCGCCCCGTGGCCGGGCGCCTGGTTTACACTTGGGGGTGAGCGTGTGAAGGCATTGGCCGTGCGAATTGAGCCCGGTGACGGCGTGCCCGGAGAGGTTTTGGACGACACGCTTCGGGTTGCTTGCGGGAGTAGCGCGGTGCGGCTCCTCCGTCTGCAACGGGAAGGTAAGAAGCCAGCGGCGGCGGCGGATTTCCTGCGCGGGCGTAGCGTGGCGACAGGAACCGTTCTCGAATGACCCGCTGGAAACTCATCATCGAATATGATGGCGGCCCGTTCGTCGGATGGCAGCGCCAGGCCAACGGCCCGTCGGTCCAAGCGGCTTTGGAAGACGCGGTCTTTCGCTTCACACAGGAAGAAGCACTCGTGCAGGGAGCCGGGCGCACCGACTCAGGTGTACACGCCATGGGTCAGGTGGCTCATGTGGATATCGAAAAAGACGTCGATGGGGACACGGTACGCGACGCGATAAATTTTCATCTGAAACCGAACCCGGTCTCGGTCCTATCAGCGCAGGCGGTCGACGGCGCGTTTCACGCACGGTTCTCGGCGACCCGACGCGCGTATCTCTATCGCATTCTAGATCGCCGCCCACCGCCCGCGATTGAAGCCGGGCGGGTTTGGCATGTGGCGCGGCGGCTCGACGTCGACGCCATGCATGAGGCCGCCCAAACCTTGATCGGGCATCATGATTTCACCAGTTTTCGCGCGAAGGACTGCCAGGCCGACTCACCAATGCGTACGCTGGACCGACTGGACGTGCGCCGGGTCGGCGAAGAAATTCACATCGATACGGAGGCCCGGTCATTTCTATATCACCAGGTTCGGAATTTCACAGGAACGCTGAAACGGGTTGGTGGCGGTAAGTGGTCACCGCGCGATGTCCGCTCAGCGTTGGAGGCCTGCGACCGTGCGGCGGCGGGTGAGACGGCCCCGGCAGACGGCCTGTATTTGATGGAAGTCGGTTACGAGCCGCTTGGCTGAATCAGCGCTGCGTGATGGGTCCCCATCAGGAGTTGGTAGAGAAACATTTTTATCATCGCGATGGCGAGCGCTGGCATTGTGCGCAACTCCAATGTGCTGCGCAGAATGTGGATATGGTAGAGCACGACGGTGCAGACCGCGACCACGGTGAGTATTCGCGCCGGCGAGCCGGTCAACCCAAGCGCCCAGGTTGCGATGAAGACCGCGAGCCAAATCGCTACCTGAATCACCATCGACCAGTTATAGGCCGCGAGATAACGGAAATAATGTTCCTGGCGGTCGATAACGCGGACCACACGGAACATCACGACCGGCCACATTGTCCAGATCAGCACGTAGAACACGGTGTGCAGCAATCCGATCTGCAAGCCGCTACGGGTGCTGTTAAGCGATTCCGGTGCCAGCAACAGCAGGAACAAGTAGAAGGGCAAGGCCGTGAAGACCGCCCGGAAGGAATGCAGCGCATCTTCCGCACTGCCGTCGAAAGTGGAGACAGCGTTCGGGTCCCGCAGGAAAAGCCGCCATGCCGCCCAGATATTATCGTTTGGTGTTTTCATGACAGCCGGCCGAACATCACGCCCTGGACGATTTCGTGCAGGATAAAATCGGCAACGGTGAGGCCGATCGCGACACCAATTGTGATGCTCAAGGCCGTGTGAGCAATTAACACATGATAGGCGAGCACGCCAAGCAGGGCGCCCACCATGATCAAAGCGGCGAAGCCATCGGGTATCGGCAAGAGGGTTGTCACTAAGACAGCGATAAAAAACAGCCCGGCTCCGACGGCGCTCATCCAATTGTAGGCAACAATGTAGAGCGTAAATTTGTCATCTCGGTCGAGTACCGGAAGGACATGGCCGATGATGAGCGGCCACAGAACCCAGGCGATGATATAGAACTCCAACACGATCAACACGATGGCCGGCAGGCTGCGCGAGGAATCGAATTCAATCACCCCCATCGCGGTCATCACAAGATAGATCGGCAAGACCAAGATTGCAGCGAAGAAAGATTTCCAGAACCCGGCAACCGAGTCGTCGAACAGCGCCACGGCTCCCCGGTCTCCGAGCAATAGCCGCCAAGCGCCATATAGGCCTTCGAATATTTCTTGTTTTGTGATCATTTCCGGTGGAAATACGCTTCCAACATTTCGAGATAAATCTCGCTGAGTTTATTAATGTCGTCGATACGGGTGCGTTCGTCCACCTTATGCATTGTTTGGCTGATCAAGCCGAATTCCGCGACCGGACAATGATTCTTAATAAATCGCGCATCAGAGGTGCCGCCGGTGGTGCTCAGTTCCGGTCGACGGCCGACGACTTTCTCGCAAGCGTCGGAAATTAGACCAGAGAGTTCACCGGGCTGGAAGACAAAAGATTCACCGCTCACCCGGATCTTCAAATCGTACTCCGTACCATCCGATGCGCCGTCCAACTTGCCGCGAATCCATTGCGCTAAACTGTCCGAAGTATGCATGTCGTTGAAACGGATATTAAAGCGCGCCTCTGCCTCGCCCGGGATCACGTTCTCCGTCGGATTGCCGATATCGATGCTGGTGATCTGTAGGCTGGAGGCTTGGAAGTGGTCGTTACCGTCGTCCAATGATGCAGATGTCAGCGCGTCGAGCATCGCGACCAACCGATGCGCCGCGTTATCGGCCAGATGCGGATAGGCGACATGGCCTTGGGTCCCCTTCACGGTGAGGATCATGTTCATGCTACCGCGCCGGCCGATCTTCGCCATCTCACCGAGCTCGTTCGGATTGGTCGGCTCGCCGACGACACAGATGTCGAGTTTTTCGCCGGTTTCATCCAGCCAATCGAGCATTTTCTTGGTGCCGTTGATCGCGGGGCCTTCCTCATCGCCGGTGATCAGGAAACTGATTGACCCGTCAAACGTTCCGCTGTCGATCAATTTTTGCGCTGCACTCGCGAAGGCGGCGATGGCTCCCTTCATGTCGGCGGCGCCGCGCCCGATCAGCACGCCATCCTTAATCTCCGCCAGAAAGGGATCGGCCGACCATTCGTCGACCGGTCCAGTCGGCACTACATCCGTGTGTCCGGCGAAGCAGAAGTTCGGGGCGGCGGTACCGTAGCGCGCATAGAGATTGTCCACGTCCGGTGTGTCCACATCCGAGAACGGCAGGCGGTGGCAGGTAAAGCCCATGCCCTCCAAGGTCCGTTGCAACAGGTCGAGGGCCCCGCCTTCGAAAGGCGTGATACTCGGGCAACGGATCAGGTCAGCGGTGAAGGCGACGGGATCGAGGGACATGTCAGTTATCTTTCTTTACGGAGGCGCCGGTTTCGGCGAATTTCGGCAGGTCGTCGCCAATCTCGAGCCAGGCGAGATGCTCGGACCAATAGACATGGCCTTTCGGCGTCAAGGATTCCGGATCGTCGAGTGTGGCGACCAAGATATGCAATTCATCCGGCCAGCGGGTGCTCTCATAGGCCAGCGGCGTACCGCGATTGGGGCAGAAGCGACGAAGGACGCCTTCCGAGGAGGAAAAATCTTTCGGATCGGTTTTGGTCCATTCGACGGCACTCGGCTTGTATCCGGCCCAAGTCACCATCGGTGCGGCCGAGGCTCTTCGGCAGCTGGTGCAATGGCAATGCGCAACCCAAAGCGGATCGCCCTCGGCGTCATATCGGACGCCACCGCAGAGGCAACCGCCGGAGCAGGTCATTGTATGAAGTTCCGAAGCCAACTTCTTCCGTCATTCCCGCGCAAGCGCGAATCCAGCGCAACGCGCCGAAATCCTGGATTCCCGCCTGCGCGGAAATGACAATGAAGAAGCAGCATCCGTGCCTCGTGGGTTTAGTCCCGCAACAGATCGTTGATCGACGTCTTAGAGCGGGTTTGTTCGTCCACGGTTTTCACGATGACGCAGCAATAGAGGTTAGGTCCCCCCTTGTCGCTGGCCATGGATCCGGGAACGACGACGGAATAGGCCGGAACGCGTCCCATATGGATTTCGCCTGACTCGCGGTCGACGATCTTGGTCGACTGGCCGATATAGCAGCCCATGGCGAGCACCGCGCCGGTCTCGACGATGACGCCTTCGGCGACTTCCGAGCGCGCACCGATGAAGCAATTATCCTCGATGATTACCGGGTCCGCCTGCAATGGCTCCAACACGCCGCCGATGCCGACACCGCCGGAGAGATGGCAGTCCTTGCCGATCTGTGCGCAGGAACCGACCGTGGCCCAGGTGTCGACCATCGTGCCGCTATCCACATAAGCGCCGAGATTGACGAAGCTCGGCATCAGGATGACGCCCGGCGCGATATAGGCCGAGCGGCGCACGACCGAGCCCGGAACCGAGCGGAAGCCCGCCTGCCGGAAACGGTCGGCGTTCCAGTTCATCGACTTCAACGGCACCTTGTCCCAGAACGGCGAGTTCGCCGGGCCGGACATCGGCTCCATGTCATTAAGCCGGAAGGACAGCAATACGGCTTTCTTGAGCCATTGATTGACCTTCCAGCCGCTTCCTTCTTTTTCGGCGACGCGGGCAACCCCGCCATCCATCAAATCAAGCGCCGACTCAACGGCATCGCGCACCTCGCCCTTGGTGCTGGGTGTAATAGACGCCGCGTCGTCCCACGCGCCGTCGATGGCTTTTTCTAGATCGCTGTGACTCATTGGAGTGCCCCGTATATACCGCGTCAAAATTCGGCGGCGACTCTGTGCGGGGCGGGCGGGTTAGTCAAGCGAGCTTGCGCGTCGCCGCCGTCTCTTCGTCGCCGGCATTTGGCGTGCCGGTGGGCTCGATCAGCAGGACATGGGCTTCTTTGCGGGCGACAGGGCGGTGCTCGATATTCTGCGGGACGACGAACATTTCGCCTGGGCCGAGGGTAATCGTGCGGTCGCGCATCTGGATGTCGATTTCGCCCTGGAGCACTAAGAAGAAGTCGTCGGTATCGTCGTGTTTGTGCCAGACAAATTCACCCAACACTTTGACGACCATCACGTTATGGCCGTTGAACTCAGTTACGGTGCGCGGTGACCAATGGTCGCTGAAGGAGCTGAGCTTTTCCGCGAAGTTTACTTTTTCGGACATATGCGGTGTCTCCGTTCGGTCAGTAACGCCGCCATAACCTATCCTATGGCCCCGCTGCTTCACACAAGTACCTCATACTTCGACAAGCTCAGGGTGAGGTCCTAATTTTCGGGTATGAATTACTTTCGTGCCGCCGCGTGTTCCGCCGCGCGCAGGCCGGTGATCGCGGATTTTGACAATCCGCCCACATATCCGACATGCGCGCCGCCTTCGAGGCCGCCGGTCGCGGCACCCGCCGCGTATAATCCCTCAATGATCGTATCGTCAGGACGGAGTGCTCTGGCGTCGGCGTCGATGGCGATGCCGCCCATGGTGTAGGTGATGCCGGCGCGGGTTGGCGCGGCGTAGAAAGGTGGCGTGCGGATCGGTTGCGGACTCCCTTTGACAGTCGAGCGGCTTGGCGATAACGCGCTGAAGGTTCTGTTTTCGAGGGCAGCATTATAGTCGTGGACTGTCTGAGATAGTACTCTATTCGATAATACTGTATCTGATAGTCCAAGTTTCTCGGCAAGCGCTTTCAATGTGTCGGCGATATGCAAGGTGCCGCCTTCGTTGGGCAGATGAGGATTGGCTGAAATCAGCCCTTGTTTGCCCGCTTTCACCCAAATTTCGTGATCGAATATGACTATCGACGATAGTGGGTCGGACAACTGTGCGACACAGTTGGTGGCATAGACACCGCCCATCCCTTCATCGCAAAATCTTTTGCCGTCGGTGCCAATCAAAATGCCCGCGACGACCAACGCGTCAAGATAAGGATAGGGCCACAGGCGCTCCCGGTGCGGCGCATCGATACTGAGGAGATGTCCATAGAACCGGTCCATGCCACGTAAATCCGCGCCGGCCGCTGCCGCCATGCGCAATCCGTCGCCGGTGCCACTCTCCGCATTGCGCTGGAACAGCTTGCTTGGGTCCGGCGTGATGAATTTAGCCAGATGTTCGGGAGATGACTGAAAACCGCCATCGGCGATGACAACGGCTTTGGCGCGGTATTCAATTTCTTTACCTTCAACCTCGGCGGCGATTCCGACACACCGCCCCTCTTCCAGGAGCAATCGCGTCGCTCGGATACCGCGCAGCAGCTTTCCGCCGCGCTCCTCCAGATTGCCACCGAGGCGGCGGAGCAGAACGTCGCCGGCGCGACCTTCCCAATCGAGTCCCGGGCGCGTGCGGCCCGGCGGGGCGAGGACCCAGCGGTGGTGGGGACTGGCGCTTGCTTTCAGGAACTTACAGCCCTCGCCCTGGAGCCAGCGCACGGCGCGCTCCGCATCTTTGGCGATGGCGCGGGCGAGGTCGGGGCGGGCCACGTCCGCGCAAATGGATTGAATTTTCTCCAGCAAAGCGTCTTCGCCGGACATGATATCGCTCATGCAGACATGCAGCGTGCCGCCGGTATAGCGCGTGTTGCAGAGGTATTTATCCTCTGTGCCTTTTTCCAAAACCAAAGTTTTGAGCCCTAGTTGTGCCGCGCGATTCGCCGCGGTCAGTCCGGCGATCCCGCCACCGACAATAACGATATCCGTCTCGCTCATCTATTTCCTCCCAGCGTGGGAATCCCTCGCTCCGGCAATTCATATGCGCTGGATTATCGAGGATGCCAGCGCTTGCGGCTTTTCGACCCCCGGTCCCCGTGCCACAGTTAAAGCTCAATATTCGATCAAGCTTCGGGAGGGAGACATGGCGCTCATCGCGGTTGGCGGCATACAACACGAGACCAATACCTTTGCGCCCACCAAGGCGGGGCTGGACGCGTTTGAGACCGGGGGCAGCCGCCCACCACTCACTACCGGGCAAGATCTGTTTCCGCGCATCAAGGGCAAGAACCTGCCGGTTGCCGGGTTCGTCGAGCGGATCGAGGCCTTGGATCATTTTACCCACGCGCTAACTTGGGCCGCCGCCGCGCCGTCGGACGTGGTGACCGAACATGCGTTCGAACATATCGCAGGGCTGATCCTCGACGGATTACGATCGGCGCCGCCCTTCGACGCGGTCTATCTTTGTCTCCACGGTGCGATGGTGACGGAGCATCTGGAGGACGGCGAAGGCGAATTGTTGCGCCGGGTGCGCGCCTT
>JBMYRC010000043.1:0-29511 GCA_049601975.1 Alphaproteobacteria bacterium | reverse complement strand
AAAGGCATCTCGCCAAGCGATTTGTTCCAAAATTTCGGCGAAGGGAACCGTGGCGATCATACCGCCAATTCCGGTCGCACCGATAAGGATAGAGGTTGCCACCGGCAAGCGCCCCGGCAGCCAGAGCGTGGCGGTTTTGATTCCGGCAATCAGGCTAGCCGACATGCCGATCCCCAATAGAACGCGGCCTGCGATTAGTCCGCCCATGGTATCGGCATGGATGAAGGTGAGTGCGCCGCAAATCGCGGTCGCCAATAGGGTTGTCATGGTTGCCTTCGGTCCGAACCGATCGAGGGCTACGCCAAGCGGCAGTTGCGCCAATCCGAACGCGATGAAGAATACGCTGGAGACGAGGCCCAAAACGGCCGCGTCTAGAGAAAATTCAGCACTTAAGTCGGGCGCCACGATACCGTTGGCGATCCGGAATACAAAATCGATCACCGGGTAGCACGCCAGCGGCACCAGGATCACGATACCTTGCCCGAGTGTCGGCGCCCTCTCGCGGCCCGACATCATGACGCCTTTATGCCCTGCCGAGCGCTAGGTCGCAGACATAAGGATTGCTCTGACGTTCGCTTCCGAAGGTCGAGAGAGGGCCGTGCCCCGGAATGAAAGTAACGTCATCGCCCAAGGGCCAGAGTTGCGTGACAATAGATTCGACGAGGGTGTCATGATTGCCGCGTGGGAAATCCGAGCGGCCGATCGATCCTTGGAAAATTACATCGCCGACGGCGGCGAGCTTCGACGGATCGTGGAAGAAGATGACGTGTCCCGGCGTGTGCCCCGGGCAGTGGCGCACGGTCAGTGTTTGCTCGCCGATGGTGACGGTGTCGTGGCCGTCGAGCCAGCGATTGGGTGTGAAGGCGCGGGCGTTGATGCCGTATTTTTTGCCTGATTCCTCTATCTGATCAATCCAGAACTGATCTTCAGGATGCGGACCTTCGATGGGAAGGTTGAAGCGTTCCGAGAGTTCGGCGACGCCGCCAGCGTGATCGATATGAGCATGGGTGACGAGGATTTTCTCCAGCGTCACGCCGTTCTGTTTAACTGCGCCCAGGATGTTGTCCAAATCGCCACCGGGATCGATCACCGCCGCCTTGTTAGATTTGGTACACCAAAGGATGGAGCAGTTCTGTTGTAATGGCGTGACCGGGACAACCATGCCCCGCAAGCCGGTATCGGGATGCTGTTCTTCACTCATGACGAGAAGCGCAATAGCGCAGGAAGTGGTGAGGACGCAAGTCCTGGACTTGAAAAAGGGACAACGCCGAAGCGCCGTCCCGGTCGTCATAGTATTCAGATCGTCTACCGTTTTCCTTTATCGTCGTCGTCGTCGCTGTGGCGTGACCAGTGACGATAGATGCGATCCTCCATCCACAATGCACCGTCGCCGTTACGGTCAAAGCGGCGAGCCATCTGGCCAGGCGTTCATCGATCTTGGCTTTGGATATTTGCGCGTTGCCGTCCGTGTTGAGGAACTGAAAGCCGCAAACTTTGAGAGGTTGTGTCAGTTCTGTCCACAGACAGGCGAATTCCGAAAGCGACAGGTTACCGTCGCCGTCGGTCTAGGTCTCGCCATCGCCCGCACCATCGCAAGCGCCCACGGCGGTGACGTGATGTTGGAGAATAGGGGAGGCGGTGGGTTGCGTGCCGTCCTCTCATTGCCCGACGAGGGTTAGGTGGTTATTGCGATGATCCCAAACGCCGCTCGAACAAATTCGTCATGATCCGCCAGTGCTTCTCGTCCGCTTTGGGGGCGTAACAATAGCGTTTTGGAAAGCAAAATCCGTGTTCGGTGTCCGAATAAACTTCCAGCTTGTAGTTCACCCCGAGTGCATCGAAATGCGCCGTCAGCCGGTCGTTCATTTCCATCGGCACGTAAGCGTCGTTCTCTGCGACACCGAGATAAAGTTCGCCGGCGATCCGGTCGGCTTTTAGATGTGGGGAATCCGGCGCGTCGCCGTGAAGCCGGCCGCCATACATCGAGACCATGGCATCGATGCGGTCGGGGAATTCGGTGGTGGCAATAAGCGCCAAGCGCCCGCCCATGCAATAGCCGGCCACGCCAATTTTGCCACCCGCGGACCTTTCGTCATTGTCGACGAAGGTGATCATCGCGGCGGTGTCGATACGGCTGCGCGCGTTGGTGTATCCGTTGTTTAGCACGTTCATGAAGGTCTTTACCGGCTCGTAGTCTTCGTCGAACAAGCGGTTGGAATCGACGTCCAATACACGGACCATGCGATAGTAGAGGTTTGGTAGTAGGACGATATAACCGTGCCCTGCCAACCTCCGCGCCATGTCCCGCAATTCATCCCGGATACCAGAAGCTGGCATATACATGAACACGGCAGGGAAGGGACTATCGCCATCCGGATGTGCTACGAAAGTATTCATCGCACCGTCGTCGGTCAGGATATCTATTTCGAAATCGATCATGTGGCGGCGTTCTCCATCGCGGGTTCGGGCACGGCGAAATAGGCTGGATCCATATAGATGGTCGTGCGTTTGGCAAGCCGGGGAATGCGCCCATTGAAGGCCTCACGCTGGTGCAGAAGGCGGGTATTGTCCCAAAGCAGAACGTCGCCGTTTCGCCAATCGTGGCTATAGATATTCTCCGGTCGTAGCGCGTGGTCCATCAGCGCGTCGAATAGTTCACGTCCATCCTTAATCGATAAGTTTTCGATGGCGGTTGTGTGATTGGGGGAGAGATATAGCGACCGCTCACCTGTCGCGGCATTTTCCAGCACCATATCGTGCACGACCTCAGGGGTGCGCCGGTCGATGGCTTCGGTTTCTTCGGCGGAAGCAGTCTCGCGCCGGAAGTTCTTGTCGACGTTTTGCCGCATGAAACTCGAGAGAGGAGCTTCCGTGCCGTATTTGCACCGCGCGCGCTTGCCGTCGACGGCCCGGCGTAGTTCGTCAGGTAAGGTGCGATAGGCGTGTGCCATATTGCAGAAAGACGTCTTCGCAGTTCCTTTAGGCATTTCGACGCCATAGAAGATAGATCCGCTTGCGGGATTTGCTCTGAAAATCAGGTCGGTGTGCCAGACGACCTCGTCATTGCTGAGCCCACCGACTTTGCTGCCGTCGTCAAAGTGAAGATTGGAGACAAAGAAGAGTTCGGGGTTTCTGTCATCGGCGGCGGGATCATCCGTGTTGATGTCCTTGATCGTATCGAGATCGAGGGAGCCGAACCTTTTGCTGAACGCGAGCAAGTCTTCCTCGGTGAGGCTTTGTCGGCGGAAGAGCAATACCGGGTCCCGCTGCCATGCTTGACGGACGAGGCTGAAGGTTTCATCGTCAAGCCCTGCAAGGTCGATATTTAAAACCTCCGTGCCGAGATTTTTCTGCAAGGGGCGGGTCTCTAAACGTGGCATACTTGTCTCCGATGAGAATTGAAAACCGGCTCAGTAGTCTTGATCCCACGCGGGAACCGTCGATAGTGGATTATAACTAAGTAGAGTGCCATTTCGGAAGAATTTGACGAAATAAATATCGACGTCGTCGTTGCAGAGCAATAGAAATGGCTGGAAGACGTGGTCACCGGGCAGAGGGCCGATCTGTCGCGCGGTGACCTGACCGGGGCGAATCTTCGCGATCGAGATTTGCGGGATGCGGATTTGCATAACACCGACCTCGACAGCGCCGACTTGCAGGGCTGCGATTTACGCGGAGCGAATCTTTCTGATCCGAGCTTTGTGAGCGCCAATCTACATAATGGGCGTCTCTCGAACGCCGACCTCAGCCATGCCGATCTCCGCATCACGAACCTATCGAATGTGGAGATGGAGAACGTGGAACTCTGGCGCTGCAGTTTTCGCGGCTACGTCATCACACCCAAACGCATCCACGAAATCCTGAGCTGCCGCGACCCCGAGGTCTGAATTTTATTCAGCTGCGACCGCGGCATCCGCGTCATCGAGCCATTCCGACCTGTCACCCCCGAGAACCGGTGTCGGCCGCACCCAGCGCGGTGATGTCTCGCTTAATTGAAGGACCGGGCCCAAGTGACGCAGTGGGCCGACTTTGGGTGCCGTTTCAATGCGCAAGGTATCGAGTTCCGCGTCACTCAAATCCATTTCGAGCTCATTGAAGGCGACATTGCCTTGGCGGTAAATCAACATCCCGGATTGGCAGAGCGATACCCGGACGTGATAGCTGCCGCCGTCGACGGCGCGGCGAGCGAGGGCCAATAACACGCCGTATGCCGCCAGATAACCGGTTGTGTAATCGCATGCGGCGGCGGGCAGGAGCGCCGGCCGGTCGGGCAGGCCTTCGTGACAGATGCCGGTAACGGTCTGCGCGACTTGCTCCCATCCGGCGCGATGGCTGAAGGGACCGTCCGCGCCGAAGCAGCTGATCGAGACATAGACGATGCCCGGTCGGTGCGCCGCCAATTCTTCCGGCCCGAAGCCCAGCTTCTGCATGATGCCGGGGCGATAGCCTTGCGAGAACACATCAGCGGAACTGGCTAGCTCTTTGAGAATCGCAGCGTCATCCGAATTCTTTAAATCCAGGTAGCAACTGCGTTTGCCGTGACTTGTGTCCATCACATGATGGGGAATTTGCGGTAGCCCCTCGGTCGTCACCATTAGAACGTCAGCGCCGTGTTCGGCTAGCGTTCGCGCCGCGATGGGACCCGCCAATATTCGCGTAAGATCGAGCGCCTTGATGCCCGAGAGTGGTCGGTCGCCCGCCGGCATGGGTTCTGGATCGCTATCGGCGATCTTGATGATCTCGACGATGGGCTTCGCTGCCAAAGCTTGGCCGTGCGGATGCGCCATCCATTCTTCGTTAGTTCGAACCATGCCACCACACCCACGGGCCTCGTCAATGGCAGCTTCCAAATCCATTGCATCCCATTGAGAGACAGCCTTGGCGACGGAATCGGGGTTTGGTTCGCACCCAAGCACGCCGAGCACCCGGTCGCGCAAATTCGACAGGCCGAAATGTGGCAAAAACCAGCGTCCGTCCTTCGTCGGCCACGGCTGTGTAATACGGCGCATGTCGTTGTGATCATCGAGAGGAATCTCGGCGAAGACGCCATCGGGACCTGGTTGCTGCATATAGCCGGTGCTGCGCAAAGCCGCTGCGGCGTGGCGCACGTCGATGGCTGTGCTCTGGGGACGCCCGGTTTTCAGCTCCCAAATATCGGAGGCCGCTGTGCCGATCCCGGCGATGACGGCGGCGCAGGTCTCCCCGATCTTGAACTTCGTGGAGAAGACCGGGTCTGCCCCGGTGATTTTCATTTGATCGTTTGCGGGCATTCCTTTCCCGCGAACTGCCATCACTTCGTCAATCGCGTTTGGCATCCGATAATTCCCCGAAATGTGCATTCCATTTGTGAATGTCACGCTATCAGGCGCTGCGATTGATCGCAATTGTAGGGACGAATTTCAAACGGCCTTGGTGCCGGGTCAGGATGCTTTGAGTGGTATTGATAGCTCGCACAAGCATTGCGTAACGGCGTACAGTAATTCCTGGCTGCGGAAAGGCTCGCGCAAAGTGTGGCGGGCGCCCAAGGCTTCGGCGACTTAAAGATGATCGACGTCTCCGGAATGTCCTGTTATCGCCAACACGCGGGTTGCATTGTCCCCTTTAAGGAGTTTTCGGATGAGTTCGATCCCATCGATGTCGGGCATAAAGATATCGGTGACGATGAGGTCGAAGGATTCTAGGGCGATGAGATTCACGGCTTCCTCACCGGTTGTAGCTTGGTGTATTTCGTACCCAGTTTCGGATAATATTTCGGCAATATTATCTCGCAGGATGCCATCGTTATCGACGATCATGATGCGTGGCTGCCGTTCCGTGTGTCCCCCGACGCTTGGCAAGTGACGTTCCCCTCAATCAGAATACAGTTGTACAGCTTAGTGAATGGCTGGATGGAAATGGAATGCGAACGGGCCTGCGTGGGAACAAATGGTCGTGATGTTGGCCGGAGAAATCAGGAGTGTCTTCCGCTGAGGTTCCTAATGTTTTTTAATACTCTTATATGCTTCGTTGCCCCAAAGATCAGTGATGCGTTGATCGCGCCCGCAATTGAAGCGATAGAATTTATACCTCAAGGGATTAGTGCGATAGTAGTTCTGATGGTAATCCTCGGCGGGGTAGAATGTGCTGGCATCCACGGTATTGGTCGCGACCGAGCGTTTTAGAACTCCCGATGCCTCAAGGGCCGCCTTGGAAGCTTTGGCCAATTTCTTGTGCTTCATCATGCCGTCTTTTTTCATCATGGCATCTTTCTTCATCGCGTCGGCCATGACGTTCGAAGCTGGCAAGGCAACCATTGCGGCGACGGTGAGACCCAGTAATTTAGACATTTCATTCTCCTTGAAGCAGTTGGTTAGTGGTGGACGGGAACGTCCTATATTAGATAAACGTTCAAAAACGCCGTTTATTCCCCAACCGGTGGATTTTTTTTGGAATGCAGTGATATTGATAAGAGAACGCTTACAAGGAGACGCCCGATGCCCGACGATCAAGCGAATGCGGATGCCCCCTGGCGCTGGCCGGAAGAGAGTTGGCGCGGGATCGTCAATAAGGTGCGCGCCGGGCGATCCTTGAAGCCGAAGGAATGGCCGGGTGGTGCAAAAGTCGCGGTGGCGCTCTCCTTTGATTCCGATCATGAATCGAGCACGTTGCGCTTCGGCGAATCGTCACCTGGCAAGTTGAGTCAGGGCGAGTACGGCAGCCGAGTTGGCATACGCCGTATCCGTGAAACATTGGCGCGTAACGATATTAAAGCGAGCTTCTTCGTCCCCGCCGTGGTCGCGGAGCTGCATCCCGAAGAACAGAAAGCGGTCGTCGACGACGGTCATGAAGTCGGTATTCACGGCTGGATACACGAATTCAACAGCGACCTGACCGAGACCGAAGAGCGTGACATCATGATGCGCGCGGCCGACGTTTTGGAACGGACATCGGGTAAACGCCCGGTCGGCATGCGGACACCGTCCTGGGATTTCACGCCTTATACGCTGAAAATCTGCCGCGAAATGGCATTGCTCTATGATTCATCGTTGATGGCCGATGACGAGCCGTACGAATTATTGGAAGACGGTGAACCGACGGGTCTCGTCGAGTTGCCAGTCGAATGGATCAAGGACGACGCACCGTATATGAGCATGGACCGGCGCGGCACGGCCCGCCCGCACACATCGCCTTTCGATGTGCTCGATATTTTCAAGGCGGAGTTCGACGGAGCCTATACTGAGCGCGGTCTTTGTCTGATTACCATGCACCCGCATGTGATCGGCCATCGCTCGCGCATGCGGATACTCGATGGTTTGATCGATCATATTAAGGGGCACGACGGTGTCTGGTTCGGGACCCACGAAGAAGTCGCGCGTTATTGCCTGGAGAATGCGTGAGCAGGGGAGGGGGCATGATGGTTACCATCCACCCTTTCGACGCCGCACTCGGTGCGGAAGTCCGGGGCGTCGACTTGTCGAAAGCCTTAAGCAATGCGGATTTTGCCGAAATTGAGAGAGCGTATAACGAGCATTCGGTTCTGTTATTCCGGGATCAAGACATCTCGCCCGAACAGCATGTCGGTTTCAGCCGCCGCTTCGGCGGCCTCGAAATTCACGTGCTTGATCAGTACCTGCACCCGGAACACAAGGAAATCCTCGTCGTCTCCAATGTGGAGGACGAGGGTCGCAATATCGGTGTACCGGATGCGGGCCGCTACTGGCACACCGATCTTTCTTATGCAGTGGAGCCGAGCCGGGGATCGTTGCTCTATGCAATTGAGATTCCGCACGACGATAAGGGCGAACCTCTCGGCGAGACACGGTTCGCCAGCGCGGCCGTCGCCTATGACGCACTGCCGGACGAGATGAAAGCGCGGATCGAGAACTTAGAGGCGGAGTTCAGCCTCGCCCATCGGTTCAAGAAAATTAACGAGGATTTCGACCCCGATGCCGAGCTCAACGAGACGCAAGAGGAGCAAGTCCCATCAGTCACGCATAAGGTGGTGCGCACGCACCCGATCACCGGTCGCAAAAATATTTATGTGAACGAGGGGCATACCTTCAGCATCAAGGGGCTTCCAACGGCAGAGGCGGAGTCCCTGTTGTCGGAATTGTGGGCTCATATCAAACGCCCGGAATTCGTCTATACCCATCGATGGCGCAAAGGTGACCTGTTGATGTGGGACAATATTCCCTGCCAGCACATCGCCATCGGCGACTATGCTCTACCGCAGCGGCGCTATATGCACCGCACGACCTTAAAAGGCGACGCGCCGATTTAGCGTGACGATCCAGATGTTGGCGCGCGAATATTCATGCTCACGACAATACCGATTATCGCCAATACCGCGCCGAGTATGCTTGCTAAGACGTAATCGCCGGTCCGGTCGAACAGCCATCCCCCAACCCAAGGGCTGATCAATCCCGCGACACCCCAGGCCGTGATCAAGATGCCGAGATTGCGCCCGTAGCGTTCGATCCCAAAGAAGATCGAGACGGCGGAAGGATATGCCCCCGAAGCCATCCCATAGCTGAGGCCCACGAAAGCAACTGCGACAAGGGCCGCGATTGGGCCTGGCAAGAATATAATGATGAGAAAACCAATGAGTGCCGAAAGATGGGCCATGGTGGCGACTGTGCCGGGTGAAAAATAATCACAGGCCCAACCGGCGCCGAGGCGTCCTCCGGCATTGCCGATATTGACGAAGACGGCGCCGGTAACCGCGATCATCGCGCTGCCGCCCCGGCTCGTCAGAATGCCGGCGGCGTGCCCAATCGCCAAGACGCCGCCCGCGGCCGCCAGGAAAAAACCAAGCCATATGAGGGGAAACAGTATCCGCGGAAACTCAGCCCTCTCCGTGACAATATCCGCTACACGGTCGAAGCGAATGCCGGAGCGATGGGTCAGGAACGCCGCCATCAATCCACCCACGGCGAAGAGAATGGCGGTGCCGAGGAAGATGCTGCGGGAGCCAACCGTCTCGATAATCATGCCGAAGATCAGAGAGAAGCCAATCGCGCCGATGGGAAATGCACCTAGCCCCAATCCATTAGCGAGGCCTCTGCGGTCGGCGAGTGCTCGGTTGATGAGTTGCAACGTGACGCTGTATCCAAAACCCGCGCCAAAACCGAACAAGCCGCCATAGCTGACGGTTAGCATGAGTAAGGAGTTAGCCTCTGCGGAGATGACCAATCCGCCGACACACAGCAGCGTTGCGACGATGGGAAGCAATGCGGTCGGTACTCTGCTGTTCGCCATCGGTGCGCAGACCAGGCCAGCCGTCAGGCCGAAAATGGCGACCCCAAAGACCGTGCTGATTTCCGAACGTGGCACGCCGAGTTCCACTTCGAGCGGTCCGAGAAAAACACTCCACGCATAGAGCGACCCCAGCATTGGATTGAACAGTAATGCCGCGGCAATTGCCGAGCCGGGTTTTATCGATGGGGAAGGTTCAGTCATGATGCAGGTATCCCATACCGCTTCCCCCTCACATCGTTTCCCGGAAACGCGACAGCGTTATCCGGGACCCAGCCAGTTCCGGTCCTTGGCGTGTGCGCTGTATCCCGGCTCTTCGGCTGGGCAACAAAGAATATTTATATCGGCCGTGTCCCCTCGACCGTGACCCGGTTCATGTAGCGCTTGTGCCCCGGATAATCATTCAGCGCCTTGTGCATCAAGCAGCGGTTGTCCCAAAAGGCGACGGAGCCTTTCTCCCAACGGAAGCGGCAGGTGAACTCCGGGCGGTGGCTGTGGTCGAACAGGAATTGAAGCAGCGGTTTGCTCTCTTCCTCGGTCATGCCCCGGAAGCGGTGCGTTCGCGGGCGATTGACGAACAGCGCCTTCCGCCCGGTCTCCGGATGGGTGACGACGACCGGGTGCTCCATATCGGGCTCGTCTTCCTCTTCGGGATCGTCGCGCAGCTTGCTGGTCATCTTGGCGTTGCGCGCTTCTGTGGCTTTCGGCGCTTGAATTCGGTTGTCGTGCACGGCGGTCAGCCCGTCCAGCATATCGCGCATGCCGTCCGACAGGCTTTCATAGGCCAGGTATTGATTGGAGAACAACGTGTCGCCGCCGACCGACGGGACGTCGAGCGCATAGAGGATCGAGCCAAGGGGTGGCGTCTCCAGATGGGTGAGATCTTGATGCCAACTGCCGCCGACAATCTTGGTATGCTCCGGGTCCTTGCGGATTGGAAATATCTCCGGATGCCCCTCGAGCGGCACATAACGTGGATGAATGTTCAGCTCGCCAAACCGGGCGCCGAATGCCTTGTGCTGATTTTCCGTCATGTCCTGGTCGCGGAAGAAGATCACTAGGTTTTCATGAAAGGCCCGCTTCACTTCGCCGATCCGCTGTTCGTCGAGGTCCTCGGACAGATCGACACCGCTAATCTCCGCTCCGCACGCTCCGGCGATCGGCGTGACCTCGATATGCTGGTAGCTCATGACATTTTCCCCGCAATGTGACGATAGAATTGATGTACGGTTTGTTTGCGCCTCATCAACACCCCGTTGGGCGGATTAGCCAAGCGGATCGAGATGAAGCTTTGTTACCCAAGCCATGCTGAAGAACAAACCTGTATACCGATTTAACGTCGTCACTCCGGGATGGACCATGACCAGACACGGAATTATGGCCTGAGATTATCCGTCAACGGCTCCAACTGTTAGATAGGCTCAGGCACTAATTCCAGGTTCGCTTCGCGCTCCGGAATGACGGAATTGGGTAAGAGGGATACACGATGGTCAACTGGACGTGCGGGCCTCGGCGAGGAGGCATAGGATTTCGAACATCATTGTGGCCCCCACCAACGCGGTGTTGCCGGTCGGGTCGAGGGGCGGGGAGACTTCGACGACGTCACCGCCGATCAGGTTACAGCCGCTGAGGCCGCGCAGCATGCGCTGCGCATCGTGGGTGGTGTAGCCGCCGACTTCGGGTGTGCCGGTGCCTGGCGCGTAGACCGGGTCGAGGCCGTCGACGTCGAAGCTCACATATGTCGGGCCGTCGCCGACCACGCGGCGGGCTTCCGCGACGACCTTGTCGACGCCGATCTCGAAGAATTCCTCGATATAGATCACCCGCATGCCGCTGTCGTGGGAGAATTGGTGGTAGTCGCCGCCTGACGTTGAGCCTCTTATGCCGATTTGGATGACCCGTTTCGGGTCCAGCAGGCCTTCCTCGACGGCGCGGCGGAAAGGGGTGCCGTGGTGGAATTTCTCGCCGTTGTAGGCTTCGTCCGCCGTGTCCGTGTGGGCGTCGAAATGCACCATGCCGACCGGGCCGTCCTTGGCGATGGCGCGGAAGATCGGCAGCGTGATCAGATGATCGCCGCCGACGGAAAGGGGGGTGACGCCAGCCGCCGCGATCGGCTCGTAGAATTCGGTGATGAGGTCGAGGCATTTCATCAGGTTGACCGGATTGACCGGCGTGTCGCCTGCGTCACCGATTTTGCACAGGTCGTATGGATTCATGCCTGTGACGTGATGGACCCGGCGGATCAGGCTCGATTGGTTGCGCACTTCGCGGGGGCCGTGGCGCGCGCCAGGGCGGTTGGTGACGGCGCTGTCGAAGGGCACGCCGACCATGGCGATATCCAATTGCGTGACGTCCTGGACATAGGGCACCCGCATGAAAGTTGGGATACCTGTATAGCGCGGGTAGAGCGTGTGATCTGGTGGTTGGAAGATATTGTCGTCACTCATGGTCTTGCTCCCCGGCAAATGCACTGTAAAATTTGGTTTCGCCTGGAAATGAGTCTAAGTCACTAGGCAGGGTTTCTCCAACCGTCGTCCGAGGCCAGCGCGTGTCGCGATATTCCATATTCAGTTTGTTGAAGAACGCCGCCACCGGTCATAAGAACTGGGAGCGCATGTGGCGCGACCCGGAGCCCAAGCCGGAATATGACGTGGTGATCATCGGCGGCGGTGGGCACGGGTTGGCGACAGCGTACTATCTGGCCAAGGTGCATGGGGTCACCAATGTCGCGGTGCTGGAGAAGGGCTATCTCGGCGGTGGCAATACGGGGCGGAACACGACCATCGTGCGTTCCAACTATCTCGCACCCGGCAATACGCTGTTCTACGAGAAATCCATGCGGCTCTGGGAAGGCTTGTCGCAAGACCTGAACTTTAATGTCATGCTCTCGCAGCGGGGCCAGCTTAATCTCGGGCATTCCGATGCGAACATGACGGTGCTCTCGAAACGCGGCAACACCATGCGCGCCAATGGCATCGACGCGGATATCCTCACCCGCGAAGAAGTGCAAAAGATCGCACCTTATTTCGACTATACACCGAGTGCCCGGTTTCCAATTTATGGCGCACTCTGGCAGGACCGCGCCGGGGTCGCGCGCCACGACGCGGTCGCGTGGGGGTATGCGCGGGGAGCGGATAGCTACGGCGTTGACCTGATCCAAAATTGCGAAGTCTTAGGCTTCGTGAAAGAGGGCGAGCGGATCGTCGGTGTAGAGACCACACGTGGGCGCATCGGTGCGAAGAAGGTGGGCACGACCGTTGCGGGCCATACGGGGCATCTGGCAGAGAAAGCCGGGTTGAAGCTTCCCATTGAGACCCATGTGCTGCAGGCGTTTGTATCCGAGCCGCTCAAGCCATTGGTAGATATCGTTGTCTCTTGCGGGGCGATGCATTTCTACCTCAGCCAATCGGATAAGGGCACGCTGGTCTTCGGCGGTGATCTCGACGGCTATAACTCTTATGCCCAGCGCGGCAATCTGCCGCTGATCGATCACGTCATGGCGGCGGGCGTCTCGTTGATGCCGAGCCTGTCGCGCCTCCGCTTTCATCGCCACTGGGGCGGTGTGATGGACATGACCATGGACGGTAGCCCGATCATCGCGAAATCGCCGATCCCGGGTCTCTTTATCAATGGCGGTTGGTGCTATGGCGGGTTTAAGGCGACCCCCGCGTCGGGTTGGTGCTTCGCCCACACGATCGCACAAGACCGCCCGCACGATCTGAACGCCAAGTTCACCATCGAGCGGTTCTCGTCCGGTCACCTCATCGAAGAGCGGGGTGCCGGGCCGTACCCCTGGGCTCAGTAGGGAGCGGGCGATGATCAGGATCAAGTGCCCCTTCTGCGGTGAGCGTGACCATGGTGAATTCACCTACGCGGGTGACGCCACGAAAAGGCGACCCGAGCACGGGTCGAGCGATATGGAGGCGTGGTTAGATTTCGTCTACATCCGCGACAATCCAAAGGGCGCGCATACGGAATATTGGCATCATTCGCTCGGCTGCCGTCAGTGGCTAGTGGTTGAGCGGGATACGGTGACGCATGAAGTGTCGAGTGTGACATTCGCGAAGCCGTCCTCGAGCGGAGGTGTCTGAGATGGCCGGGCAAAAATTCCGTCGCGCCGACGGCGGTGCCGTGGACCGGGGCCAACCCCTTCGTTTCACCTTCGATGGACGGTCTTACGAAGGCTGCGCGGGAGACACCCTGGCCTCTGCCTTGATGGCGAACGGCGTTCGCTTGCTCGCCAGAAGTTTCAAATATCACCGACCGCGTGGCTTGTTCGCAACGGGACCCGAAGAGCCGAATGCGCTGGTCACCGTGCGTCAGGGTGCTCGGCGGGAGCCGAATGTACCGGCGACGATGGTGGAGATTTACGACGGGCTTGTGGCCGAAAGCCAGAACCGCTGGCCGTCGCTCGGCCTCGACGTGATGAGCGTCAACGATCTGTTGTCGTCGATCTTGGTCGCGGGTTTCTATTACAAGACCTTCATGTGGCCGGCATCATTCTGGGAGCCGGTCTACGAGCGTATTATTCGGCGTTCGGCGGGTATGGGCATCGCGCCCGATCAACCCGATCCCGACCGCTACGAACGCGCCCACGCTTTCTGCGATGTGTTGGTCGTTGGCTCCGGCCCCGCAGGATTGGCGGCGGCACGCGCGGCGGGCGAGAAGGGCAATCGTGTCTTGCTGGTGGAACAAATGGCGTGGCTCGGCGGCAGTGCCGCTAATACCGGCCAGGCGACGCCCGATGCCGATGCGCTGGCGGCAATGGACAACGTCACGGTGATGACCCGGACGACGGCCTTCGGTCAGTATGACGGCAATTCCTTCGCGTTGGTCGAGCGGGTGGCGGATCATCTGCCGGTGCCGCCCCAAGGACAGCCGCGCCAACGATCCTGGGTCGTGCGTGCCAAACGCGTCGTCTTCGCGACCGGTGCGCTGGAGCGCCCACTGGTATTTCGCAACAACGATCTGCCTGGCATCATGTTGGCTTCGGCGGCGCAAGGCTATGTGAAGCGGTTCGGCGTGTTGCCGGGACGGAACGCGGTCGTCTTCACTAATAACGATAGCGCCTATCAAGCAGCCATCGACTTGGCATCGTCCGGTGTGAACGTGACCGCCTTGGTCGACGCGCGCAGCGATGTGCCTGAGGCGTTAGCGGCAGAGGCTCGGGCCTCCGGTATCGAAATTTTGTCTGGGATGGTGGTGCAACGGGCGAAAGGTTGGCAAAAGTTGCGCGCCGTTGAGATCGCGGCATTATCATCGGATGGGAAAGCTCTCTCGGGTCCGATGCGCCGCATCTCTTGTGACCTCTTGGCGATCTCGGGTGGGTGGTCGCCGGTCGTCCACTTGATGAGCCATAAGGGCGGGCGCCCCACATACGACGACACTAAACAGGCTTTCCTGCCCGGTGATCTGTTGGGCCCGAACCAGGAAGCGGTTGGTGGTAGCACCGGTGACTGGACGGACGAAGTGCCAAGCCGCGCGCTCTGGAAGGTGCCCCAGCCGGAAGGTGGTATGGGAAAGGCGTTCATCGATTTTCAGCACGACGTCTCGACGAAGGATATCGAACTGGCCCACCGTGAAGGCTATGTCTCGGTCGAGCATCTAAAACGCTACACCATGCTCGGCATGGCGACGGATCAGGGCAAGACGGCGAATATCGCGGGCCTAGCGTTGATGGCCGAAGCGCGCGGCCTTTCCATCCCGGAAGTCGGGACGACGACATTCCGTCCACCCTATACGCCGACAGCTTTGGGGGCGGTCGCGGGCGGCGAAGTCGGTCGCAATTTCGTGCCGGAGCGTTTCTCGCCGATCCACGATTGGCACGAGGAGCACGGCGCGGTGATGGTCGAAGCGGGCCTTTGGATGCGGCCTCGCTATTACCCAAGAGACGGCGAGGACATTCACGCGGCCTATCGCCGGGAAGCGAAAGAGGTGCGCGAGCAGGTCGGCATCGTCGATGTCACCAGTCTCGGTAAGATCGATGTGCAGGGGCCGGACGCGGGGGAATTCCTCGACCGGGTCTACGCTAATATGTTCTCGAGCCTAAAGGTGGGCCGTGCGCGCTACGGCATCATGATGCGCGACGACGGCATGGTCTTTGATGACGGCACCACGTCGCGCATAACCGAGAATCACTATTTCATGACCACGACGACCGCGAACGCGGGACCGGTCATGGCGCATATGGAAATGCTGCTGCAGACGGCTTGGCCGGAGCTGCGGGTGCATCTCACGTCGGTCAGCGATCAATGGACGGGCATTGCCGTCGCCGGGCCGAAAAGCCGCGAGCTGTTGGCCGCGCTCGGCACAGACATCGATATGTCGGACGAAGCGCTGCCCTTCATGGGGGTGCGCGAAGGCACGCTCGACGGCGCGCCGGTACGCATCTTTCGTATCAGTTTTTCGGGCGAACTCGCCTACGAGATATACACTACCTCCGACTACGGCCACGCACTATGGGAGCGGGTCTGGGACGCCGGGCAAGCCTTCGATGTTGTGCCCTATGGGACCGAAGCGATGGCCGCACTCCGCATCGAGAAAGGCCATGTCGCCGGGCCGGAGTTGGACGGCAAGACGAGTATGGAAGATCTCGGGCTCGGCCGCATGGCGAGCAAGAAGAAGCATTATGTCGGCAGCGTGCTGATGCACCGACCGGCTTTGCTGGAGGAGAGCCGCGACTGTTTGGTCGGCCTCATTCCGGTCGACCGCTCCCTCAATCTCAACTCCGGCTCCTTGATCCGTGAGACGCCGTTCGATCCGCACGACCGCCCGGTGCGCGATGTGGGATCGTTCGATGAATTGACGGCCGACCCTTCGGCGGCGGGCGTGTTAGGTCACATCACGTCGGTCTCTTATAGCCCGGAACTGGGCCATTACATCGGCTTAGCCTTGGTCTCTAACGGTACGGAGCGGCACGGCACACGCATGTTCGCCTGCCGCACGGTGAAGGGAGAGAACATCGAAGTCGAAGTTGTCTCCCCGCATTTCGTCGATCCGGACGGGGAGAAGTTACGTGGTTAGGTCTAATTCCATTGTCATTCTCGCGAAGGCGGGAATCCAGATTGACTGGACTTGCCGAATGGATTCCCGCCTTCGCGAGAATGACGGGAGCGAAAAGCATGCTTGAAGCCCGCTCCCAGCTCGCCAGTCACATCAAACCGGGCCGCTATGGCGCGGGCGACAGTCCCAGCGTCACACTCTCCGAAGTGCGCGGTCGTTCTATCGTCCAAGTGGCAGGGTGGCCTGACACGTTTGATAGCGTCTCAAAGGGCCTTGCAGCTGCGGCGGGTGGCACCGTTCCGAACGCATTCGGTATTGCCAGTGTCGCCGACACGGTGACGGTGATCTGGACGGGAGCGGAGCGGCTGTGGTTTACCGCCGACGACCCGGCTTTAATGAAGCGCTTCGACGGTGTCGCGACGGATGAGGACGCGATGCTGCTCGACCTCTCGGACAGCCGGACGATCTTGCGTCTCAAGGGCGAGGCAGCCCGAAGTGTCTTGATAAAAGGTATCGCGGTCGATCTGCACACCGATGCGTTTCCCGTACAGGCCATCGCCCACACAATGGTCGAACATGCGGGCGTGTTGCTGCATAGGGTCGGTCCGGAAGCTTTCGAACTTTACGTACCGCGAAGCTACTCGGCGAATATGTGGCATTGGTTGACGGTGTCGGCGGAAGAATTCGGCTATGAAGTGGAGGGGTAGGGATGGCGTATCTGACACGCGATGGCGTGCGGCTTTATTACGAGGATCACGGCGAGGGGCCGACCATTCTGCTCTCCCACGGCTACAGCGCCACCAGCCAGATGTGGCAGGGCCAGATCGAGGCATTTAAGGACCGCTACCGCATCATCGTCTGGGATATGCGCGGCCATGGGGAGAGCGATTACCCGGACGATCCCGGGCTCTACTCGAAGCAACACACGGTCGCTGATATGGCAGCGGTATTGGACGAATGCGGCCTGGAGAGCGCGATCATCGGCGGGCATTCGCTCGGCGGTTATTCGACGCTCGCCTTTCACCGGGTCCACGCGGCGCGTTGCGAAGCCTTGATGCTGTTTGGTTGCGGCCCTGGATTCAAGAAGGACGAAGCGCGGCTGAAATGGAACGAGACGGCCGAGCGACGGGCAGAGCGTTTGGAGAGTGAAGGCCTTTCCGTGTTCGGCGACCGTCTTGAAGTTCTGTTGGCGAAACATCGCGACGCGAGCGGCCTGGCCCACGCGGCGCGCGGCATGCTGGCACACGACAATTCGGAAGTGATCTTCTCACTCCCCGACATCGACAAGCCGACATTGGTGTTGGTGGGTGCCGACGATACGCCGTTCATCGGTGCGAGCGACTATATGGAGGCCAAAATCGCCGGTAGCCATAAGGTCGTGGTGCCAAACGCGGGGCACGCGGTTAACATCGACAACCCTGAGCGTTTCGATGCGGAGATGGGCGCGTTCTTGGAGCGGATGGTTTCTTAAATGTGCTTCCGGTCAATTACGCAGTCTCAGGCGACAATTCCACTCATGTCATTCCGGAGCACGCATCGCGGGAATCCAGAATTAGTGCTTGAGCTATAGTTCTGGCACATCGCAGGAAGGACAATCACATGACCGAAACTCTGGCCGATCTCTACGAAGCGCGCTACGGCGAGAAAACCGACCTTGGCAAGGACCGCCCGGCGGAGGGAGAGATCGCTCGGCAATTGGCGCATCGCTCGCATCGGCGCTGGGCGGATAAGCCGGTCGACGATGAGCTTTTGCAGTTGCTGTTCGCGGCGGCGTTGTCGATTCCGACCAAGTCGGACCTGATGCAATACGCAGTGTTGCATGTCGACGATCATGCGAAGAAAGACCGGGTCGCGGAGCTGATTCCGTCGATGTCGTGGATTGCGCAGGCGCCGGTGTTCCTCGTCTTTTGTGGCGATGGGCGGCGTATTCGTAAAGTCTGTGAGCTGCGCGGCACGGAGCTCGCGCATGAGGAGTTGGATACGTTCTTCAATCCGACGGTCGACGCGGCCTTAGCGATGTCCGCCTTCATTCGGGCCGCCGAAGCGGAAGGGCTCGTCACGTGCCCGATTAGTGCCGTGCGCGAGCCGGTCGCGGAAATCGCAGAAATGTTGGAACTGCCGAACCACGTCTTCCCGGTCGCCGGGCTCTGCGTCGGCTATCCCGATTGGGAGCCCTGGGTCAGCTTGCGTTTGCCGCCCCGCGTGATGGTTCACAAGGATCGTTACGACGACAGTAATTTCGAGGCGGAGATCGACGGCTACGATGCGCGCCGCGCCGAGCGCAATCCGATGAACCGCCAACGCGAGGTCGAGAAATACGGTGAGAAGGAACTCTATGGTTGGTCCGATGATAAGTCGCGGCAAGTCTCGCATCTGGAGCGAGGCGGCTTCGTGGAGTTTATCCGGCGCAGCTTCAAGTTCTAAGCGCGATGAAAAGCGATCCCGGACATTACGATTATTGGCCTTATATCGACCGCCCGAAGCTGACCTGGCCCGAGGGTAAAAAGATTGCCTTCTGGGTGGCGCCGAATATCGAAAATTACGAGTTCGATCCGCCACTCAACCCGCACCGCCGCGCGATGCCGCGCCCCTTGCCAGATGTCATCCATTATTCGCACCGGGATTACGGCAATCGGGCTGGGTTCTGGCGTATGTTGGAAGCGATGGACCAATACGGTGTACGGGGCAGCGTCTCCCTCAATGTCGCGACACTCGACCACCACCCGGAAGTCATCGAAGCGTGCAAGGAACGGGATTGGGAATTCTTCAGCCACGGTATTTACAACACCCGTTACCTCTACGGCATGAACGAGGCGCAAGAGCGCGCCTATATCGAGGACGTGATCGAGAGCATCCAGAAACATACGGGCCAGCGGGTTATCGGCTCGCTTACTCCAGCGATCACCCATACGGAGCGCAGTATTCCAATGCTCGCGGAATACGATTTCACCTATGTCTGCGACCTTTTCCACGACGACCAACCGGTGCCGCTCAATGTGCCGAAGGGCAAGATGATCTCGATGCCCTATTCGGTAGAGCTGAATGACTTCACCCTCTTCAACGGACCGCGCGTCACGCCGCGCCAGTTCCGGGAAGTCCAGAAAGCATTCTTCGACCGATTGCTAGAGGAAGCGGACGAGAACGGTTCCGTCATGTGCATCCCGACGCACCCGTTCCTGATCGGGCGCCCGTTCCGGCTCGACGCTTTCGCCGAGGCTTTGGAGTACATCACCGGGCATAAAGAGGTTTGGGTGACGACCAGCCGCGAGATTGCCGACTATTATTTCGAGCACCACTACGACGCAGCGGTTGAAGCTATCGCGGAGCATAAGAAAGAGTGGCCCCCGAGAATGACGGGAGCGCAGATGGCATGAGCTTGTCTGACGATTACGTCCGCTATCCTCACCGCCGCTACGGCATCGACAACGACCGCTACGATTGGTCGATCCTGCCGCGCCGCGATCCGGTCGAATGGCCGGACGGCGCCAAGGTTGCGCTCTGGATCGTGCCGGTGCTGGAATACTTCCCGATGGATACGCCGAAAGAACCATTCGTCGCGCCCGGCGGCACGACGACGCCCTATCCGGATCCCCGTGTTTATTCATCCCGCGATTACGGCAGCCGCGTCGGCGCCTTCCGCGTCTTTAAGGCGCTGGATAAGTATGATCTTAAGGCCAGCGTCGCGTTCAACTCAAAAGTCGCGGAGCGCTATCCTTTCTTGATGCACGAAGTCACGCGGCGGGGCTGGGAAGTCATGTCTCACGGCGTCGATATGGGGAAATTGCATCACAGCGAGATAGACCTCGAGACGGAGCGCGGGTATGTCCAAGAATCGCTCTCCATCCTGCGGGAGATGTCGGGTCAATCAGTGACCGGATGGATTTCACCGGCCCGTTCGGAATCGATGAACACGCTCGACCTCGTCGCAGCAGAAGGCGTTGATTATGTCGCCGACTGGGTCAACGACGATATGCCGTTCCCGCTCAAGACGTCATCCGGCGACATCCACTCGATGCCGCACACGCACGAAATCAGCGATCAACACATTATCTTGCATATGAGCCAGACGGAGCGCGAATTCACGGAGCAAATTTGCGATCACTTCAATGTGCTTTACCGAGAGGCGGAAACCCAAGGTGGGCGCATCATGACTCTGACGATCCATCCTTGGTGCACCGGCCAGCCGCATCGAATCAAGATGTTGGAAGACGCGCTGGAACACATCATGGGCCATGACAGTGTGTGGTCGGCGACGGGCGCGGAGATATTGGCGGCGTACAAGGGATAAGAAGAGCGACGGCCGTGAATTCGTAGGCTTAGCCCATCGGAATTCATGTCCTGGAAAGATGAGCGGCGCGCAATATCATAACTTTCAAGCAACAAGTACGTCGCACAAGCGTGTGAACGGAACATGCACACTCTAGAAACGCCACGCCCCATGTACCACGATGGGGTATTCTAAAACGAGGGCTAGACATGAATCAGATCGACGTCGCCGAGAACCGTATCACCGAGGAAACCGAATCCAGTTCCTCGCCCTATGTACCGACACTGCAATTGACGGCGGGGCAACCGGCTCCGATTGCGGCGCATGGCGGATTGTCTTACATGTCGTTTGATCAGGATGGTGACGCTGGAACGGCGGCGGCGATCCGGGATGCGCTCAGTCAAATCGCGGCAGGAAGCGGTAAGTCCGTGGTTGATATGATCGACAATGCGCCTCCCGGGCCGGTCGAGACCAAATGGGGACTTGGCTTCCGCGAATATGGAGAATGCATCGATTACATTCGCGAGAACAACATCGAAGCACCCGAAGGCGGCTTGGCGCTTCCGTTGCGCTATACCATCTACGAGGAGCCGACCTATTCCATCGTCAAGTCGAATGCGCTCTGGCGGGATCCGGCGCGCAAGGCTGACGCTGAAGCGCTGCAAGCGGAGGAGGATGATTACGGTCGGCGATGCCTCTATTTCCCGCAGGTGATGCGCGACGCGCGGCAAATTGGCGAGTACTATCCGGGTCTCTCGCCGAACAGTCCCGAATCCATGGATAAGCTCGGCGTCTCGTTGGCGCATATTGAGTCGAAATGCGAGAACTTTTACGATTCCGCGGAAGTCGAAAGGGTGTTCTATCCGGAAATAGAACAACTCCTGCTGGATTTCTTCCCAGGCGCGACCGATGCCCTCGTCTATAATCACGATGTCTTCGATAAGGAATATCAAGGCGATCGCACCGAGGATCAGGATGCCAAAAATCCGGGCGTGAATGCCAGATATGCGAACCTGGTGCACAATGATTTGAACGACAACAGTGGGCGCGTACGCTGCCGCGAATTACTGACGAAGAATCTGCGGAATTTTGGGCGCGAGCAGCACTACACGGAGGCCGAGGCCGACGCGAAGATGTCACGGCGGTTCATGTCGATCAACCTCGCCAAGCCGATGGAGACCGTGGAGCAATTTCCTTTTGTGCTCTGCGCTTGGCCTTCATTCGCCAAGCAACCGTATATCAATAATTACAGGGTGTACGATGACCGCGTCGGCGAGACGACCCGCTTTACTTATAGCCCTGATCACGAGTGGTACTGGCTGCCTCGACAGACGCCGACCGAGGTGTCGATGCTGAAATGCTATGATTCGATTACCGACGGTTCAGTCTCCCGCTGGTCCTTCCACACTGCTTGCATCGACCCGTCGGTGCCGATCGACGCCCCTTGCCGCAAGAATGTTGTGGTTCGCGCCTTCGTCTTCTTTTAGAAGCGCTTAAGGGTAACTTCTGGTCAATAAATATCCGGCCAGCCGTAGTAATCACGGATCGTGTTCCAGGCGGCCTCCGCCGTCTCCACATAGGTGAAGAGATCGAGATCTTCTGCTGAGATTACGCCTGCGTCGACCATCGCGTCGAAGTTCACAATTTTGCGCCAGTAGTCCTCGCCGAACAGTAGGGTCGGGATTGGTGTAATCTTCTTGGTCTGGATGAGCGTGAGCGCTTCGAACAGCTCGTCCATGGTGCCGAAACCGCCGGGGAAGGCGATCATGGCGCGCGCGCATTAAGAAGTGCATCTTGCGGATGGCGAAATAATGGAATTGGAAGCATAGCTCGGGCGTTACGTAAGCGTTTGGGTGTTGTTCGTGGGGAGCGTGATGTTCAAGCCGATACTTTTCGCGTCCACATCGTCGGAGCCCCGGTTGGCGGCTTCCATGATGCCGGGCCCACCGCCGGTCACGACCACATAGTCACGTAGCTTGTCCGATTGGCTCGCCGCTGACGCCAAAGCTGCGAACTTCCGCGCTTCGCCGTAATACTTCGCGAGCGGACCGTCCGGATCCTGGCCCGGATCGGCGGCGCTGGCACTGCCGAAGACGACGATGGTGGAGTGGATGTTGTTCGACTGAAGATCGACCGCCGGCTTCATCATCTCCAATTGCAGTCGGACTCCCCGCATATCGTCCTGCACCAGAAAATCAGTATCGTCGAAGGCGAGCTTATACGTCAGCGAGAGAGTTTGCAGCGTCTCGAGAAAGAGATTCGCGTCCTCGTGGGCTTGCTGGGCTCCGTCGGTCAAATACTGTAAGAGGTCGGAATGCGACGCTTGAAATTAGTGTTCAATCTTTCCAGCGTCGTCATTTGTTCCTGTTAAATCTGCTCAAGAACTCCCTGTGATTCCGACGGTAACGGGTAAACATCACCCAATCGACCGTCCCGGCCAACAAGAAATTCAAGGTCATGGCGAATGCGACGAAAAATGCGAACACGAAGGCCAAAGCCACGAATTGATGAATGTCAGCAAACGTAATTCCGAGGTTCGCCCATAGATATAATCCGCTGAAATAACCAACGGGAATAACTACGCCCCACAAAAGCTGACGCTTTGCTCTCGTGATGCGCCTCTCAATGAAGGCCTGCTCTTGCGGCGAAAGGATGACCCGTAGGATCTCGTTGGTAACCGAAGAGGGAGAGTTTGGCGAAGGGTCCGATGGCATGCGATGGTCCGGATAGCACTAAGCGCGGCCATTTCTCTATCGACATTACTGTCCGTGCGCGAATAGCAGTTTGTTTCCGACTGGGTCCTTACTTCTGCACCCAGGCCAGCGCGCTCTTGATGAAGCCTGGCAATTCGCGCTCATGAAGCGTGTCGATCTCAACGACCACGCTCATGCCGGCGCGGAGCGGTGGATCATAGGGGCTGTCGAGCAGCTTGAACTTAATCGGGATGCGCTGTACCACCTTGACCCAGTTACCCGTCGCGTTCTGCGGCGGCAAAAGTGAGAACTCCGCGCCCGTCGCCATGCTGATGCTTTCCACTCGGGCGCGCCAGATTCGGTCGGGATAGCTGTCGATGCTGATATTCGTATCTTGGCCGACCTTTACATGGGTGAGATCGGTTTCCTTCAGATTGGCCTCGACCCATATATTGCCGGTTGCGACGACGGAGAAGATTGGCGTGCCTGCCTTCACGAATTCACCGGGTTCCAGCGAGATATTGGTGACAATGCCGCTGTCCGGCGAGCGAATTTGAGTCCAGCTGAGGCGCAGTGCCATGCGCTCACGTTCAGCGAAAGCTTCCTGGACCAACGGGTGTTCGTCAATTTGCTTCGACAGATCGCCGCCGAGACGCGCCAAGGCGCGGGAAATTTCTTGTCGGATGGCGAGAATGCGTTGCTTGGTCCTGTTGACGTTGCGCCGCGATTCATCGAGACGCGATTGCGAAACGACGCCGCGTTTCTTGAGCTTCACTTGGCGATCATACTCGGTCTTGAAATACGCGAGATCGCTCTGCTGAATCTTCAATTCAGCTTGTTTCTGACGATAGATGGCCTGGAGTTCGCGAATTTCAGCTTTGATACTGTCGAGCTTCGCAGTCGCTTGATTAAGAGCGATCTGGAACGGTTCGGGATTGAGGCGGAACAACATTTGCCCGGCTTCAACCTTGTTGTTCTCGGAGGTCAGCACTTCGATGACCCGACCCGGCACATTTGTGCTGATCGCGATTTTATCCGCTTTCACGTAGGCGTTCTCGGTCGAAACGAAACGGCCGCCAATGACATAGTAGTAGCTGCCCGCAATCACCACGGCGAGGGGGCCCAAGATCATTAGTCCGAGGCGAACGAGGTTCCTTGCGCGCCGGCGGTGCCGCGGCGAGGCTTTCGAATATTCGGGTTTCTCGGCTTCCGTCGTGTCGGCTTCCGGTACCTCTTTGTTTTCAGCTTCTTCGCTCATTTAATCGACAGCTCCTAAAGCAACGCGCGGTTCATTCTCTTCGAAAATTTCCGCGTCGTCGGCATCGACAAGATTGGTTTTCATTCGGATCAAGGTTTCGATCAGCGTTTCGCGTTCCTCGCTGGAGAAACCATTCAGTGCGGTTTCTCTCGTCTCGATCAGGAACACGGCGAGCTTGTCCAGCATCGGCATCGACTTTTCCGCCAGGAATAGACGCCACGCTCTCCGGTCCGCCGGATCAGGGCGCCGCTCGACCCAGCCGCTTTCCTCGAGACGGTCGATATGCCGTCCCAAGGTGACATTCTCCACTTCGAGCAAGGACGCGAGTTCGTTCTGCCGGGCGCCCTCGTGGCGGCGGAGGAACATCATCACCCGCCATTGCGCCCGCGTCAGCCCGAGCGCCCGTGCCTGGCGATCAAAACGGTTGCGCATTTGGCGCGACACGTCGTTCAACAGGAAGCCGAGACTGCGGTCCAAATTTTCGTCGAACATGCTACGATCTTTCATAAACGCATATTATTAAGCTAGCTTACTATAAGCCAGCTCTTTTTGAGCTTGCTGGTTATTCGTGAGGCCGTGCTAGTGTAAGGAAATGGAAAGCAAAACTCGCAAACCGTTGCGGCGCAGCCTCTCGTTAACTCTTTTGACCCTCTACGGTTTGGGCACGACCATTGGGGCTGGTTTGTATCTGATGCTTGGCAAGGTTGTTCAGTCGGGTACCTCTTTCGTTCATCCTGTCCTGCACTATTGCCGCCTTCAGCGCCTTCACGTTTGCTGAATTGGCGGCGCGCTTTCCGAAGAGCGCCGGCGAGGCGGTCTATGTGCATGAGGGTATCAATTCCCGCCGTTTCGCGATCTTGATTGGCCTGTTGGTCGTCGCCGCTGGGACAGTATCGAGTGCCACCATCGTCTCCGAATATGTGGGGTATTTGCTCGAGTTCATCGACATTATCGATTGGCCCGCCATTCGGTTGACATTGATCGGGCTCGGGAGCATAGCAGTTTGGGGGATAAAACAGTCGGTGACCATCTCGGCTATCGGGACACTAATTGAGATCAGCGAGTTGCTGCTAATCATCTGGGGTGGGCAAAGCCAATTGGTCGAATTACCCAACCGGCTGCCGGAGTTGATGCCACCCTTCGAAACGGATGATTGGCTCGGGATCGTTGCCGGCGGGGTCTTGGCTTTTTGCGCGTTTCTCGGATTTGAGGATATCGTCAATGTGGTGGAAGAGACCCGTAAGCCGGAGCGGATCCTGCTGCGAGCAATCATCGCGACGCTATATGATAACTATAGTTCTCTATACATTTTTGTCGGTCGTCGGCGTGCTGAGCTTGTCGGCCGAGAGGCTCGGCGAAAGTGAGGCCCCGTTGGCACTTTTGTATCGGGAGACAAAGGGCGCATCTTCCGGATTTATCGCTGCGATCGCCATCTTCTTCGTTCTAAACGGCGCCTTGATCCACATAATCATGGGATTGCGTGTCCTCTATGGCATGGGGGCGCAAGACTGGTTGCACGAGATATTTACGAATGTGGGAAGTTGGACACAGACGGCGGTCTTCGCGACTGTGGTTATCGTGCTTGCCGTCGCGGTGTTCGCCACATGGCTTCCGTTAGTTAAATTGGCGCAAATGACTACGTTTTTGGCCTTCGTGGTATTCGCCTCGGCGAACGCAGCGCTCATTCGTCTCAAAGGCCGAATCGGAGATACCGGATTCGGATTTCGAGTGCCACTTTGGGTACCCGTTGTCGGATTGTGCGTCTGCAGCGCATTCGCACTCTATCAAATCGCAGGGTTTTCCGCTGAAATCGCTTTAATAAATGGGTTAGGGCATCCCGCTATCGCCAAATTAGGACCCTATTCACATATTTGTGTTGTACTCGATTTGGACAGACTTTACTTTTCCGTGGGTAGACATTTGGAGATGGGTAATTGTGTCTGCTATATCGAAAAGGACGCCCTTTTTTGCGCGATTGGCGATCATTGATTAGAGACGCTGCATGAAGCTTAGGATGGATTGGCTGCCCGAATGGGTAAGCGCGCAATACTTCCAGGCCGCGTGGCATGAAGTGCGTGTGTTTTTCGAAAAAACGTTCCGTGAACGCGAAATCATTCTGCGCTCCGAGGGGCGGGTTCGCTATCTGCGACTGACACGGCAGATGCTAGTCTTCTCCTCTATTGTGGTTTTCTGTTTCTTTGGTTGGGCGTTCGGGATGACCGCGCTGTGGGAAGTTCAGCGCGACATAATCGATCAGAAAATTGGAAAGATTAAAGATTCGGAGGTCGCTTATGGCGATCTGTTGGATGAAATCCTGACCTATCAGGAAAAAGTCGCTGAGGTCACCAAGAAGCTTCAAGTCAAGCATGCATACCTGCTGAAGGAACTTGGCGGGGGTGTGGGCAGTCTCGCCGTCGGCTTGACCGAACAAATGTCGGCAGGCGATAGAGCCGTAGCATCGAACCCATTCAGTGAGATAGACGAGTCGCGTCAATCCTTGCGCATTCACCTAGCTCAAGTGGATATCGAGCTTGAGCAGATGACTGAGACAACGAACCTGCTGGAGAATTCACTGTCGAAGGTGAAAGCGCGGCTGGCGCAAGCTGAATATGAGCGCGACAGTTTCGCGCGACGCGGTGATTCCATGCAGGACCATATCCGCGAATTGCAAGATCAACTGGTCAAATCGCGGGCACGCGCTGCTCGGCTCGACCGAGTGAAGAGAAATTTAGATCAGAATCTCAGCACCGCGCGGGATAGCTATGCGCAGGTGGTGCAGGAGCGTGGCATTCTTGACCGTCGCAAGCGCGAACTAGAAAACGATCTGGGTGCATCGCGGGCACGCGGCGACAGTTTGCATGCGGACGTCGCGAAATTGGGACAGGAACTGGATACCGCGCGGTTGAAAATATTGACCGTCGTCGAACATCGCTCCGCATTGCGGGCCTTGGTGTCGCGCCTTGAGACCCAGCTGCAATCGGCGGAAGCTCGCATTGGTGGTCTGGAGACGGACTTCAACGGTGTGATCGCAAAACTGGAAGAGAGCACCGGCGGTCGCGACGGCGATGATGGCGACGTTCAGTTGACGGAGATGCCGTTCAGCAAACGTGCGAATATCCTGCTCGGACAGTTGGCTGAATTGCACAGCTCTCAGGAAACGGCTCTCGACCAGCTGCGCAATCGTACGCTTGGAAATGTCAAGGATGCGGAGCGGGTTCTGGTAATGGCCGGGCTCGATATTGCTAAGGTTTTGGAACGTGCCGGTGGTCTACCCAACGGTAAGGGCGGTCCGGTCGCGAATGGAGAGGGCGAAGCTCCGACCATGACACCGGCGCTGGCGACAACGTTAACGGATGTCGAAAATCACCTTGCGCGCTGGGAAGCGCTGAAGTCGGTTCTGAAATCGATACCTCTGATTTCTCCGGTCGATTACTACCATCTCGCCAGTCGCTACGGGAAACGGCGTGATCCCTTTACTAATCGCTGGGCGATGCATTCTGGACTCGACCTTGCTGGTTGGCGGAAGGCACCGGTATATTCCACCGCACCGGGCACGATTATCTTTGCCGGAACGAAGGGCCGCTATGGTAAGATGGTCGAAATCGATCACGGGAACGGCATCAGGACTCGATACGCTCATTTGTTTAAGGTGACGGTGCGCAAGGGCGCAAAAATCGGGCATCGTCACAAAGTTGGATTATTAGGCAGTACCGGACGGAGTACCGGGCCACACGTGCATTACGAAGTGCTTTTCGATGGAAAGCAGTTGGATCCTCTGAAATTTATAAAGGCAGGCAGGCATGTTTTCAAAAGCCCGAAAGCCGGAAACAAAGCCAAGGTCACAGACCAAAAAAGCGCGGGATAAACCGAAAGTCCCATCGATTATCAGCGCGGACCTTCATATTTCTGGCAACTTGAAGACTGATGGTGACGTGCAGATAGACGGGGTTGTCGACGGCGATGTCGAGAGTGATTTACTGACAATTGGCGATTCCGCTGTCGTGAATGGTTGCGTGGTTGGCGAGATTATTCGTGTGGCAGGCACCGTAAAGGGTGAGATTACTGGACGTGTCGTTGAATTGACGCGGACGGCACGGATTACCGGCGACATCAATCACCACAGTTTGTCGATCGAAGCTGGTGCGTTCGTTCAAGGCCTGTGCCGGCGCATCGATCCGAAACAGATAGAATCCCGCCCGGTCCTGGAAGCGACGAAGCCTAATCTCATTGTAGCGGGGACTGAGGGTAAGACGGACGAGACGGGTACGTCTGACAAAAAGACTGATAACGCGAAGAGCGTAGCCGGTTAACTTCGGCTAAATCTTCTCTAGGAATGCGTCGATTGCGGCGCGGGCTTCGGGCTCGCCAAGCGAAGGTGTATGCCCGGCTCGGGCAATTGTAATCGCTGTGAAATCGGGAAGTGTTGCCGCCATGCGTTCGAAGGTTTTGGCAGATAATATCTCGGATAATTCGCCTCGAAACCCTAACACCGGTAGCGTTTTCAGCGATTGGAACAATTGCCAGAGTTCTTCGTTTGAGGCTCGCTGACGCATTGGCTCTATAATTCGCGGGTCCCAATCGATGTGAAGTTTGCGGTCCTTCCCTTCTCGAAAAGTCCCTTCGGCGGCTGAACGCCATTCTTTATCCGACTGCAGGTTGAGACCGGGGAGCATTTCCCGCAGCGTCGCGATAGCATCTTCCCAACTATCTTGTGGGTTGTCTTGGCCTAGGTAGGACATGATTTTCCCTAAACCCGAATTGCCGATCTCGGGGCCGATGTCATTTAGGATGACACCACGCAATGAGGAGGGTGCCATGACACCCAAGGCGGCGGCGAGAAGGCCACCCATGGACGTGCCGATTGCCACGAAATGATGGATATCGCAGGCGACGAGCAAGTGCCTGATGTCGCCTAACAGCGCCTTCGGATGATAGTTTACAGGGTCATCGTCATAATCTGACATCCCACGGCCACGATAATCCGGACAAACGACGCGGCGCGTCTTCGCGAGATGGCTGGCCAGGTCGTGAAAGTCACGGCTATTTCGACTCAACCC
>JBMYRC010000042.1:0-29900 GCA_049601975.1 Alphaproteobacteria bacterium | reverse complement strand
ACCGAAGGCTATCTCGCGGCGACCAATGAACTGCTCTCTCTCCATATCGACCTTTTTTCGCGCCGGGTCGGGCCCATGTCCGCCGATATTGCCGAATGGATCGCCAGTATTCGTGACGCCCACGCCGATTTACCGTTGCCCGAAGGCGTCGGCCGCCTTATCGGCATGAAGAAGAAGTTGGATTCGTAAGCACTACAAGCACCAAAACAAACCGGGCTATCCCAGTGATTCTGATAGTCTAGCCGCGATAGAATTTGCGTGCTTGAAAACCATCAGGCGAGTTGGGACTTAGCTTTGGATCATCCGGACGACATAAAGGCTGGGTCGGTATTGGCGAGAAAGCGCTCCGCATGATGATGGAACGGAACATTCCTTCCACGCAGCAAAATTATACCATTTGGTGCACTTATGTGAGCGGCCGCGAGCTAGACCTCATTCGAGCAATTGATAAAATCATCGCGAATTACAGAGAATTTGGAAATTTCAAAAGCGCCGAACTATTCGAAAAATTATTCGGTTTTACCATGGAAGGCGCCCACATCCAGGAAGCCAGCGAATAAATCGACGTTTCCGTAAAAGAAGTGAGCCAATTCCTCACCGACAGCGCAGATGGCACGGAAAATTTCAAATCCATATTGGAAACTTCACTCGACCAAATCCGTCGCTGGCGCTCTACAGATTGAAACCAACGAGATGTTAATCCGTAGCCGCGCTTTGTAAGAACGGCTTAAAAGCACGACATCAAAAACGGACATTTTACGACGCAACCTCGAAGAAGTGCGCCGCGAGGCCATGAGCGACGCGTTGACCGGGATCGCCAATCGCAAATATTTCGACATTCATCTCTGGACATCCGTCTTGCATGCAATGGAAAACAGCATGCCGCTGTCGTTAGTACTAGTGGACATCGACCACCTCAAAACGTTCAGCGACAATTACGGCCATCAAACAGGTGACGACGTCCTGCGTCTCGTCGCGCACACGCTCGCCTCCAACATCAAGAGCCGAGACAACGCGACACGTTACGGCGGCGAGGAATTCGATGTCATCTTGCCAAATACGTTTCTAGAGACCGGACGCATCTTGGCGGAGAAGATTCGGACCGGGATCGCTGGCAAACGGGTTCGGAAGAAGCAAACCGGTGAAGAATTAAGCTCCATCACAATCTCTCTGGGCATTGCGCAGTATCGGTCGGCCGAAGCACTCGTCGACTTCATCCAACGGGCGGATGACGGCCTTTATCAGGCCAAACGCACGGGCCAAAACAAGGTCATCATCGAAACCGAACTCGCGAATTCCGCCGCCGAATAGGGAGGCCTCTCTTTCCGCGGACGAACCCTGCTCTACACTCAACTCAGTTCCAACTGCCAGGGCGTATCATCGTCTTGTCGCGCTTCGACATCGCCACCCCGTTAAGACGGATTGGCCGAATGGTGCGCCACGAGCAAGTGGTGCTTTTCATTCTCGCCGTCGTGATCGGAATGCTGGGCGGAGGGTCAGCGGTCCTGTTCCGCGAAACCATCACCTTCTTCCAAGAAATCGCCCTAGAGGCCCAATACAACCGCCTCGACGACATTTATGACAAATTCGCGTGGTGGGAGATCGTCGCGTCCACCACCATCGGCGGTCTCCTTGTCGGACTGTTAACGTCAAGATTTTTTCCGGGCCGGAGAGTCCACGGCGTCGCGGACCTAATGGAAGCAAACGCTCTGAAAGATGGCCAAATGAATTTGCGGACTGGCATCCTATCAGCGCTTTCCAGTGCAATTTCGATCGGTGCCGATGCCTCGGTTGGACGGGAAGGTCCGGTCGTGCATTTAGGTGCCACATTGGGCGCATGAGTTGCGGCGAAGCTTCATCTCGGCCCCTCCCTCGCCCGCACCTTGCTCGGATGCGGCGTCGCGGCGACGGCCGCCGCCTCGTTTGACGCCCCCATCGCTGGTTGGTTTTTCAAGCTTGAAGTTGTCGTCGGACACTACGCCCTGGGCGCCTCCACCCCGGTTGTGATCGCCTCCGTCGCCGGCACCACGGCGTCACGCGGTTATTTTGGTGACTATCCCACCTTTATTATCAGCAGCAGAGATGTTGCCTCTTTCCTTGAATTCTCGGCCTTCGTACTGCTTGGTGTCATCAGCGCCGCGGTTGCAATCATGTTCATGAAATCGGCGGTCGGTGTTCGAACTGCAATGGAACGCAGCACGGTGCCGATTTGGCTGCAGCCGGCCATCTGCGGTTTGATCGTCGGATTAATTGCCATTGCCTTCCCACAAGTCCTCGGCGTTGGATATGATGCCGGTTAATTTCCTTTCGATAACCGCAGACAGCGATAGCGGTCGGTCGACGCAACACTAACTGTCTTAACACCCGAACCTGACTTAAGGACGGTCAACTCAATTGCTATACCGGGCCCACCGAGCGACCACATTTTACGATAGGAGTCGATCTGCCCCGTTACGGCTTGGCCGCCGACCGATACGATAATATCGCCCACCTCCACACCGGTAATATCAGACGGACCGCCATCAGCGATCCGTTGTACGATCAGAAATCGGGATTGCTCGGCCGTATGGCACCGATCCACGGATTGCGCCGTCTCTCAGAGCGCCCTTGATCCAGCAAATCCGCCATGATGGGTTTCACCGCATTGATGGGCACGAATATATTGCCGGGACTGTGACTGTCCGCCGATCCGGCGTTCGGAATAATCAATGAGCCGATCCCGATCAAGCGTCCCTGATCCTCGAAAAGCGCGGCGCCGGCAAAGCTCGGAAAGGCCGGCGCAGTGAATATCGCGTTCTCCAGCAAATATTCCCAATATCCGGAAAAATCGCGCCGCGAGACAACCCGCAGAGGCACTGCGTTTTAGGTCCCGCCAAAGCCCACGGCCAGAACCGCCGTCCCGTCATTTGCGGGTTTGGCATCACCTAACCGTATCTGCTTTATATTCAACGGCTGCAGCGCTCGAACGAGCCCAAAACCGGTATCGTGGTCGTAGGCCAGAATTTCCGCCGGTACTTCTCGCCGTCATTCGTCATCAGGGTAACCGCTTCGGCTTCCAGTGTCAGATAGCCGATGGTCACCACCAAACCGTCCGAATCGATGACAACAGCGTGACCTTCGCGGGCCGTACCGAGTGATTTCGACGTCCGCGCATCCCCCGGAATTTGCGCGTTCAGCTTTAAAACCGCACCGAAGACATCACCCATTTTCTCAGATGCCGCGAGAACCTGTCCGCTCAACACAACGGCGCAGATCAATTGACAGGCGACAAGAACCGCTTTGTGTCGCCCCAAGCTATAGGCCGTGCGGGTCATAGTACACCTCTCGAGTCTGTTGGTTGAGTGTACACGTATTCACTTCCCACGGCAGCTCAACGCACTGGAAAGTGATCACAGTTTCATCACGGCGAAGCGTGCTATAATAAATCTATGAGCGACCCACTTCAGAACGATCCATTAGATGCGGACGTAACCCTATTAGGATCAACGGTTTCGGCGAGCCCCCAAGGCCGAGCCGCACCGCCACTTTATCTCGATTCGTTGAACGAGACGCAGCGCGCGGCCGTTGAGGCTTTGGACGGCCCGGTTCTGGTATTGGCCGGGGCCGGTACCGGCAAGACGCGTGTCCTCACCACCCGGCTCGCCCATTTGCTTCATCAAGGACGCGCGCGGCCTTATCAAATTTTAGCCGTTACCTTCACAAACAAGGCGGCGCGGGAGATGCGGGACCGGGTCGAGAGCCAAATTGGCGGCGCCGTCGACGGCATATGGTTGGGGACATTTCACGCGCTTGGCGCGCGTATCCTGCGTCGCCATGCGGAGATCGTCGATCTCCGCAGTGATTTCACCATTCTCGATATGGACGATCAAATGCGCCTGCTGAAGCAACTGCTTCGGGCGGAGGATATCGACGAGAAGCGCTGGCCGGCCCGCGCGCTTTCGGGATTGATCCAGAAATGGAAAGACAAGGGCCTGACGCCGGATAAGGTTTCAGTGGGCGACGCGGGTGATTTCGCCAATGGACGGGCAGTCCGCCTCTACGCAGAATATCAGGAACGACTGCAAACCCTGAACGCGGCGGATTTCGGTGACCTGCTCTTGCATTGCCTGACGATCTTTACCCAAGCGCCCGATGTCTTGAAGGATTACCAGGGCCTGTTTCGCTATATTCTGGTAGACGAATATCAGGATACCAACGTGGCCCAGTATCTCTGGCTGCGTTTAATGGCCCAAGAACAGAAGAATATTTGCTGCGTCGGGGACGACGATCAATCGATCTACGGCTGGCGCGGCGCCGAGATTGGCAACATCCTTAAATTCGAGAAGGATTTTCCGGGCGCGCAAGTCGTGCGGTTGGAGCGGAATTATCGCTCAACCCCGCAAATTCTTGCCGCGGCTTCCGGCCTGATTGCCAATAACGAAGGGCGGCTCGGCAAGACCCTGTGGACGGAAGAGAACCAGGGCGAGAAGCTGACCGTGCGCGGCGTCTGGGACGGCGAAGCGGAAGCCCGCGTCGTCGGTGAGGAAATCGAGGCTATGCACGCCAAAGGCACCTCGCTGAATGAAGTCGCCATCCTGGTACGCGCCAGTTTCCAAACCCGGGAATTTGAGGAGCGGTTCATTACCCTTGGCGTGCCTTATAGGGTCATCGGCGGGCCCCGCTTTTACGAGCGGGAGGAAATTCGGGATGCCATTGCGTATTTGCGCGTGGTGCGGCAACCGGACGATGATTTGGCATTGGAACGCATTATTAATAAACCAGCGCGCGGTATCGGCAAGACGACGATGCAAGTCTTGCACGAGATCGCCCGCGCCACTCGTCGCTCTCTGTATTCATCTGCGCTCGACATCCTAGCAACCGACGAATTGCGACCGCAGGCGAAGCGCGCGCTTGCAGCCATCATCGACGATTTCCAACGCTGGCGTAGGATGACCGAGAATACGCACCACACAGAAGTGGCTGAAACAATCCTCGACGAGTCGGGATATACCGATTTATGGCAAGCGCGGATCAAGAAACAAGCGGACGCAGCAGGGCGGCTGGAGAACTTGAAAGAGCTCATCTCAGCCATGGAAGAATTCGAATCACTAGCCGGTTTCATGGAGCATGTCAGCCTTGTCATGGAGAATGCCGAGCGCAGTCAGGAGGAAATGGTCAGCCTGATGACGCTGCACAGCGCGAAGGGCTTGGAATTCGATGTCGTGTTCCTGCCAGGATGGGAGGAAGGATTGTTCCCGCATCAACGCGCGCTCGACGAAAGCGGCATGGACGGCCTGGAGGAAGAACGGCGCTTGGCCTATGTCGGCATTACCCGAGCACGCCGCCGCATTGACATTTCCCACGCCTCTAACCGGCGCATACACAATCTTTGGCAAAACTCTGCTCCATCGCGATTTATCAACGAACTGCCGAAAGACGAGATCGATATGATCAGCGAGGTCGGCGAGTATGGCGGGTACGGCAATTTTGGCGGCCTGAGCGATGACGGGGGCAGCTGGGCGACCAGCACCGTGGGCGGACCCGGCTGGCAACGCTTCCAGAGCCGCCGCAATCAACCGACAACTGTTGAGGGAACGGCTTTACCGGCTGGCCGCTCCGATAGTTTCGAGCCCGCGGATCGGTGCTTCCATCAGAAATTCGGCATGGGCACGATCGAAGCCGTCGACGGCGATCATTTGACCATCGAATTCGACAATGCCGGGACCAAACGGGTCATGGCGCAATTCGTCGGCAAGCCTTGATGAAACTAACGAGGAAGACATGACCGGAATTTCCGGATGGACGCTGGTCGTCGAAGTCCCGAAAGAAGCCGTCGATATTTTTGACCAAGCTTTCAGTCTGATTGCTGTCGCAACTTCAAGCTTCGAGACCAGCGACCAGAGCATTTGGCGGATGGAAGCGTTCTGTGTCGACCGTCCGGACGAGATGGCGGTCGTCGGCGCGGTTGCACTCGCCGCCGAGATCGCGGGCATACCGGAACCAACGGTCCATGCGTCAGCACTACCAGACATCGATTGGGTATCAGAGAACCAAAAATCATTTCAACCGATCATCGCTGGTGGTTTTTTTGTTCATCCCACGCATTACGACGGCGAGGTTCCAGCGACCGTGACCACGCTCGCAATCGATGCCGGACCGGCGTTCGGGACCGGCTCCCACGGCTCCACCAAGGGCTGCTTGCTGGCGCTCGATTGGCTGTCGCGCCGCCCCCCCGTAGGTGACATCCTCGACCTCGGGTGCGGGTCCGGCATTCTCGCGATCGCTATGGCACGCCGCTGGGGCCGAAAGGTACTGGCCGCCGATATCGATCCCGATTCGGTCGCGACGACACGAGGCAACGCCGTGCTCAATAATGCGTCTGATTTGGTGCGATCCGTCCGTTGCAGTGGCGTTAAAAGCGGCGCAGTCAAACGCAACGGCCCTTACGGCTTGATCGTCGCCAATATCTTGGCCCGGCCCATAATCGACATGGCGCAAGATATCAAAGGTATCCTCCGCCCAGGCGGCACGCTCATACTTGCGGGATTTACCGAAAGTCAGGAAAATTCCGTGCGCGCCGTTTATCAACGTCGAGACTACCATCTCGCCCGAAAGGAGGGTTTGGACGGATGGACGACCTTTGTTCTGACGCGCTTTGGGGGGAAGAGGTAAGCGGCGCGCACGTTAAGCTTGAGTTTGCACCTTATCTCGCAATTTTTTGAATGAAAAACTCTCATCGCAGACATGCATTTAACGCATGGCTTGCCATCAACCTTCCTGCTTTCCTTTAGTCTTGCGGTCCCCCACGTGCATCCCTAGCTTTACGCCCTTCACAGGTGTCTAGGGACTTATCAGAAAATGGCGGCAAACAAGGACTATGCAGGCGATGAAGTACTCTCCGCACACTTGTTAGCCATCGGTGCCGACGGCAATATCGCAGCTGTCCGCGCCCTGATCGCAGGTGTCGTCGGCGCATCATCGGCGGATGACGCGTGGATGCAACTCGTCACGCCTCATCTCAACGGTACCGTTCGCAAACAACTCTCGGCCCTCCGCGATCAAATCGCCGGCGAGAAGCAAGTCGATTTCGGTGTTCGTCCGAGCACGGACCGCGTCCACAAGCTGCGCGAACAACTCGCGAAGGACGGCTTGGATGGGTTCATCGTGCCGCGCACGGACGAGCATCAAGGCGAATTCGTCGCTCCACGCGCCGAGCGATTGCGTTGGTTGACAGGTTTTTCTGGCTCAGCCGGCCTCGCCATCGTCTTAAAAGACGCCGCCGCCATCTTCATTGACGGGCGCTATACGCTGCAAGTTCACCAACAAACCATCACCGAGACGTTCGAGCCGCATCACTTAATCGACTCTCCCGCAGATAAATGGATTTCCGCAACACTCCCGGATGGCGGGCGGCTCGGCTACGATCCCTGGCTGCACGCACAAAGCTCGATCGACAAATACGCCAAGGCCGCCAAGAAGGCGGGCGGCGAATTAGTTGCCGTCACCCACAATCCCCTCGACGCGGTGTGGGACGATCAACCGGCGGCACCGATTTCGCCCATCGTCCCACATGACATCAGCTATGCGGGTAAATCTTCCGCCGACAAGCGACAGTCGCTTGCCGCATCCCTGGCCGAGGACAGTATCGATGCCGCCATCCTGACACTTCCGGATTCGATTGCCTGGTTGTTGAACGTGCGCGGTAGCGACGTCCAACACACACCACTTCCGCTGTCTTATGCGGTGCTTCACGACAACGGCTCGGTCGATTGGTTCGTCGATCAACGGAAGCTATCGCCAGGCCTGACCGAAACCTTGGGCAATGCGGTGGCGGTACAACCACTCGCCTCTTTCGGAGAGACTATCGAGGCACTGGCGGCAAAATCAGCCAGGGTAAAAGCGGATCCAGAAACGGTCGCAGCCTATGTGTTCGACCGGCTCGAAGGTGCCGAGATCGTGCGCAGCGAGGATCCTTGCACGCTGCCGAAGGCGCTCAAAAACGAGGTCGAAATCGCCGGCACGCGCGCTGCCCATACCCGCGACGGCAAGGCGCTAACGCGGTTCTTGAGCTGGTTCGCGGATACCGCTCCCAGCGGCGGTTTGACGGAGATCGCCGCGTCCGACCGCCTACGGGCGTTCCGATCCGAAACGGGCGCTCTGCGTGATTTGAGCTTTCCCACCATTTCCTCCGGCGGACCGAACGGCGCCGTCGTCCACTACAACGCCACGGTCGATACCAACCGGGAAATCGGGCAAGGCGAACTCTATCTCGTGGATTCGGGCGCCCAGTATCTCGATGGCACAACGGACGTGACTCGAACCATCGCCGTCGGCACGCCGAGCGCGGAGATGAAGGACCGCTTTACCCGTGTCCTCAAAGGTCACATCGCCATCGCGACCGCACGTTTTCCGGAGGGCACCACCGGCGGGCAGCTGGATACATTGGCGCGGGCATCGCTCTGGCAGGCGGGGCTGGATTTCGACCACGGCACCGGCCATGGCGTAGGCAGCTATCTCGGCGTACACGAAGGACCACAACGTATCTCGAAAGGCGGTGGCGGCGTTGCGCTGAAGCCCGGCATGGTCGTCTCTAACGAGCCCGGCTACTACAAAGCGGACTCCTTTGGAATTCGGATCGAAAATCTAGTGGTCGTGCGACCTTGCGCCGAGCTGGTAGGGGCCGAACGTCCGACCCTGGAATTCGAGACCCTGACTTTAGCGCCTATCGATCTGAACTTGGTCGATACATCGCTGATGACAGCGTCCGAGGTCGACTGGCTCAACGCCTATCACGCCCGCGTCCGAGATATCATGCAAGAAGGCTTGTCGGATGAGGAAAAGGTATGGCTTGAGACGGCTACGCGGGAAATCTAATCGCCAAGGAAGTGCGATTACCGGACTACCCAGTCCTTAAGTCGCGCCGACGAACGCGTGCCATTCGTCCTCGGTGAGGATCTTCACTTCGAGTTCTTCGGCTTTCTTCGCCTTCGAACCCGCTCCCGGCCCAGCGACCACGTAATCGGTCTTCTTGGAAACCGATCCGGCAACCTTCGCGCCCAACGCTTCGGCCCGCGCCTTGGCTTCACTGCGGGTCATCGTCTCCAGCGTTCCCGTGAAGACGACCGTCTTGCCCGCGACCGGCGATCCCGAGATATCGTCGATAACAAAACCCTCGACATCTAGGACATCCGCTAGATCTTCTAAAACGTCGCGGTTATGGGCTTCCGCGAAAAATGCGACCAAATCATCCGCGACATTGATGCCGATCTGATCGATATTACAGAGTTCGGCAAAGACCTCACCGACCAGTTCCGGCTTCTTCATCTCCTGAGCATTGGCCGCGCGCTCTTCGGCAGCTTTGCCCATCGCAGCGCGCCAGGCCGAGAGGCTACCATATTGCTTCGCCAAAAGACGTGCCGTTGCTTGACCTATCTGTCGGATACCCAGGGCATAGATAAACCGGTCGAGCGATATCCGACGCCGCTCTTCGATTGCCAGCAATAGATTATCTGCCGATTGCGGGCCCCAGCCTTCACGGGTCTCTAAAGCATCTCGTCGCTCTTGTAGCCGGAAGATATCACCGAGGTTCTTAATCAATCCATCTTCAATGAAGGTGATGATATGTTTCGCGCCCAGACCTTCGATATCGAAAGCGTTGCGGCTGACAAAATGCTTCATTCGCTCGACCGCCTGGGCTGGGCAGATGAGACCACCGGTGCATCGCCGCACGACCTCTCCTTCCTCGCGCACCGCACGGCTACCACAGACAGGACAATGATCCAGGATCTCAAAAGTTTTTAATACCGCATCGGCGCAGCGCATATCTGTTAAGGTCTCGACGATCTGCGGGATAACGTCCCCGGCACGCTGGATGACGACATGATCACCGATCCGCACTCCGAGGCGAGCAATTTCGTCTTCGTTGTGCAGCGTCGCCCGGCCGACCACCACACCACCGACCGTAATCGGTTTCAAATGAGCCACCGGCGTTAGCGCCCCAGTGCGGCCGACCTGGATGACGATATCCTCGAGGATCGTGACCGCCTGCTCGGCCGGAAACTTATGCGCGATGGCCCAACGCGGCGCACGGCTCACGATGCCGAGGCGTTCCTGCCAATCCAATCGGTCGATCTTATAGACGATGCCGTCGATATCGTAGGGAAGCTCCGCCCGCTGTGCCAAAACATCGGCATGCACCGCCAAGGCTTCCTCGACCGTACGGCACACCCGGGAGTGCGGGTTGATCGAAAACCCCCACTTCTCGAAGGCTTCAAGCGCAGCAAACTGTGTTTCCGCAAACAGCGCGCCGATCTCCCCCCAACTATAAGCGAAAAACTTCAATGGTCGTGCCGCCGTGATCGACGGATCCAACTGACGAAGGCTGCCCGCCGCCGCGTTTCGCGGATTAGCGAAAGGCTTGGCGCCTTTTTCTTCCTGGTGGGCGTTCAGGGCAACAAAATCGTCTCGTGACATATAGACTTCGCCACGAACTTCCAACACCGCCGGCGCACCCTCAATTTGCGCCGGAATGTCGTTTAAAGTTCGGAGATTGCGCGTGATATCCTCACCCTCGGCACCGTCGCCGCGTGTCGCTCCAACAATGAAACGCCCGTCTTCATAACGCAGAGAAGCCGATAACCCGTCGATCTTCGGCTCCGCAACCAACGCCACTTCGACATCTTCTTCTAAACCCAGAAATCTGCGTGCACGTGCCACGAATTCACGCACGTCATCATCATTGAAGGCATTGCCGAGAGACAGCATCGGCCGTGCGTGCTTGACCTTAGAAAATCCACCGGACGGCGCGGCACCGACTTTCAGACTCGGGCTGTCCTTGCGCCGTAATTCCGGAAACCGCTCTTCAATCGCGGCGTTACGTAGCCGCAAAGCGTCATAATCCCCATCGGATATTTCCGGTGCGTCGTCCTGATAGTAGCGCGCGTCGTGATATCCGATATCCATGGCGAGGCGCGCCAGCTCCTTGCGGGCCTCGGTCTCGGACAACTCCGCGACGGATTTCTTGCTCATGCGTTCTCTCTTCGCATCAGGCGATCAGCCGCCCCCCGCGCTTCGTCGGTTATCGATTGCCCAGAAAGCATACGTGCTACTTCCTCGCGGCGTTCGCTCGATTCCAGGCGTGAGACGATTGTCGCCGCAGACACCGCATCGCTTTGTTTTTCCACCTTCAGATGATCGTCGCCGCGCGCAGCGACTTGCGGAGAGTGCGTCACGACCAGTACCTGTTTTTCCGCGCCAAGCCGCTCCAACCGCTCGCCGACCGCGTCAGCCGTTGCACCACCGACGCCAGAATCTACTTCGTCAAAGATAAGGGTTCCTGCCGTACCGACACCTACCAACGCGATCTTCAACGCCAACATAAATCGCGCCAACTCACCACCGGATGCGATCTTGGCCAGCGGACCGGGCAAGGAACCTGGATTTGTCGCAATTCTGAACTCAATCAGATCGTAGCCATGCTCACTCCATTCGCTCTCTTCCAGGGGTTCCACCGCAGTCTGAAAACTCGCTTTCTCAAGCTTCAGGGGTGGCAGTTCCTCGATAACCACGCCGTCCAACCGACCTGCCGCTTTGCGACGTGCGGACGACAAGGCTTCCGCTGACGCCAGGAACGCGGAGCGCGTTCGCTCCGACGCTTCCTTTAAAGTAGCGATCAGATCGCCGCCGTCGGAAATCTCGTCCAATCGAGATTGAAAACCTTCCAGACGCGACACCAGAGCATCCGCTTCTACACCGTATTTACGAGCCGCGTCGCGCAGCGCGAAAAGTCGACCCTCGATGGCGGGTAAGCTCATATCGCCGCCTTCGATATCGGCCGCCGCCGCATGCAGTTCATGCAAAACTTCCTCGATTTCGACCCGGGCTCGTTCCGCCGCCGCCGAGGCGGCGTCCAAACTTCCGCCCGCCTTCGAGACAACGCGCTCCAAATACCTTTGAGCGTTGCGCAGTCGCCCCGCAGCCATCTCCTCGCCGTCTAATTCGGCGATAGACCCACTCACGGCTTCGGCTAGTTGTTCAGCGTTCATGAGCATGGTGCGCTTTTCTGCGAGTGCCGTTTCTTCGCCGAATTCTGGCGCCAACTCCGATAGCTCTTCGGTCGCGTGCCGCAGTTCTGAAATTTCCTCATCGAGGGCCGCGGCATTGGTCCGCGCTTTATTCAACTCTGCTTCCGCTTGTCGCCATGTCACATAAGTGGTCGACACACTCTCAACTGAAGTGCCTAATCCACCGAATGCGTCCAGCGCTTCGCGGTGGGTTTGCCGGTCCATCAGGCCCCGGTCATCGAACTGGCCGTGAACTTCGAGCAGCGACTCGCCAAGACGCCGCAAGAGCGCCACGCTGACCGGCCGGTCATTCACGTATGCCCGGCTGCGGCCGTCCGCGCCTAAGGTCCGGCGCAACACAAGAACGTCTTCATCATCTTCAATGTCGCTTTCCGCCAGAATGGACCGGGCCACATGATCTGACGGCACCTCGAAGGTAGCGATGACCGAAGCTTGTGTTTCTTCCGGGCGCACCAGACCCGCGTCGGCACGCGCACCGATCGATAGCCCGAGAGCATCCAAAAGGATTGATTTTCCGGCACCAGTCTCCCCAGTCAGGACGCTCAAACCTCTACTGAACGTGAGGTCGAGGCGCTCGATCAGGACTATATTTTTTACATTAAGCCCAATGAGCATCGGCGCATCAATTCGCCCAGTTCCACATCCAGCTCAACCACGACTGTTCTTTGCGTGCGGGGGCCAGAGAGCGTTTTTCCAGTAGACCGTAGCTTGCTTCGTACCACACGTTACCGGGGTAGTTATATCCCAAGACAGCAGTAGCCATTTGCGCTTCGTCTGTTACACCAAGTGCCAAATATGCCTCTGTGACTCGGTGCAAAGCCTCGGGAACATGGGTCGTGGTCTGGTAGCGTTCAATCACGATCTTGAATCGGTTGATCGCCGCCAAACACTCGCCGCGCTGCATATAATAACGACCGATCTCCATTTCTTTACCAGCCAGATGGTCTTGCGTCAGATCCAACTTGACCCGTGCATCGCGGGCAAACGAAGTGCCGGGAAACCGTTTTACGATATCTTTAAGCGATGACAGCGCCAGCTGTGTCATCTTCTGGTCACGCCCGACATCGGAAATCTGTTCATAAAATGAAAGCGCTTTTAAATAATAGGCATACCCGACATCGCGGTGACCGGGATGCAATTCGATAAATCGATCCAAATCGATGATCGCTTCATCATAAGATCCCTGCTGATAATTGGAATAAGCCGCCATCAATTGCGACTTCGTCGCCCAGGCAGAATACGGATGCTGGCGTTCCAACTCATCGAAAAGCTGCGCCGCCGTCTGATGCCAACCTGCCTGCAGGTTATCCATTGCATTGTTGTAGAGTGCTTCCACGGAGCGATCGGCAAACTTTTTCTTCTCTTCGCCATCCGATTGACCCGGCAGATCAATCGAATCGCATGCAATTACCTGAAATCCAATCGCCACAACGGCAATCAATTTTCCAAGAATTTTCTTATGTTCACGCTTTTTAGGCATCGCTCCACTATCGGCCGCATTTTCAAGCTCTTCAAGATACCGCTATTTACGGGAAAATAAATAGCATTCGGCACCCTGAATGCCTATTGCTAGCAGGCATTCAATTTCACCGAAGTTTAAAAAAAATCGCCAGGAATTGAGTTAGGCTGGCACCATCGCGGGTTCTGCGTTCCAGGTCGTGACTTCGACGGGCTCTTCCGTCTCTATCGTCTCCCAAACCCACGCGGTCTCATCCTCTAACAAAGAGCGCAACAACGCGTTATTCAACGCGTGTCCGCTACAGCTACCGCTGACGGCGCCCATAACCGGTGCGCCCGCCAAGTAGAGATCACCGATGCAGTCGAGGATTTTGTGTCGAACGAACTCGTCGTTATATCGCAATCCCTCTTCATTCAGCACTTCGCCTTCGGAGAGCACAACCGCATTCTCAAGTGACCCGCCACGGGCCAAGCCCATTTTCCGCAAGGCCTCCACCTCATGCAGGAACCCAAATGTTCGCGCGTCGGAAATGTCTTCCACGAAAGCATCCTTCGTCATCGGCAAAGAGAGCGCCTGGCGTCCGATCCTGCCGCACTCAAAATCAATCTCTAAGTTAACGACCGGGGTTTCTGACGGTTCTACTTTCAGGAATTTCGATCCGTCGCGCACGCTCACCGTGCGCAGAATCCGGATAGCCTTACGCAGTAGGTTTTGCTCAACGATACCGGCATTCTCGATCATGGCGATAAAGGGTGCAGAACTGCCATCCATTACGGGCACTTCTTCCGCGTCGAGTTCGATAATCGCGTTATCAATTTCCAACCCTGCCAAGGCAGCCATCAAGTGCTCAATGGTGGAAACCTTCACACCGTGCTCATTCGCGATTGTCGTACAGAGGCGCGTATCAACAACATTGTCATAACTGGCAGGAATATCGGCCTGAGCAGCCTCGACATCGGTGCGATGGAACCGAATACCGGAATCTGGTGCAGCAGCGCATAAGCGCATCTTGACGGGCAGCCCGCTGTGCAGAGCAACGCCCTCACAATCGATATCGTGTTTCAGGGTTTTCTGTCGGACGACACCGCCGGAAACCATCCGTCGCACCGTCCTGTTCAAAATTTCCACCCTAGCAACCTCCGCCTAAACTCTTAATTTTGTCTTCTGCGTACCGCGACTTTCAGCTGTCGTCGGCGCATATGTCATTTGCTATGCAACACTAAATACCAACGCTCTTTTCCAGCCTCAAATCACTCTTTGTTACGATATGTTACGTGGCCGCCCCAATCGGGACGGCCACGCATTCCCAGCATCGCATCGCAGGTTCGGCATGAACGGCGATACGGCCTTAGTTGGCTTGCCGCCGGAGAAATGCTGGAATATCCAACATTTCTTCTTCCGCCTGCGACAATTGGAACCGCTCATCGGCCTTCGGCGCTTCCGGTGCTGCCGGTGCTGCTGGCTTCGGCATCGGCGATACGGTCGCGGTTTCCTCAGTCGTCGGCGTCGCCGGCTTTCCCGCACCGGTCATCCTTTCGAACAGGCTTGGGCGACGGTGTTCCTTCTGCGCTTTTTCACCATCATTACGGCCATTTTCCATCGCCGCGGCCGCGAATGGTTCCGGCTCCACATCCTCCGCGCTTTCTTCGGCCACCACCGGTTTCGCGGGGATAAAGGGTGCCCGACGGTTCGGTTGTTGCGTGACCTGCGGTTCTTCCACCGCCTGCTCCAGCTGAGATGCGGGGGGTTCTGCCGGTGCCACCGCCTGCGGTTGAGCGGGTTTTGTCACCGTCACCCGCGAGCTTGCCGTGACCGTGCGTTTTGGCGCGGGTGCCGTGGCAACTTCCGGTGTCTCTTCGACCGGCTCATTCATATCGACGTCGTCCAAGAGCAAAGCTTCCGGCTCCTCCGCTTCGATCTCCAACTCAGGCGTCGGTATTTCGACCTCAACCTCACGCGCCGTAACGACCGCTGGCATCAGCGCTTCTTCAACCACCGGAGCGGGACGCACTGCACGCGGCGTCAAGGTAGAGAGACCCGAAGGCATCGGACGCGGCGAGGAAACGGCTTCAGCTTCAATGCCGGTCGCCACCACCGAAACACGAAGCAACCCTTCCATCTCCGCATCGAATGTCGAGCCGAAGACGATGTTGGCTTCGTTGTCGACTTCCTCGCGGATGCGATTGGCCGCTTCGTCGACCTCGAACAAGGTCATGTCGGGACCACCGGTGATGTTGATCAGAACACCTTGAGCTCCCTTCATGGTGATATCGTCGAGCAGCGGGTTAGAAATGGCTGCTTCGGCCGCGGCGATGGCCCGGCTCTCACCATCGGCCTCACCGGTACCCATCATTGCTTTGCCCATTTCGCTCATCACGGTACGGACATCGGCAAAATCTAGATTGATCAGTCCGGGCATGACCATCAAATCAGTCACGCCGCGTACGCCGGAATAGAGAACATTATCCGCCATCTTGAACGCTTCCGCGAAAGTTGTCTTCTCATTGGCGACCCGGAATAGGTTCTGATTAGGGATGATGATCAAGGTATCGACGAACTGCTGCAACTCCTCAATGCCTTCTTCCGCTGTCTTCATCCGGTGATTACCCTCGAAGTGGAAGGGCTTTGTGACGACACCGACGGTCAGGATACCGTGTTCGCGTACCGACCGGGCAATAACGGGTGCCGCACCGGTTCCGGTTCCACCACCCATTCCGGCGGTCACGAACACCATGTGACTGCCCGCCAGATGATCGAGAATTTCGTCCAGGGTCTCTTCGGCGGCGGCGCGGCCGATTTCCGGACGAGAGCCCGCGCCCAGACCTTGGGTGATCGTCGAGCCCAGTTGAATTTTTCTGTCGGCGGTAGATTGCCCAAGCGATTGGGCATCCGTATTTGCCACCACGAAATCAACGCCCTCGAGGTTGGCTTGAATCATGTTGTTGACGGCGTTCCCGCCGGCGCCGCCGACGCCGACAACGGTGATCCGGGGTTTCAAATCGGCCTCCGGTTTTGGCATCGATAACTTAATGGTCATAACTGTCTCCGCAATCTAGTTGCAATGCTAAGGGGTGCCGGAACTTCTCCGGCGAAGTCACATCCAGTTTGCCGTAACCGGATGCGGGTAAATTCATTTCACGTTCAGAAGTTCGCACGAAGCCATCCTCCAACTTTGCCGAAGACGCCATTCGTCTTCGCTACTTCCAAGGGTGGCGGCGGCCATGCCTCACCCCGATTGTCGACTGCGAGCGATAACAGACCGGCGCAGACAGAGAAGGCCGGACCACATGTCGCTTCCGCGAGGCCCGCAACCTTAATCGGGCGACCCATTCGCGTTTGTTTGTCTAATATTTGCCCGGCGAATTCCCGTACCCCAGGAAGTTGGCTAGCGCCACCCGTCAAAACGACACGGCGTCCCGCTTTACGATCCAAACCACTCGCCGCCAACCGATCCCGCACCAATTCCAATGTTTCTTCGACGCGCGGTCCGATGATGCTGACCAAAAACGATTTGGGGATTGTCGGCGCTTGCGAATCGTCTTCCTCACCGACCCGCGGCACGCTGATGATCTCCGTCTCGTCAGTCGGCGACGATAGGCAAGTACCGTGTAATGTCTTCAAGCGTTCCGCATGTTGCATCGGCGTCGATAATCCCCGCGCGATGTCGCTGGTGATATGTCCACCACCGATGGGCAGGGAATCTACATGAACCAACGCCCCTTCGAAGAAAATACCGATCGACGTGGTGCCGCCACCCATATCGATGACCGTGACACCCAGGTCGAGTTCGTCCTCGACCACGCTAGCCACGCCCGCCGCATATGGATTGACGGCGAAATCGGCCAATCCCAGATGACAGCGCTCGACACAGTTCACCACATTCTGCAGTGCCGACGGCGCCGCAGTTACCGCATGCACCCGCACACCCAGATTATGCCCGTACAGGCCGCGCGGATCGCGAATGCCGTTCGAACCATCGATTTCGTAGCCAATCGGGATGGCGTGCACGAGATGACGTGTTGAGGCGAGGCCAGAGAGCTTTTGATCGTTAAACAGTCGTCCCAATTCGCGCTCGCCAACAGCTTGTGCGGACAAATCGGTATCGATATCGACGAACTGACTTAACGGCTCGCCGGAAGAGACGTTGACGATGACATCGCGAAGCGTCGTCCCCGCCATCTGCTCGGCCGCGTGCACCGCCGCCAGCACGGATTGTTCGGCCGCCTGCATATCGACGATGGTACCGGCCTTCAGCCCCTCGCTGACATGATGACCAATCCCGACCACGCGGACTCGGTCAATACCGTCTCGCTCGGCAACAAAACAACAGACTTTTGTCGTGCCTATATCAAGCGCTGCAATTTGGTCGCTCCTCGCCACCCGCTCTACCCCTCACTGCCGCTGGAGAATGTATTGCCACTCACGTTTGGCTCCCCCGCTGCGATTTCTTCATGGGTTTCCTATGTCGTACCTTGACGACGACCCGATCCGGCAAACGAAGGTCGATACTACCGATATCGCGGCCCAACAACTTGTGCTGCGCCTCATATTTCGCCAATCGATCCCAGGCTAGGAAGGCGTCGGTTTCGGGCAATCGCACGTCGATGCCGTTATCCATACGCAAGTTCCAGCGCCGCCCACCGGAACGGAAGGCAGCTTTCACACGTGCCATTAGTTTCGGATGTTCCAGCAACATAGCGATAAGTGCTTGTGCATGTTCAGGCGCATCCTTACCGACGATGATTTTCAAATCACGGAAACGTTCCACGCCATCGGACCCGATGATGGTACCGGACGCATCAACGAGCAAGAACTTGCCTTTGTGTTGCCAGACCGCAACGGGAACGCGCTCTACAACGGAGACTCGGATCGTATCCGGTAGGTGCCGCTCGACCCGAGCCGAGGCAATCCAACCCATGCCCTGCAAACGTTCTCGTGCCGCGTCGACATCGAACGTCAGAATGAGATCGCCGCGGTTCACCTCAAGGGCGGCCAGCATCCGCTCGGGGGATGTTTCCTGCCTTCCATCAACCAAGACCTCACGCACCACAAGACCGGCGGATCGATTTGCCAATTCGTAATAGGTGACAGCTTTTGCGACCGCCATCTCTACCATTCCGGCACGAACGGCCCAAACACCCGCACCGCCAAGGCCGCCGAGGATCAAGGCCACCGCAGAGACGAGCAATGCCGAGCGCATCCAGCGCGGCCATGCGCGGCGGCGCACCCTATTGCGCTTTGGCGTCTTCGCCACTTTCTTTTTTGCGGTTTTCGTCATGCGGACTTCCTACAGGGCGCGATGCCGATGCGTTGAATTTCCCATTCCAGTTGAATGCCTGTTTCCTTGAGGACCCAGCACCGAACGTCTTCACCCAGCAACTCAAGGTCAGTCGCGGTGGCGGATCCAGTGTTTAGAAGAAAATTACAGTGCTGCTCAGAGACCATGGCGCCGCCCCGCCGCAATCCCCGGCAACCGGCGCGATCGATCAATTCCCAAGCTTTGTGACCGGGAGGATTGGCGAAAGTCGAACCCCCGGTCCGCGTTCTCGGTTGGCTTTCGGTTCGCGCAAACGCAATCGCGGCCATACGCTCGGCGATTTCTTCGGTACTTCTCGGCTCGCCTTGCAGGCGCGCGGAGATAACAACCCATCCGTCCGGCAGCATGCTTCGACGATACGAGAAATCAAGCTGGCACGAATTCAGCACATGCGCGCCGCCACGCTCGTCAATCACGGTCACATCAAGCGCCACATCCGCAAATTCGCTACCGTAGGCACCCGCATTCATGCGAACCGCGCCCCCGATCGTTCCGGGAATTCCTGAGAGAAATTCCATGCCGGCAATCCCTTTGGCTTGTGCCGCTCGCGCCACGTTCACATCAAGTGCCGATGCACCGGCCGTAATCGTATCGCCGTCCAGGTCGATCCCGGCAAACGCCTTACCAAGACAAATCACCACGCCGTCAACGCCACTGTCGCGCACCAAGAGATTGGAGCCGAACCCAATGATTGTGATCGCCACACCGCACGGCCGCCCTTCCATGAAAGTTTGCAGGTCGTCAGCGTCAGCGGGCTCGAACAATACTTCGGCGGCCCCGCCAGTGCGGAACCAAGATCGGCTGCCGAGATCGGCGAACGGCTCATAACGTCCACTCACCAGGGGTAAGCGATCAATCAACCCGTCGGTATGTTTGGTGGCAGCCACCACCATCACCCAGCCTCTGCTCTGCTATGAGGCAAGGCGGCAAGCGCATCCGGAAGATCGTTCGCCCAATTCGAAATTGTGCCGGCGCCGAGACAAACAACAAGGTCACCAGCGTTGGTCAATCGAGAGACCATCTCAGGCAATGCATCGGGGCTCAGGAGTGCTTCGACGCTTCGATGGCCATGGGTGCGGAGCCCTTCGACCAAGGCGTCTCGATTGATCCCTTCGATCGGTGCTTCGCCCGCCGCGTGCACATCGGCGACGATTACCGTGTCGGCATCGTTGAAGCAGGTGCAAAAATCTTCGAACAGATCCATGAAACGGCTGTAGCGATGGGGTTGCACCACGGCAACGACACGGCCGCGCGTGGCTGATCGGGCGGCTCGCAAGACGGCTAGAATCTCGACCGGATGGTGCCCGTAATCGTCAATAATACTGACGCCATTTACTTCGCCAGTCTTCGTGAACCGCCGTTTCACACCACTGAATTCCGCCAATCCGCCCGCTACAATCTCGTCCGGAATTTCCATCTCCGTCGCGACCGCGACACCGGCCAACGCATTCAACACATTATGTTCGCCGAACATCGGCAGGCGGATATTTTCGATCCGCCGAACCTCCCCCGAACGTGACGACAGCACGACATCGAAAGTCACGCCGCCGGGGCCTTGGCGTAAATTCTCCGCGCGCACTTCCGCCTGAGGGCTCATCCCGTAGGTGACGATCCGGCGATCGGTGATCTGCCCGATCATTGTCTGGACTTCAGGATGGTCGATGCACATCGCCGCGAAACCATAGAACGGGATGTTTTCAACAAAGGTTTGGAAGGCCGCCTTGACGTGCTCGAAGTCGCCGTAGAAATCGAGATGCTCGGGATCAATATTGGTGACCACAGCGATTGTCGCCGGGAGCTTAATGAAAGTGCCGTCCGACTCGTCCGCTTCCACCACCATCCATTCGCCTTCACCGAGGCGCGCATTGGTGCCGTATGCGTTGATGATACCGCCGTTGATGACCGTCGGATCAAAATCTGCATGATCGAGAATCGCCGAGATTAACGACGTCGTTGTTGTCTTGCCGTGAGTGCCGCCGACCGCGATGGACCATTTGAGGCGCATGAGCTCGCCCAACATTTCCGCACGCCGCACCACCGGAATCAGCCGCGAGCGGGCTGCCACCACTTCTGGATTGTCGGCTTCGACCGCCGAAGAAACCACGATGACATCCGCTTGCTGTACATTGGTGGCGTCGTGCCCGATCGCCACCGAAATCCCCAAGGACTCGAGGCGTTTTACATTGGCGCTCGAGGCGATATCGCTGCCTTGCACGGCGTAGCCGAGATTGTGCATGACCTCGGCGATACCAGACATGCCGATACCACCAATGCCGACGAAATGTATCGTTTCGATTGAAAGCGGCATTTCCTTCATACGGCTGCCTCCTGTCTATCGGCGAGATCGACATTGCCGTTGTCACCCAAGACGGAGACCACTAAGTCGGCCAGTTGTGCCGCCGCTTCGAGTTTCCCCATTTGCGCGGCGCATTTCGCAGCCATTGACAGAGTCGGCCCGGGTGTAAGTAGCGAGGTCAATCGTTGGGCCAAATGTTCGGCCGTCAGGGCGTCTTGCTGAATAATCCAGCCGCCCCCCGCATCGCAGAGCCCTTCCGCGTTCGCGGTCTGATGATCGTCTGTCGCATGGGCGAAGGGCACCAGCAACGCCGGCCGACCCATGGCCGCCAATTCGGCGACGGTTGATGCCCCGCTGCGGCACACGACCAAGGTTGCTTTGGCCAAACGCTCCGGAATGTCATCAAAGAATGTCGATACTTCGGCCCGAATATGCGCGCGCCCAAAATTACTTTTGGCGGCGTGGACTTCCTCCGCACGGCATTGTTGGACGACACGAAGACGGAAACGCATTTCCGCATCTAGGAGGGCCGTCGCGCGCGGCACGACCTCGCCCAAGATCTTGGCCCCTTGGCTGCCACCAACAACAAGTAAATTTACGTCTCCCGCAGCACTCGGCGGCGTATAGGGATGGACCCGCGCCGCAATCACTTCGGGGCGGACCGGGTTGCCGGTCCACACAGTTTTTTCACGGTCCGCGGCCCGCAGCGCTCGGACCGTATGGAATGCGGTTGCGATGCGCGTCGCCCGCCGTGCCAGCATGCGGTTTGCGCGGCCAAGAACCGCGTTCTGTTCGTGGATCACGGTCTTGCCGCCGATATGTTGCGCGGCTAGAACCGTCGGCGCGGAAGGATAACTGCCAAAACCGACGACCACGGCCGGCTTTAGACGTTTCAGCAATCGCCGCGCCTGAAAATATCCGCGCGCTAGTCGGACGATCGCTGCTCCTTTCGCGAGCTGACCTTTGCCACTGACGCCAGCGGCGTCGATCCGATGGATTTCCAGCTCGCCAAGCGCGCCGTCAAAGGCTTCGCTCCGCCGGTCCGCCACGAGCACCAAACGATACCCGCGCCCCCGCAGCTCCATTGCCAAAGCTTGTGCCGGAAACACATGCCCACCGGTACCACCGGCCGCCATAACAATAGGACGGGGCACTTCGCTCATGGTGTCCCTCCCGCGCGCCGACGAGTTAGCGCGAGTAAAATCCCCATCCCGAACGCCAACGCCAGCAAAGACGAACCACCATAGGAGATGAACGGAAGGGTCATCCCTTTCGTCGGCATCAAGCTCGTGGTAGAGCCCATATTGATGAGTGCCTGCAGAGCGAATTGCACCAACAGTCCAGTTGCGGCAACCACGACGAACAAATCCGTGGTCCGCATGAGATTGACAATACCACGCAAGACGACAAATCCGAACAGGGCGACGATGACGAGGCACAAGATCAGGCCGAATTCTTCGCCCGCGACGGCGAGGATAAAATCCGCATGCGCGTCAGGCAGGTTCGCTTTCACGGTGCCCTCTCCGGGCCCACGGCCCCACATGCCGCCGTTCATAAACGCTTCCATGGCGCGGTCGACTTGATAGCTGTCGCCGGAGGCCGGATCAATAAAGCGGTCGATGCGGCTCGCGACATGAGGGAAAATAAAATAAGCGGCGGTCAACCCGGCAATCCCCATGCCAATGGTAACCGCTACCCAGATCATCGGCAGGCCCGCCAGAAACCACTGGCTGAACCACACGGCGGAGACGACCAGCGCTTGTCCCACATCCGGCTGCAAGAGGAGCAATCCTGCGACGAGCGCGAAAAGCATGAACGCGATGCGATTGCCGGGGACGTCTTCACCCAACCGACTCGCCGCGAACATCCAAGCGCAGACAACCGCGAAGGCCGGTTTGACGAATTCAGATGGCTGCAATGAGAAACCCGCGATGCTGATCCATCGCCGCGCACCTTTGATTTCGGTGCCAACCATCAGGGTCGCCACCAACATCAACACCGCGCCCAGGAAGACTATGGTTGCCAGACGGCGCGCGCCAACGGGCGACAACAACGAGACACCGACCATGACCAACAAGGCGACCGGCAAATATGCGGCTTGGCGGCGCACGAAATGGAGCGAATCGAGTCCGATCCGCTCGGCGACCGGAGGGCTTGCGGCCATCGCCAAGACCACGCCGATGGTGGCCAACACCATGAGCGCTAACAGCGTCCAACGATCGACCGTCCACCACCAGCGGCCAAGTGTTGAATTATCGGTCCTTGCGATGGACATTAAGCGGCCTTCCCATCGCATCGGATATCACGCAAGCCGCCCGGTAGTTCCGCCGCGAGACGGCAGAAAACCTGCCCACGTTCTTCAAAACTGGCAAATTGATCGAAGGACGCACAGGCGGGCGACAAAAGCACCACGGCTTCGTGTCCATGGGCGGCTTGGCTGGCGGCCTCCAGTGCGCGATTCAGGTCACCGCAATATTCGATCTCTACACGACCGTCCAACTCACCGCCGAGGCGATCCGCAGCCTCACCGATCAGATAAGCGCGACGCACACTCGGCAGGAAAGGATAGAGCACTTCGAGCGTGCCTTCCTTGGCGCGACCGCCCGCAATCCAATAGATATCTTGATAGCTGGACAGCGCCTTCGCCGTCGCTTCCGGGTTCGTCGCCTTGCTATCGTTGACATAGCGGACTCCATCGATCACAGCCGCCAACTGTTGGCGATGTGGCAGTCCCGGATATGTTTCAAGAGCGGCAGCAATCGCAGCCGCGGGAATTCCAATGGCGCGCGCCGCGGCGTAAGCGGCGGCAGCGTTCTGTGCATTATGGCTGCCCGGCAAGGTCTCTATCCCCTCGAGCGAACGAACCATCTCGGGGGTATTGCCCATCGCGTCGATCAGATTTGGACCCGACGCGTAGACGCCACCATCGACCGTGATTTCCGATGAAATCGGTATGACGCCCTGTGCTCGGTCTGCTGTCAGCCGGTTAAACAATCCCTTCGCATCCGCATCGTCGACCCCGATGATGGCCGTGCTGTCCGCCGATTGCTGTTCAAAAATGTGCCGTTTGGCCGCAATGTATCCTTCCATCCCGCCGTGGCGATCTAGATGATCCGGGCTGATGTTCAACAGGATGGCGACTTCGAACTTTACCGAAGGTGTCAGCTCGAGCTGATAAGACGACATCTCGAGAACGTAAACGCCGCTTGACCCCAACGCGTCCAGAGAGAGTGCCGGCAAACCAAGATTACCACCAACGGCCGTCCGCATTCCGACCGCCTCCAAGATATGACCTATCAAGGCGGTCGTGGTTGATTTCCCGTTCGTACCAGTAATACCAATATAACGAGCCTCGGGCCGGGCTCGCTTTAACAACTCAATATCTCCGATAATCTCGACACCCGCGTCCTTCGCTGCTTGGACCACAGGGTTCGGCTGCGGAAATGTGTGCGGGATGCCGGGGCTCAGAATCAGCACCTCGACCGTGGACCAATCAATATCGCGCAAGGGCGCGACCGAAATGCCACGCGATTCGGCGGCGGCACGGCGTTCGGCGTTATCGTCCCAGGCCAAGACCTCAGCACCACCCGCGCACAGCGCCTCACCAGCGACAAGACCGGACAAGCCCAGGCCCATGACCGCGAGCCGTTTTCCCTTAAAAAGGCTGAGGTCGATCATCCCATCACCTCAACTTCAACGTCGACATGCCGATCAAGGCCAGAATCGACGCGATTACCCAGAATCGAATGACAATGGTCGACTCCGCCCATCCCTTCTTCTCGAAGTGATGGTGCAGCGGCGCCATCGCAAATACCCGCTTGCCGGTCAACTTAAAGGACGCCACTTGCACAATGACTGACACCGTCTCGAGGACGAAGAGACCGCCGATAATCGCCAGCACAACTTCATGTTTCGTGACGACGCTGATGGCGCCAAGTGCACCGCCAACAGACAGCGAGCCTGTATCGCCCATGAAGACCATCGCGGGGGGGGCATTATACCACAGAAATCCGAGACTCGCGCCGACCAAGGCGCCGCAGAAGACCGCTAACTCACCGACGCCGAGCACGTAATTGAGTTGCAGATAGCTTGAATAAACGCTGTTGCCTACCAAATAAGCGATGAACCCGAAACAGGCGGCGGCGATCACTACCGGCACAATTGCGAGACCATCGAGACCGTCGGTCAGATTAACCGCATTCGAAGCGCCCACCATGACGAAGACGGCGAAGGGAATGAAGAACCAACCAAGATTGAGCAACACGTTCTTGAAGAAAGGAATAGCGAGGCCGTCAGCGAGCGGTGCCGGAGTTATCATCATGACCCAGTAGGCTGCGACCGAGGCGATCAAAACCTCAAACAACAGCTTCAGGCGGCCGGGCAGTCCCTTCCAGCGATGACCGGCCAGTTTGAGATAATCATCCGCGAAGCCAACCGCGCCAAAGCCCATTGTGACGAGCAGGACGACCCATACATAACCGTTGCGCAAATCGGCCCACAACAAGGTGCTAACCGAGATTGCCAGTAGGATGAGAAACCCGCCCATCGTCGGAGTGCCAATCTTCTTTAAATGCCCTTCGGGAACGTCCTCGCGCACTGGTGTATTGCCGTTCTGCGCGGTTTTCAGCCAACTGATGATGGTGGGGCCGAAAACGAAGCTCAACAACAGCGCGGTCATGATGGCGCCGCCGGTGCGGAAGGTCAGATAGCGGAAAAGGTTGAAGACGATGTATTCGTCGGCGAGCGGAACCAGGAGGTTATAGAGCATGGGGCCCTCCCAGCGACATGTGGAAATACGCGGTCATCGGGCGACCTCACGCACGCATTCGCGCACGACTTTGGCGTCCGAGAATGGGATCACTTCATCACCGACGATCTGCCCGGTCTCGTGTCCTTTGCCGGCAACGATCAAAATATCGCCTTCCGACAGTTCGGACGTGGCGACGCGGATCGCATCGTATCTTCCCGCGACTTCGACGCAGCCGGGGCACGCCGCCGAGATTTCCTTGCGGATGGTGCCGGGGTCTTCATGGCGCGGATTGTCGTCGGTGACTACGACACCGTCGGATAATTCCGCCGCGACCGCGCCCATCTCCGGGCGCTTGCCTTTATCACGGTCGCCGCCACATCCGAAGACGACGGTCAAACGTCGCCCCACATGCGGGCGGACGGCGGCCAATACGGTTCGCAGCGCATCCGGCGTGTGGGCGTAATCAACAATGATCCGCGCGCCTGACGGCAGGCGCGATACAGTCTCCATTCGGCCCGGCACGCCCTCCAAAACTTCCAACGCGGCGCAAACCTTAGCGTATTCGCCGCCACAGGCAATCACGAGGCCCAACGCCGCCAGCGCGTTTTCGATTTGGAACGATCCCAACAATGGAAAGGCTGCTGCTTGTTCGGTTCCGAGAACGTCCAAGACCAATTGCCAACCATCCTCGGTCGGCTCCATGATCCGGCATTTGATATCGCCCTTGGCGAGCCCGTAGGAGAGCAGCTCAAATCCGCGCTCACGCGCCAAATGCATCAAGGCTGGGTATTCAGGGGTCTCCGCATTGACGACCATCGCGCCGCCTGGAATGAGCAAATCGTGAAACAACCGCATCTTGGCGGCGCGGTAGTCCTTCATCGAGCCGTGATAATCGAGATGATCGCGGGTCAAATTCGTAAAGGCGGCGGCACGGATCGGCACGCCTTCGAGGCGGAATTGATCGAGACCATGGCTCGATGCTTCGAGCGCCACGCTCTGGAATCCGACCTCGGCCATTTCATGAAGTTGACGGTGCAGTTCGACCGCATCCGGCGTGGTCAAACCACCCGAGGTTTCCAATCCCAGCCCCACGAGGCCGAGGGTACCGAGGCTCGCGGCCTTCTGACCCATGGCGTTCCAAATTTGGCGGGCAAAGGAGGCGACCGAAGTCTTGCCGTTGGTGCCGGTCACAGCGGCGATGGTTTCGGGCTTATTGCCATAAAAGGCGGCTGCCATATGGGCCAGGCTGCGGCGCGGATTATCCGCGGTGATGAGGGAAATACCAGGAGAGACACGCTCTTCCGTCACGTCCGGCGGGGCCAAAACCGCCGCCGCACCAGCGCGTATTGCAGCATCGATATAGTCGCGTCCGTCGAGCTGTGTTCCCGGAATGGCGGCAAAAAGGTATCCCGGTCTGACCGAGCGGCTATCCGCGGTCAATCCTGTGATCGTTACGTCGTCCAGAACCGTGGCTTGGTTCAAGTCAGCTCCATTCAGTAGCTCAGTAAGACGCAAGTGTGCGTGCCCCGGGAGTCCGACCCATGGCCAAATCATGGCGAATCGGCGGCACTTCGTTCTCATATGGCCGGATACCCGCGATCGGTCCGATCCGGCGGACAACCCGCCCGACGATTGGTGCGGCAACCCAGCCGCCGGTCGCGTATCCGTGCGTTTTCTTATTGCCTTTCGGTTCGTCCAGCAGCGCAAAGACCACATAACGCGGCTCATCGACCGGAAACGTACCGACGAAGGACGATAATAATGCCTTGCGGCGGTAGCCACCTGTCCCACTTTTCTCCGCCGTTCCGGTTTTACCGCCAACGAGGTATCCAGGTGCGTCGGCGCGGCCGCCGGTGCCTTTCTCTACAACGAGCCGCATCAGCTTACGCATCTTCTTCGACGTGCGCTCGGAAATGACCTGCTTCTCGAGCACGATCTGCCCCGGCACGCGTTTTATCAGGGTGGGTTGGCGATAGACGCCGCCATTGACCATCGCCGCCACACCCGCTGCCATCTGCAACGGGCTGACCGCGATACCGTGGCCAAAACCGATGGTCATCGTATTTACTTGCCGCCAGGTCTTCGGCACGATGGGTGCCCCGACTTCCGGCAGTTCGATTTTGGACGGCGCCAGTAATCCGATATTGCCGAGAAATACCTTTTGCGCCTCTCCACCGACTTCCATCGCCAAACGGGCGGAACCTATATTCGAGGAATACATAAAAATCTCGGAGACTGAGAGCCAGCGCCGCTTGGCGTGGTAGTCGCGGATTGTGAAGCGAGATACCTTTAACGGCTTAGTGGCGTCGTAGCGATCTTCGAGGCTGGCGACCCCCGCATCGAGCGCCATCGCGGTCGTGAAAATCTTGAAGGCCGAACCCAACTCATAGACGCCGAGCGCCACGCGGTTGAAACGGGACGTGGCCTTCGTCGCCATCGGCGTGTTCGGATTGAAATCCGGTAAGGAGCACATCGCAGCGACTTCGCCGGTACGCGCGTCCAGTACCAAACCGGCGGCACCCAGGGCCTCAAACTCATCTTTCGCCGCGGACAACTCGTTACAGAGCGCGTGCTGCATCCGCACATCGATGGAGAGCGCCAACGGTTTCGTCTGGCTTTTCAGCTCACCCTCGAAACGTTTTTCGATGCCGGCGATGCCTCTCTCGTCGACATCAACATAGCCGACCACGTGCGACATCAAGCGGCCTTGCGGATTGACGCGGGTCTCTTCACGGCGGAACTCAATACCGGGCAAGCCAAGGCGGATGACGTCCCATTTCTGGCGCGGCGTCAGATCGCGCTTGATCCAAACGAAGGGGCGCTTCGAGGCAAGGCGAGCCGCAAGTTTCTTTTCGTCCAAGTCCGGCAGGGTTTCCGCGAGGCGTTTGGCCGCGATGGCCGGGTCCAGTACCTGACGGGGATCTGCATAGAGCGACGCGGTCGGTAGGCTGGTAGCCAACAGGATGCCGTTGCGGTCGACAATATCTGCGCGCGAAAATTGCAGAGAAGCGGCTTTTGGCGCAAAGGCGACACGCGGCTCGACCGCCGCCTGCATCATCGAGACATCGACCAAGCGCAAGCCAATCACGCAGAACGCCAGCGTCAGGATCGCGCCGGTAATGGTCAGGCGCTTGCGGCTCATCTCAATGGCGTCGCGGGCCGGACCAATATTATTTTCCGCGGGGCACGGCACGTGCGTACGGCGGCGGCCACGCTGAACGGCAGCTGTGGGATGCGCCACGCGGCGCGCGCGTTTCATGCGTTCGATCATTGGTGGCGACCTCTCATGGCGTGTTTTGCCGCCGGTGTGAACCGGGCCGGAGCAACGGTTGGCGCGTCAATCAGACCTCCCGCTTCGCTGCGCTTCGGCAAACGCGCAAATGTGATGAACTGAGCTGATGCCACAGGCACGAGGTTCGGCAGCAATTCCTGCGACAACAATTCGAGCCGTTGCGGGCGATTGAGATAGCTCCACTCGGCTTGCAACACGTGGATGCTTTCCTGCTCCCACACAATCTGGCGATTGATTTCGTGCAGGCGGGCTTCGAGCTTCTCGACCTCAAACGTAATGTGAAACATCGCGGCGATCGCGCCCACGGCCAACAAAAGCCACACAGCAATGAAGGAGATTTTCATCATGCCGCATACTCCCCAAACCGACGCTCAGGGGGCCACGGCGCTTCGGTTGTACGCTCGGCCGTGCGCAACCGAGCTGAGCGTGCGCGCGGATTGCGCGATGTCTCGGCATCAGTAGGTTTTACCGTCCCCCGTTTCAGCAAACGGAAACTGGGCGCGTGCCGCGCTTCGGTCGGCGGCATGTGGCGCGAGCCTGACGGCAAGGCACCACCACGCTCATGCATGAAATTCTTCACCCGCCGGTCCTCCAACGAATGAAACGAGACAACGACCAACCTACCGCCCGGCGCCAATACTTCCTCGGCAGCGCGCAAAACAGCGTCGACCTCATCGAGCTCCGCGTTCACGTGAAGGCGCAGGGCCATGAAGGTGCGGGTCGC
>JBMYRC010000041.1:0-30848 GCA_049601975.1 Alphaproteobacteria bacterium | reverse complement strand
CGCGAAGGCGGTCGCACCGTCGGTGCCGGTGTCGTTACCGGCATCGTCGAATAAGTTTAGCAAGGTCAATAGCGGCGTCCATTTGGACGCTGCGACTTTTAGATAGGCCAAGAGAATGGACAGTCAAAATATCCGCATACGCCTCAAAGCGTTTGATCATCGTATCCTCGATCAGTCGACGCGGGAGATCGTGAATACAGCCAAGCGTACGGGCGCGGAGGTCAGAGGTCCTATTCCTTTGCCGCAACGTATCGAGAAGTTCACCGTTCTGCGGGGACCGCATATCGATAAGAAAAGCCGCGAACAGTTCGAAATTCGGACCTACAAGCGGATGCTAGACATTGTCGACCCGACACCTCAGACCGTCGATGCTTTGATGAAGCTCGATTTGGCCGCTGGTGTCGACGTCGAGATCAAGCTTTAAGGAATTAGGAAGATGCGAAGCGGCCTGATTGCCCAAAAACTCGGTATGTCCCGTGTCTTCGCGGAAGACGGTACCCATGTGCCCGTCACTGTGTTGAAGGTGGACGGATGTCATGTAATTGCCGTACGGACCCAAGAAAAGGATGGCTATACAGCCGTTCAGTTGGGTGCCGGTGCCGCGAAGGTAAAGAACACAACGCAGCCCATGCGAGGCCATTTCGCCAAGGCGAATGTAGAGCCACGCCGGAAAGTGGTGGAGTTCCGGGTCAGCGAAGATGCGCTTATCAATGTTGGTGCGCAGCTCTCGGCGGAACATTTCATCGCCGGTCAAAAAGTGGATATCGCCGGGCAAAGCATTGGTAAAGGATTCGCCGGCGCCATGAAACGCCATGGCTTCAAGGGTCTGCGTGCCAGTCACGGGGTATCGATTTCTCACCGTAGTCATGGTTCGACCGGTAATAGTCAGGATCCGGGACGCGTTTGGAAAGGGAAGAAGATGGCCGGTCACATGGGCGATGCTCGGGTGACGACTCAAAATCTCGAAGTTGTCTCTACTGATGCCGAACGTGGTTTGATTTTTATCCGCGGCGCAGTACCGGGATCGAAAGGCGGCTGGGTTTATATCAGCGACGCCACCAAGAAACCGCGCCCGGACGAAGCTCCTTTCCCCGCAGCATTGCTGAGTGATGGTTTAGTGGAGGAAGTAGTTGTAGCCGAAGCGACACCAGAAGTGGCAGAAGAAGCTGCACCGGATGCGCCCGAGGCCAAAGATACTTCAGTGGTCGACAGTGACGAGACGAAGGACTAATCGCCATGAAGAGCAAGGTAATCGGTCTCGACAATAAGGCAGCCGGCGATATTGAGCTGGCCGATGATATCTTCGGTGCCGATGTGCGTCGCGACCTGTTGGCACGAATGGTCAACTATCAGTTGGCGAAACGCCGCGCAGGGACGCATAAGACCAAAGGCATGAACGAGATTCAGGGCTCGACGGCAAAACCGTGGAACCAAAAAGGTTCTGGGCGTGCGCGTGCCGGTTCTGTCAGAGCGCCGCATTGGCGTGGTGGTGGCGTGGTGTTTGGCCCGGTTGTTCGGAGTCATGCACATAAGCTACCGAAGAAGGTTCGTGCGCTGGCGTTGAAGTCGGCTCTGTCGTCTAAGCAAGCGGACGGTAAGCTGATTATTTTGAAGGATGCCTCGCTGGATAAGCCAAAGACGACGGCCCTCATCGGCATGTTTGAGAAGCTGGGTTGGTCCAATGCGCTGATTGTGGCCGGCAATGAAGTGGACGGTAATTTTGAGCGCGCGGCCCGCAACATTCCGAACATAGATGTCCTGCCGTCGGAGGGTGCGAATGTATACGATATTTTGCGACGCGACGTACTCGTTTTGACGACAGAAGCTGTTGAAGCGCTGGAGGCGCGGCTGAAATGAGCTGGAAATATCTGAACAAAAAGTCAATCGACCGTGGCCGCATGTACGAGATCATTCGCTCACCGGTTATCACCGAAAAATCGACCCTTGGTTCGGAAAATAATCAGGTGACCTTCAAGGTTCCGCTTGATGCTACGAAACCGGAAATTCGAACTGCCATAGAGGGATTATTCGAGGTCAAGGTGAAGTCGGTGAATACGCTGCGCCAAAAAGGTAAGAATAAGGTGTTCCGTGGACGTCGCGGTCGCCGGAGCGACTATAAGAAGGCTATGGTTTGCCTTGCTGAAGGTCACTCGATCGACGTGACTACGGGAGTCTGATCATGGCATTGAAGAAATTCAAACCGAATACGCCGAGCACGCGACAACTCGTGATCGTCGATCGGTCAGGCCTCCACAAGGGCAAGCCTGTCAAGACACTTACACAGGGGCTTACGAAGAAAGCCGGTCGTAACAATGATGGACGCATTACGGCGCGTCGTCGAGGCGGTGGGCACAAGCGGCTTTATCGTGTTGTTGATTTCAAACGGCGTAGATTTAATGTGCCGGCGACTGTCGATCGGATCGAATACGATCCCAATCGGACCGCTTTTATTGCGCTGATCAAATACGAAGACGGAGAGTTAAGCTATATCGTGGCGCCTCAGCGTTTGGCAGCAGGCGATCAGGTAATCTCGACGGAAGGGCGCGCTGATATCAAACCCGGTAACGCGATGCCGATGTCGAATATCCCGATTGGCACGATCATTCACAACGTTGAGATGAAGGCCGGCAAGGGTGCGCAAATTGCCCGTAGTGCTGGCAACTACGTCCAGTTGGTCGGTCGTGACGGTGGCTACGCACAATTAAAATTGAATTCCGGCGAGCTGCGTATGGTCCGCGCGGAATGCATGGCGACGATCGGTGCGGTATCGAACCCGGATCAGTCGAATATTAAACTCGGAAAGGCGGGCCGGAAGCGTTGGCTCGGAAAGCGCCCCGCGGTTAGAGGCGTTGCAATGAACCCGGTGGATCACCCGCATGGCGGCGGTGAAGGCCGCACCTCGGGCGGCCGTCATCCCGTTACCCCTTGGGGTAAACCCACTAAGGGCAAGCGTACGCGCCGCCCGAAGAAGGCGAGCGATAAGTTGATTATTCGCCGCCGTCACAAGCGTTAGGTTGAGGGGAGCTGAGTCGTGTCTCGTTCTGTTTGGAAAGGCCCGTTCGTCGACGGATATCTGCTTAAGAAGGCTGAAACCGTTCGGAGTTCCGGTCGTAACGATGTCATTCGCACCTGGTCGCGTCGCTCTACGATCTTGCCGCAATTCGTCGGCCTGACGTTCGGCGTCTACAACGGTCAGAAATTTATCCCGGTATTGGTGACTGAGAATATGATTGGTCACAAGTTCGGTGAGTTTTCGCCGACCCGTACGTTCTACGGTCACGCCGCTGATAAGCGCGCGAGAAGGGGCTGAGCGATATGGGTAAGGCAAAGATGGAACGGCAACTGGCCGACAACGAGGCGCAAGCGCAATCGCGGTTCGTCCGGACCAGTCCGCAGAAATTAAACCTTTTGGCGCAGCAAATACGTGGTCTGTCGGCCGACGCGGCGCTAGCGGCCCTTACATTTTCAAATCGGCGCGTTGCGGGGGATGTGAAGAAACTCCTGCAGTCGGCGGTAGCTAATGCGGAGAACAATCATCAGCTTGATGTTGATCGGTTGTTTGTAAGTGAGGCACATGTTGGCAAAACCGTGGTGCTGAAAAGATTTCGCGCTCGTGCGAGAGGTCGTGTTGGCAAGATTCGTAAACCGGTGAGCAATATGACAATCACCGTCCGAGAACGCGAGGAAACGGAATAATGGGTCAAAAAGTAAATCCGATTGGATTTCGTTTGGGGATTAACCGGACGTGGGACTCGCGATGGTACGCCGCTAAGGAATACGGAAATCTGTTGCATGAGGACATTAAGATCCGTGAATACATCGAGAAAGCATTGGCGCAAGCCGGTGTAGCGCGGGTCATTATTGAGCGTCCGGCAAAGCGCGCGCGCATCACGATCCACACGGCACGCCCGGGTGTAGTGATCGGTAAGAAGGGCGCCGATATTGAGAAATTGCGTCTGGATATCAGTAAGATGACAGGCAGCGATGTGACACTAAACATCGTTGAAATTCGGAAACCGGAAATAGACGCCAAGCTTATTGCCGATAATATTTCGCAGCAACTGACCCGCCGCGTAGCGTTTCGTCGAGCCATGAAGCGCGCCGTTCAGTCGGCGATGCGATTGGGTGCCGGCGGTATCCGTATTAAATGCGGTGGTCGCCTCGGCGGTGTCGAAATTGCGCGGGCGGAATGGTATCGCGAAGGCCGCGTGCCCTTGCATACGCTGCGCGCCGATATTGATTACGGCACTTCGACGGCACAGACGACTTATGGCGCCTGCGGCGTGAAGGTTTGGGTGTTTAAGGGTGAGATTATGGAGCACGACCCCATGGCACACGAACGTCGTCAGCAGGATCAGCAGCCGCAGCGCTAGCGCGGTCGAAAAGGGAAGTGAGCAATGCTTAGTCCAAAACGTACAAAATTCCGTAAGGCGCACAAAGGTCGCGTGCATGGCCTTGCGAAAGGCGGCACAGCCTTGAATTTCGGCGCATTTGGCCTGAAGGCCATGCAGCCGGGGCGGATCACTGCCCGTCAGATCGAGGCGGCGCGTCGTGCTATGACACGTCACATCAAACGTGCGGGTAAAGTCTGGATCCGTGTTTTCCCGGATGTGCCCGTAAGTAGTAAGCCCGCTGAAGTTCGCATGGGTAAAGGTAAGGGGACGCCGGAATATTGGATGTGCCGCATTAAGCCTGGCCGCATGATGTTCGAACTTGATGGTGTGGATCCCGAGATCGCTAAAGAAGCGTTGTCGCTTGCGGCGGCGAAATTGCCGATCCGATGCAAGTTCATTCAGCGTGGCGGCGAAGGAGTTTAAGTCGATGAAGTCGGAAGAAGTGCGCCAAAAGACGGCCGATGAGTTAAACGATCAACTCGGCGAGCTTCAGAAAGAAGCGTTCAATCTGCGTTTCCAGCAGGCCAGTGGGCAGTTGGAGAACACGGCGCGTGTCCGTGAAGTGCGCCGCGATATCGCGCGTATTAAGACGGTCATGAACGAGCGCCGTAGCGCCGCGTCCTAAGGAGTAAAGACGGATGCCCAAACGAGTTATGCAAGGACGCGCCCTCCGGGACGCAAAAGATAAGACCGTTTCGGTCTTGGTGGAGCGGAGTATTAAACATCCGTTGTACCAAAAGTTCATGAAACGGTCGAAGAAGTACCTCGCCCACGACGAGCAGAATACCTCGAAGGAAGGCGACATTGTTAAAATCCGCGAGGCCCGGCCGATCTCCAAGCGTAAGCGCTTTGTAGTGGTAGCCGATTCGGCCGGCGAAGGTTAAGGAAGCCGCGTCATGATACAGATGCAAACCAACCTCGATGTTGCCGATAACTCGGGTGCCCGACGGGTACAGTGTATCAAGGTACTGGGCGGCTCAAAACGTATGGTTGCCAGTGTTGGCGACGTCATCGTTGTGAGCGTCAAGGAAGCGATCCCACGGGGTCGTGTCAAAAAGGGTGATATTCATCGTGCAGTGATTGTGCGCACGGCGAAGGAAATCAGCCGGCAAGATGGTACTAGCATTCGGTTTGATCGTAATGCGGCGGTTTTGATCGATCGGAATAATGAGCCGATTGGAACGCGTATTTTCGGGCCGGTCACACGTGAATTGCGCGCAAGGCAATTCATGAAGATCGTGTCGCTTGCGCCGGAAGTTATTTAACGGCGCGCTGGAGATCGGAAAGAGAAATGGCTGCGAAGTATAAAAAAGGCGACCGGGTACAAGTAATCGCCGGTAAGGATAACGGCAAACAAGGAGAAATCCTTCTCGTCCAGCGCGCTAAAGAGCGCGTCGTCGTTCGGGGCGTCAACGTGGCGCGGCGGCATACGAGGGCGAGTCAGACATCGCCTGGTGGGATTGTGGATAAGGAAATGCCGATCGCGGTGTCAAACCTTGCCCATGTCGATCCGAAGGACGACAAGCCTACCCGAGTTGGATTTAAATTTCTCGATGATGGCCGCAAGGTGCGTTTCGCTAAACGTTCCGGCGAAGTCATCGATAGCTGAGGAGACGTTCACGATGGCTAATGACGGTTACGTGCCGCGCCTCAGAGAACACTACGATAATGTAGTGCGGGCGTCGCTTGGCGAGCAGTTTAAATATGCGAATGCCCTGCAAACGCCGCGTCTCGATAAGATCGTGGTAAATATCGGCGCAGGCGAGGCAGTTGGTGATAGTAAGAAGATCAATTCGATTTGTGATGACTTGGCGGCGATTACCGGACAAAAACCGGTGGTAACCCATGCTAAGAAGTCTATCGCGAACTTTAAATTACGCGAAGGCATGCCGATCGGTGCAAAGGTAACGCTGCGCCGGACACGTATGTATGAATTTATGGATCGATTGGTCACGGTCGCATTGCCGCGGGTTCGTGACTTTCGGGGGCTTTCTCCGCGCAGTTTCGACGGTCGCGGGAATTATTCGCTCGGCTTGAAAGAGCAGATTGTGTTTCCGGAAATCGATTACGACAAAGTGGATTCGATCCGCGGTATGGACATTGTCATCTGCACGACGGCTGATAACAATGAGGAAGCACATGCTCTTCTCGTTGGTTTCAATATGCCGTTTCGCACTTGAGTCACTGGTGAGGTCTTGAAGCATGGCTAAGAAAAGCGCCATCGAACGTAATAAAAAGAGAATGCGGTTGGCCGAGAGGTATGCGGCTAAGCGTGAGCGGTTTAAGGCAATTGCGAGTGATCGTGAGTTGCCGGCCGAGGAGCGTTTCGCAGCTCGGTTGAAACTTGCGCAATTGCCGCGCAATTCCGCACCGGTGCGTATTCGTAACCGTTGTGAATTGTCCGGACGTCCGCGTGGATTTTACCGGAAGTTCAAATTGTCGCGCATCGCGCTGCGTGAATTGGCATCGAACGGTCATATCCCCGGTATGACTAAATCGAGCTGGTAGGGGGAGCGACCGAATGTCAATGAGTGATCCTTTGGGCGATATGCTCACCCGTATCCGGAATGGCCAACAAAGCGGACGTTCGACCGTGGTCTGTCCGTCTTCAAAATTACGAACGAACGTTCTCGAGGTCTTGAAGCGCGAAGGCTTTATCCGCGACTTTAGTTGGGCCGAAATTCGCAGCGGTATCAGTGAATTGACCATCGAGCTGAAATACCACGACGGTGCACCTGTTATCCATGAGATCAAGCGAGTTTCGACGCCGGGTCGGCGGGTTTATTCGAAAATTCAGGACCTGCAGCGGGTATATAACGGCTTGGGAATATCTATCTTGTCCACGCCGCGTGGCGTGCTCTCGGATGCCGAGGCGCGCGATCATAACGTCGGCGGTGAAGTCCTTTGCCGGGTATTCTAGGAGAATAAAAATGTCACGCGTAGGACAAAATCCAGTCACTATTCCGGACGGTGTTGAAGTTTCCGTAGCGGGCGGTGTACTGACGGCGAAGGGCAAGCTGGGCACCTTAACGGTTCCCGTGATGCCAGTCGTGGAAGTAAAAGTCGAGGACGGTCAAATTACCGTAAGCCCGGCTGGTGGGGACAAGCGTGCCAAGATGATGTGGGGCACGACCCGCAGCTTGGTTAACAACGCGGTAATTGGTGTTTCTGAAGGTTTCACGAAACGCCTCGAGGTCAATGGCGTTGGCTATCGTGCGCAAGTGCAGGGAAAGAAATTGAACCTGCAATTGGGGTATAGCCATGATATTGCTTTTGATGTGCCGGAAGGCATTAAGATTGAAGTCGAAGGTGACCGCGGGAACGTTATCGCTGTGAGTGGCGCCAACAAACAGGTTGTTGGCCAAGTCGCGAGTGAAATTCGCAGTTTCCGCAAGCCGGAGCCCTATAAGGGCAAAGGTGTTAAGTACGCCGATGAGCAAATCCTTCGGAAAGAAGGCAAGAAGAAGTAAAGGGTTCCGACGATGTTGGATAACAAGAAACTGTTCGAACGCCGTAAACGGCGCACGCGCCATCGGTTGCGTAAGGCCGAGCGCATTAAGCCGCGGTTGTCCGTATTCCGGTCGAGCAAGCACATCTATGCGCAGGTCATCGATGACGTTGCCGGCAAGACTGTTGCCGCTGCGTCGAGTATTGACAAGGAATTGCGGGAAGGCATTAAGACCGGCGCTGACCGTGATGCCGCCGCACTGGTGGGTAAATTGGTTGCCGATCGTGCGAAAAAGGTGGGTGTTGAGACGGTTGTTTTCGACCGCGGCGGATATCTGTACCACGGCCGTGTGAAGGCGTTGGGAGACGCTGCACGCGAAGCCGGTCTTAAATTTTAGCGAGGGACTGAAGTAATGGCGCGAATGCAAAGTGAGCGCGGCGGCCGTGATCGGCGTGACGACGGACCGGATCTTGTCGAGAAGCTGGTGGCCATCAATCGTGTCGCCAAGGTCGTCAAGGGTGGACGCCGCTTCGGTTTCTCGGCGATTGTCGTTGTAGGAGACGGTAATGGGCGGGTAGGATACGGTTTGGGTAAGGCCCGTGAGGTGCCGGAAGCCATCCGTAAAGCTACAGATAAGGCGCGCAAGGATATGATCCGAGTGCCGCTTCGCGAAGGACGCACATTGCATCACGATATCAACGGGCGCTATGGCGCCGGTCGGGTGTCGTTACGCAATGCACCTCCAGGTACGGGTATTATTGCCGGTGGTCCGATGCGCGCTGTCTTTGAGGCTCTCGGTGTACAAGACGTTGTTGCCAAATCCATCGGCACGTCAAATGCGCACAATATGATCAAGGCAACGTTCCAGGCCCTTGCTTCCTGCGTGTCTCCGCGTCAGATCGCGGCCAAGCGTGGCAAAAAGGTTGGGGATATTGTCGGCCGTCGCGATGACGCGAATGGCAAGGCGAAGGAACAGGCCGATGGCTAGTAAAAAGACACTTCGGGTAACTCAAACCGGCAGCCCAATCCGGCGTCAGCAAGATCAACGCGCTACGTTAGTTGGTCTCGGATTGAACAAGATGCACCGGATGCGGGAATTGGAAGATACGCCTTCGGTGCGTGGCATGATTGATAAGGTCAAGCACCTCGTTCGTGTCGAAGATTGATTTGGGGCGTCGCCAGACGTCCCTCGGAGAATAGAAGCATGAAACTGCACGAATTGTCGGACAATAAGGGCGCTCGCCACAACTCTAAGCGGCTTGGACGCGGTATTGGTTCCGGAAAAGGCAAAACGGCGGGACGTGGGCATAAGGGGCAAAAGTCTCGGGCCGGCGCGACGATTAAAGGGTTTGAAGGTGGCCAAATGCCGTTGTATCGCCGGGTGCCGAAGCGTGGCTTCGTCAATATTTTCCGCAAGAATTATGTCGAAGTAAACGTTGGTCGCCTACAGCAGGCGATCGACGCGAAGAAACTCGACGCTAAGAAGACAATTGACGGCGAGGCTCTGCTCGCTTCCGGCATCGTGCGGCGTATGCGCGATGGCGTTCGCCTCCTTGCGCATGGCGAGTTGAATACCAAAGTGACGATTGAGGTCGACGGCGCGTCAAAAGCCGCTGTCGATCTTGTTGAAAAGGCGGGTGGCACGGTCGTTATGCTCGGAAAACCCGGTAATACGGAGAAGCCGGCAAAGAAAACAAAGACCAAAGCAAAAGCCGCGCCGTCCGATGAGGACAACGAGGCGTCGGAAAAGAGCGAAGACTGACGCGATAGGGCGGGAACCTAGATAATGGCTTCAGCGGCCGAACAACTCGCGGCAAACTTTAATTTCGGCGCATTCTCTAAGGCGACCGAACTCAAGAAACGGATATGGTTTACGCTGGGGGCTCTCGTGGTCTATCGGCTTGGCACCTATATTCCGTTGCCGGGTATCGACGCTCAAGTTTTGAGAGACGTTTTTTCACAGCAGCAGGGCGGCATCATCGGGATGCTGGATATGTTTGCTGGTGGCGCCTTGGGGCGGATGTCGATTTTCGCCCTAAATATCATGCCGTATATCTCGGCCTCCATCATTATGCAGCTGCTGACTGCGGTCTCGCCCAAATTCATTGCGATGAAGAAAGAGGGCGAGTCGGGTCGTAAGCAGATCAACCAGTATACCCGGTATGGTACGGTTCTCTTGGCGACGTTCCAGGCATATGGCCTGGCTGTGGGTATGGAAGGCATGACCGGCAGCAACGGCAATAGCGCAGTAATGAACGCAGGCCTGTTCTTCCGGGCGACAACTGTAATTACCATTGTCGGTGGTACGATCTTTCTAATGTGGCTGGGCGAGCAGATCACTCAGCGCGGTGTTGGAAATGGAATTTCGCTGATTATATTTGCGGGCATTATCGCCGAGCTTCCAGCGGCCTTGATACAAACCATGGAGATGGGCCGAACCGGTGCCCTGCCGACGATTGCCATCATCAGCATTATGGTTTTGGCGGTAGCGGTTATTACGGGGATCGTGTTCATAGAGCGCTCACAGCGCCGCCTAATAGTGCAGTACCCGAAGCGTCAGCAAGGGAACAAGATGTATGGCGGAGAATCGTCGCATCTGCCGTTGAAACTGAATACTGCCGGTGTCATCCCGCCGATTTTCGCCAGTTCAATGCTTTTGCTTCCCGTCAGCATCATTAGTTTTTCCGGTGGTCGCGGCCCAGAATGGTTGACGACGGTCTCGGCGATGATTGGGCCAGGGCAACCTTTGTTCCTGCTCTTGTTCGTATCGTTGATCGTCTTTTTTGCCTTCTTCTACACAGCCATCGTCTTCAATCCCGAAGAGACGGCAGATAACTTGAAGCGCTATGGCGGCTTCATCCCGGGTATTCGTCCCGGTAAGAATACGGCCAATTATCTCGACCACGTCTTGACTCGTTTGACCGTCGTTGGTGCAGGCTATCTTGCGGTGATCTGTATCATTCCGGAGTGGCTGCGCAATGAGTTTGCCGTGCCGTTCTATTTCGGTGGCACGAGTTTGCTGATCGTTGTCACGGTGACAATGGATACGGTTGCCCAAGTGCATTCACATTTGTTGGCTCATCAATATGAAGGGCTGATCAAGAAATCGCGTTTACGTGGGAGGCGCGGATGATCCTGATTCTTTTGGGCCCTCCGGGTTGCGGAAAAGGTACACAGGCGAAGCGCTTGGAAGATGGGCGCGGATTGGTTCAACTATCGACCGGTGATATGTTGCGGGCGACCGTCGCGTCTGGTAGCGAGATGGGTCAACAGGCGAAGAAGGTGATGGACGCGGGCGAACTAATGCCGGACGAAATCATGATCCAGATCATCTCCGATCGTATAGATAAGCCAGATTGCCGGAACGGATTTATCCTCGATGGTTTCCCGCGGACGACCCCGCAGGCTGAAGCTTTGAATAAACTGCTCGATGCGAAATTCTTGAACTTGGGTAAAGTCATCGAATTGAAAGTTGATGAGGAAGCCTTGATAGAGCGGGTAACCGGAAGATACAGCTGTGCGAAATGCGGCTCTGGATATCATGATAAATTTCAGCAGCCCAAGCAGGACGGTGTTTGCGACTCGTGCGGGTCGACGGAGTTTTCCCGACGTTCCGACGATAACGAGGAAACGGTTCGCTCGCGTTTGGCAGCCTATCACGATCAAACGGCAGAAATCGTGCCGTATTATCTTGCAAAAGGTTTGTTAGCCGAGATCGACGGTATGGCGGGAATCGAAGAAGTGACCGTTGCAATTGAAGGCATCATTGCTTGATGTGAGTGTTTGACACGGGAAGTCAAAACCCTATAATCCGCCGCTCCGGGAGTGGTGCGGCCCCCGGCCAGGTTTTGTCGACCCCAATGTACTATTGAATTACACGTAGCCGGTAGATAACGGCAGGCGTAAGGAGTATCAGACGTGGCGCGTATTGCAGGCGTAAACATACCGACCCAGAAGCGGGTTTCCATTGCTTTGACGTATATCCATGGGATTGGTCGCACCAAGGCAAACCAGATTTGCACGGAGTGTGGCATTCCAGATGATCGCCGGGTCAATGACCTGACTGAAGAAGAAGTAATTCGGGTTCGTGAAGCCATCGACACTGACTACATTGTCGAAGGGGATCTACGTCGTGAAGTTGCGATGAATATTAAGCGTTTGATGGATTTGGGCTGCTATCGCGGCGTCCGGCACCGTAAAGGGTTGCCGGTAAACGGCCAACGCACGCACACGAATGCGCGCACCCGTAAGGGCCCGGCCCGCGCGATTGCCGGCAAGAAGAAAGTCACGAAGTAAAAGGATCGTCCCATGGCGAAGGCTGCTACAACGCGCGTGCGCAGACGCGAGCGGAAGAATATCACCTCGGGCGTAGCGCATGTGAATGCGACGTTCAACAATACTTTGATCACCATTACCGACGCGCAGGGAAATGCCATTTCTTGGTCTTCCGCTGGCGGGATGGGGTTCAAAGGAAGCCGGAAATCGACACCGTACGCGGCTCAGGTCGCGGCGGAGAGTGCTGCTCAAAAAGCTCAGGAGCATGGCATGAAGACGTTGGAAGTGAATGTGAAGGGGCCGGGTTCTGGACGCGAATCCGCTTTGCGGGCTTTGCAAGCAGCGGGCTTCAATATAACGGCCATCCGTGATGTGACGCCGATCCCTCACAATGGTTGTCGCCCGCCGAAGCGTCGCCGGGTTTGATCTATACGGGTCGGGGCATGTGTTGCCGGCCGCAAATTGAGATTGGCTGAGGAAGCGAATAGACGCTTCCATTTACTGTTAGAATGAGGTTGCGACTGTGATCCAAAAGAATTGGCAAGCTCTTATCAAGCCGAACAAACTCGCCGTCCAAGGTGGACACGATCCCGCACGTATGGCCACAATCGTCGCCGAACCGCTGGAACGTGGTTTCGGATTGACGCTCGGCAATGCACTGCGTCGTGTTTTGTTATCCTCCCTGCAGGGTGCGGCGGTAACCGCGATTCAAATTGAAGGTGTACTGCACGAGTTCTCGTCGCTGCCGGAGGTCCGCGAAGACGTCACAAATATTATCTTGAACATTAAATCTCTCGCCCTGCGCATGCATGGCGAAGGCCCGAAGCGCATGCAGCTTTCGGTGAATGGCCCGTGTGAAGTCACGGCTGCGATGATCGAGACCGGCCATGACATTGAAGTCATGAACCCGGAGCTGGTGATCTGCACGCTTGATAAAGGTGCCAAATTCAACATGGAATTAACCGTAGATACGGGTAAAGGCTATCTTGCGGCGGCTCAGAACCGGCCATCGGATGCGCCTATCGGCCTCATTCCGATCGATTCGGTGTTCAGTCCTGTTCGCAAAGCCACCTATAAGGTCGACAATACGCGTGTTGGACAAGTCACTGATTATGACAAGCTTTCCGTCACGATTGAAACGAACGGGATCGTGACGCCGGAAGATGCGGTGGCGCTCGCTGGTCGTATATTGCAGGACCAGTTGCAGCTCTTCATTAATTTCGACGAGCCGACAGCGCGCGTCGAAGAGGATTGTCCGTCCGAGTTGCCGTTTAACAAGAACCTGTTGCGCAAGGTGGACGAGTTGGAACTTTCCGTCCGCTCGGCGAATTGCCTCAAGAACGACAATATCGTCTATATTGGCGATCTCGTCCAAAAGACCGAAGCCGAAATGCTTCGGACCCCGAATTTCGGCCGCAAGTCGCTGAACGAAATCAAGGAAGTGTTGACCCAAATGGGCCTACACCTTGGTATGGAAATTCCGACATGGCCGCCGGAGAACATCGAAGAACTCGCAAAGCGGCTCGAAGAGCCGTTCTAATTAGCGGGCAATTAGTTTAAGGAGTTGCGATCATGCGACATCGTATGAGCGGTCGTAAGTTGAACCGGACGAAAGAGCATCGCAAGGCGATGTTCTCGAATATGGCTGCTGCTTTGATCAAGCACGAGCAGATCACGACGACGCTGCCGAAAGCGAAGGATTTGCGTCCGATTGTGGAGAAGTTGATTACGCTCGGTAAGCGTGGCCGGTTACATGATCGTCGCCGAGTGTTTGCGATGCTGCGCGACGATGCGACGACAGCGAAACTGTTCGATACGTTGGCTGAACGTTATGCGGAACGCAGTGGCGGGTATATCCGTGTTTTGAAAGCGGGCTACCGTTATGGTGATACCGCGCCGATGGCCGTGATTGAACTGGTGGAACGTGATGAAGACGCCAAGGGACTCGACTCTGGATCGTTGCCGGAAGAGTTGACGGAAGAAGCGGCATAATTCCAAATCTTTTCGTGGAATTCAAAAGGTCGGCTTATGCCGGCCTTTTTCTTTGCCGTATCGGGGCTTGTATCCTTGCGCGACCGTGAATAGATAGCGGGATGCAAAGAAATTCTTTGAAATGTATTGCGGTGGGCTTGGCGCTAATTGCGCTCGGTAACGCATCCGAACTCTTGGCGCAGGCGCGCGCTGCTCCCAGCAGTGGTGCGGAGATAAAGTTGTCCTTCGCGCCGATCGTACGAAAGACGGGCCCTGCGGTCGTCAATATCTTTGCTCGTCGGAAGGTCGTCGAGCAGCGGCAAGGTTGGGTATTCAACGATCCCTTTTTCCGCAGGTTTTTCGGCGAACAATTGCCGTTTGGCGGCGACGGTGGAAACAGCGGCCGAGTTGAAAATTCACTTGGCTCCGGTGTCATCGTTGGGGCCGACGGGATCATCGTCACCAACAATCATGTCATCAAGGATGCTAATGATATAAAAGTGGTGCTCTCCGACCGCCGCGAATTTGATGCGACTTTGTTGCTTAAGGATAAACGCACGGACATCGCGGTCCTGCGGATAGATGTGAATGGCGAAAAATTGCCGATGGTTGCGTTTTCGGATTCCGACGATCTTGAAGTGGGCGATTTGGTATTGGCGTTGGGGAATCCATTTGGTGTGGGCCGCACGGTGACGAGCGGTATCGTATCGGCTTTGGCGCGCACGACGGTGGGGATCACCGATTACCGGTTTTTTATACAGACCGACGCCGCGATCAATCCGGGCAACTCGGGCGGTGCATTGGTGGATATGTCGGGACGGCTTGTAGGTATAAATACGGCAATTTATTCGCGTAATGGCGGTTCTCTGGGAATTGGATTTGCGGTACCAAGCAATATGGTTCGGACCATCGTTTCCAGTGCGGTGAGCGGCAAACCATTGGTGCGGCCCTGGGTTAGTTTCAGTGGAAAGACGGTGACACCGGATATCGCTAATGCGATCAGGTTGGAACGCCCATATGGCGTGTTGGTCGAAGACGTCCATGAAGGTGGTCCCGCGGCCGATGCGGGTCTGAGGTCCGGCGACGTTATTTTGCGGCTCGGGGGGCATGAGATAGAAGATGCGCAGGCATTGCGCTTTAGACTCGCGACGCGACGCCTCGGCGATACGGTAAAGTTGACGGTGTTTCGTAAGGGAAAACGTTTGATGGTTGCCTTGGAATTAGTGCCGCCACCGGATTTCCCACCACGCGATATTACAGATCTTGAAGGCAGGCATCCTCTTTTAGGTGCCAAGGTGGCGAACTTGAACCCAGCGTTGGCGGCGGAATTGGGCATCGATTCCGATGCGAGTGGCGTGATGGTTCTATCCGTGCAACGGAATTCACCCGCTGCTCGATACGGCTTTAAACCGGGTGATATTGTCTTGGAAATAAACGAAGTCAGAATTGCCAAAGTTGAAGACTTGAAGCGTTTCGTAGAGAAACTCTACGATGGATGGAATCTGAAACTACGGCGAGGCAATCGGCTGATAAACGTTCGGATTGGATAGAAGCGTTGGCATCGCAGGGTGGTTTATTCGAATCTGAGGCGCCGCGGCCCTTGGCGGATCGGCTACGCCCGTCCTTTATCGATGACATCGTGGGACAGAAACGTTTATTGGGCAAAACTGGTCCCTTGCGCCGGATGCTTGATGATGGCCGCCTGGTGTCGCTTATTCTTTGGGGACCCCCAGGATCCGGGAAAACCACTATCGCGCGCCTCCTGGCGGATTATGTGGACTTGGAGTTCGAACCGTTATCGGCAGTATTCTCCGGTGTAGCCGAACTTCGCAAAGTTTTCGAAAAGGCAAAGCAGCAACGATTGGGCGGTCGGGGGACGCTCCTGTTCGTAGATGAAATTCACCGTTTTAATCGTGCTCAACAGGATGGGTTTCTTCCCTATGTGGAGGACGGCACCGTGGTCCTTATCGGGGCGACGACGGAGAATCCAAGTTTCGAACTGAACGCCGCCGTGCTTTCCCGATGCCAGGTGTTCGTTTTGGAACGATTGGATGCGGAAGCTTTGGAGGCATTGTTGCGCCGGGCGGAGGAGGCGGAAGGACGTGCGCTTCCGCTAGACGAGGATGCCCGTGTCGCAGTTCGCGCCATGGCGGATGGAGATGGTCGTTTCCTGCTCAATCTGTGCGAACAGCTCTTTCAGCTGCAGGCGGGCAAGGTCCTCGATACGGCGGCGTTGAGTGAAGTCATTCAGCGTCGGGCTCCGGTCTACGATAAGGCGCAGGAGGGTCACTACAACCTGATCAGTGCATTGCATAAATCCCTACGCGGTTCGGATACGGACGCGGCGCTGTATTGGTTGGCGCGGATGTTATCCGGCGGTGAGGACCCTCGGTTTATCGCCCGTCGGCTATTGCGGTTCGCTTACGAGGATATTGGCCTCGCGGATCCAAATGCAGCGGTGCAAGCGCTCACCGCATGGGAGACTTATGAGCGGTTGGGAACGCCCGAAGGTGAATTGGCATTGGCACAAGCGGTGACCTATCTCGGCACCGCGCCGAAGTCGAATGCGGCCTATAAGGCCTATGGGTCAGCGATGCGTACGGCAAAGGAGACCGGCTCTCTAATGCCGCCCAAACATATTCTTAACGCACCGACAAAGCTGATGTCAGAGCTCGGATATGGCGACGGTTATGCTTACGATCACGATGCGGAAGATGGATTTTCGGGGCAAGATTATTTCCCCGAAGATATGGACCGACAGATCCTTTATTCGCCCGTCGACCGTGGTTTTGAGCGGGAAGTCCGCAAACGATTGCAATACTGGTCGGATTTAAGAACGAAACGATCGAGCGGTCAGACTTAATCCGTCGGAGTGCGTTTGAGGATATAGGCGAGCCCACCATACCGAGATTGGCGAATATGCTCCGTCAGCTTCCGCTTCGAAAGGAAATCGTGGACGCCGCGCGTACAACCGTCCCAATCGTAATAGTCGTCGATCATTATCAACCCACCTTGCATCACGCGGTCAAATAAGTTGTCGAGGATGCAAACCGTCGGTTCATACCAATCGCCATCGAGACGAAGTACGGAAATCGGTCGTTCGTGTTCGAATTGGGGCAGAGTATCTTCGAACCAACCTTTATGGGCGCTCAGCGCGCGGCCCGGCTTATGCAACGGTCTCAGGCCGTCCAGAAAATCGTCGTATTCCGCTGTATTGTTATTATGCCACAAGGCGCCGGTTGATTGTTCAGTGCGCGCTTTATCGCCGTCCCATTCCCCGGCGGGCGGAAGGCCCTCGAAGGAATCAAAATAATGACATTCCCTAATACCCGATAAAACTTCCGTCAGGCCGAAAGACATACCGCCGCGCCAGGTACCGCATTCGACGAAGCAGCCGTCATTCAACGTTCCGTGGCGATTGCTATAGTCGGCAATCAACAGGTTTCCCATATACGTCTTGCGCGGAGCCATCGTGCGATCCGCGTATTTCTGCCACAATTGGTAATAACGGAGCCAATAAAATTTGTAGTGTGCGTGTTGAGGTAGCATATATCTTTTTGCTGACGAATGATCGTTCGTTTGTAGGGGGCGGTTTGGCCCTGGGAGTCGATTAAGTCTGAGCCGAAATATCCGACGAGCATTGGATAGATCATGAAGACGGTAATGGCAATTGCGCTCGGTGGCGCATTCGGTGCGTTAGCACGGCATTTCATCACACGATGGAGCGGCATTGTACTGGGCGATGGGTTTCCGTGGGGAACGTTGACGGTCAATGTTGCCGGTTGTTTCGCTATGGGCGTGCTGGTTGAACTCATGGCGTTGGCTTGGTCGCCAAGCGCTGAGATGCGCGCTTTTCTGACTGTCGGGATCCTTGGTGCTTTGACGACCTTTTCTACATTTTCGCTGGATATTGCCGTGTTGCACGGCAGGGGAGAGACATTGCTGGCCGCATCCTATGTATTGGTTTCCGTGGTGGCATCGATAGTCGCGATTTTTGCCGGTCTTGCCGTAATGCGAGCGATCTTGCAATGAGCGGCGTCGAGCATCGTAAAGTTGCGGCTGCCGAAGCGGAATTGCGTCTCGACCGGTGGTTTCAACGGCATTTCCCCGATCTGCCCAGGGGCCGGTTGCAGAAGCTCCTGCGGACAGGACAAATTCGGGTTGACGGCAAACGAGCGAAAGCAGGATTGCGCCTGGTCGCCGAACAGGAAATCCGTATTCCACCAATTCAATCTACACCATCGGATGAGAAACCATCGCGTCAGCCGATGAATGAGAAAGATATCACCTTCGTTCGCGACCTAATTCTACACATGGATGACGACATGATCATCATCGATAAGCCAAGCGGCCTCGCGGTGCAGGGTGGCAGCAGCATGACAAGGCACCTCGATGGCATGCTCGACGCTCTGCGGTTCGAAGCGGCTGAACGGCCCAAGCTCGTTCATCGATTGGATAAAGATACCAGCGGGGTCATGGTTCTTGCGCGCAGTACGGCGGCGGCGCGTGAGCTGGGGCGTCATTTTGTCGGGCGCGATGTGCGCAAAATATATTGGGCGATCACCGTTGGTTTGCCCGAGCGCGATGCAGGCCGTATTGATCTTCCACTCGCCAAGAATACGGGCCAAGGACATGAGAGAGTTGTTGTCGACGAAGGGGACGGTAAGCGCGCGATCACCGATTTTCAGAAACTTGATCGGGCGGGAAAGCGGCTAACATGGTTGGTGCTCTGGCCGCGCACCGGTCGTACCCATCAATTGCGCGCTCATTGTGCGGCGATCGGATGTCCGATCCTAGGGGATGGTAAATACGGCGGACGAGACGCATTTGTCGACGGTCTGCCAGCGGCGGCGAAAAAACTACAGCTGTTCGCACGGGAAATCACCGTGCCGAAACTCTCGGGCAAGGGAGACATACGGGTCACGGCTCAGCTTCCGCCCCATATGGCGGAGCTTTGGAAGATGCTTGAATTCGAGAACGAGCCCAGCGAGGAGCCGTTCACCGATATCGAGTAAGCCGGAATCCTATGCGTGATTGGTGAGGAAAGTTGCGATGGTCTCGTTAAAGGCCTCCCGTGTCTCGAAATAGGGCGAATGCCCCGCCGTTGGCAACATGATCCCGGAATGTAGTGGAAACCTCGCGGATCAGGTCCGGAGTGAATAGGGCGTCGTGTTCGCTGTTAATCATCAAGGTCGGGCCTGAATAACCGTCCATATCCCAGGGCAAAACACCGCCAGGGCTTTTGCCGCTCAGGTCTTCTGGCAGATTGATGTTCAGTGACCCAATTTGCCGGTAGAGTTATGCCCCATCTGGGTTTCGCTCCGGGGAATCGGGGCAACGGCAGCGCGCCTGACGCCTTGTTCGGCGAAGCGTTGACGGGACTTTACCAAGGCGTCTTGAACCGCCGGGATCTGCATGCCGCCCGGTGTATTAGAGAGGACCAAACAAGAAACTCGCTCAGGGTGAAACACGGCTGTTTTAAGCCCCGTCCATCCGCCCATGGATTGGCGGACGATGGCGCATTTCTCAATTTCCTCGGCGTCGAGGATGGCGAGAAAGTCGCTGCCGAATAGGCTGCGGTCGAAATCTTCCGGCGCACAAGTTGAGCGGCCGGAAATGCAGTGGTCGAAAACCACGACTTTATAACTTGTGGCGAATTTCGGAACCTGCTGCCATCAGCTGGCTGCGTTTCCGCCTCGGCCGTGGGCGAACGCGACCATCGGGCCTTCACCGTGCACTTCGTAATAAATATTGGCGCCGTTGGTTGATACTGTCGGCATTGTTCAATCCTCATCGTCGGAACTCTACCAAGGAAGGTAGGTGAGTTGCGGCCAATATTTCCGCCATCTCTCTATCTTCGCCTCATAGCGATCTTGAGCCACCATTGCCTTATTCGGGCGGACGATACCGTCAAACAAATCGTCGAGACCGAATGGAGCGACAATCGAAAGGCCGTCCGAACGAGGATGGACCGCAATTGTGGTCGCGGTCGTCGGAAAGTTACTGACGGCATGTTCAATCGATTGGAAGGGCGGGATGGCTTTCCCGAATTTACTCTCATACCAAAGATGGACACGCGCCTCGTTTTTCACATCAAGCCGGACTGGGAGATCGGCAAATAAGGTTCGGGCTTGCTGTGCTTGACTCTCTTCCGCTTCGTCACTGAGGTCGTCAGTGTCGAAGTATATTAGGTCGATGTCGTCGATTCCGTGTTCGGCGGGAAATTCGAAGATTGCATTCCAAACACTCTGTGTCAGACATCCCGCGCATAGGTGCCAATTGGCTAGCGCCAGTTCATCCGCTTTTGCGAGAACAGTGTCGATCAACGGGTTTTGATAGAGAATATTCCGAAAGCGTTCTTCCTGGGATAATCTTTTCTGGTCCATGTGCCTCGCCACCTATAGGACTCCAATTTCGAGAGATTAGCAGGCCCCCAGAGGTAACGCATTGACCGACAGCACCCCCCTGTACTTCGCCGTGTTTGATTGTGACGGTACCTTAGTCGACAGCGCGCATTCCATCATTGAGGCCATGTCGCTAGCATGGGCGGCGGAAGGCCTCGGCGCTCCGCCCTCAAGTCACGATGTACGCTCTATTGTCGGGCTACAATTGGTGGAGGCCATCGGGAGATTGCACCCGGAAGGCGCACCGTCGGATCATGAGCGCTTGGCAGGGCACTATAAGGACGCATTCCTTAACATCCGAAACCGACCCGATCATGACGAACCCCTCTATGAGGGAACGAGGGAAGTGATTGACGCTTTGGATAGCGCCGGCGTTCTTCTTGGTGTCGCTACGGGGAAATCCCGACGCGGTTTGAAAGCGACGCTCGAAAGACATGGTTTGATTGACCGTTTTGTCTCGCTCAAGACATCTGATGATGGACCCGGTAAACCGAATCCCACAATTCTCTTAGACGCGATGCGAGAACTTGGCGTGGAGCTGGAGAATACAGTCATGATCGGCGATACCGTTTTCGACATTACGATGGCTGTGAATGCCAAAGTGACCGCAATTGGTGTAGACTGGGGTTATCATGAGGTGAGTGAGCTGAAATCCGCAGGTGCCGAGACGATCCTGCAATCGTTTCACCAACTTGAGGGTAGCCTCCGTACAATTTGGGGAAAGCTGTAATGCGCTTGTCCACGATATTGAAAGCTCTCGCGGTTTTGATTGTTGCCGTCATTGTCGGTGCGATCACCGTCATCATGAATATCGATTTTAATCAGTACAAGGAATTGATTGCCGAGAAGGTCAAGGAGGCGACAGGTCGCATCCTTGTAATAGACGGCGATATCAAACTTGAGTTATCCCTCTCGCCTTCTTTGGCGGTCGACGGCGTCAAATTTGAAAACGCGCCGTGGGGTTCCCGGACACAAATGGCGACGGTTGATAAATTTTCCGCGCAGGTGGCGTTGCTCCCGCTTCTCACCAAGACAGTGGAAGTCAATTATGTGCTGTTTAGCGGAGCGGATATTCTGATCGAGCGCGATGCAAAAGGCCGTGCCAATTTCGAATTTGAGAGCGCCGCACCCAAACCGACCACCGCACCTGAGGAGGGCACCAAGAGCGCGCCAGCCGCAGCATCTGACGATTTACCGATTCGGGTTGTTCGGAAGGTTTTGATCGAAGACACAAAACTTACCTATATCGATGCGGCCTCCGGCCAAAAGCATGCCCTGCTGCTTGATAAGATATCGCTCGCAGGGGACGGTCCGGGAGAGCCCGTTGATATGTTTTTCGCGATGACGGTGGATGGGCAGCCCATTTCCGGTGGCGGACAATTAGGTGCGTTGGGGGCACTGACCGACCCAGCGAAGGCATGGCCGCTGAAGCTTGATGTGGAAGCAGGTGGCGCCAAGGTTGGCGGTAGCATTCAGGATGCCGCCGGTGTGAGTGGACGGGAGCTGACACTTGCGTTGTCCGGCCAATCATTCGCAACGCTATCACCGCTGGCCGGTGCGCCGATTTCACCGATTGACCCCTACTCGATCTCCACAAAGGTGCGCGGCGGTTTGAGGACCGCGATAGAGTTAGCGGACATTGCGGTGAAGATTGGGAAAAGTGACATTGGCGGGCATTTGAAAGCTAAACTCGGCGGGAAACGTCCGTCCGTCGATGGTTCGTTTAAGTCAATGTTGATCGATTTGGCCGGTTTCCAACCCGCGGATGGCAAGAAATCAGTCGCTAAAGGTGGTGAAAAGGCGGCGGATAAGTCGGCTGTCGAGAATAAATCGGCGAATGATGGCCGCGTGTTGCCAACTACGCCGTTTCCGGTCGATGCATTGAAGCTTACCGACGCGAATATTCGGCTGGCGGCGAAACGTGTATTGGCGAACGGACCCGCGATTGAAAATATCGACGTGGCCATCTCGCTGAAAGGTGAAAACCTCCATGTTTCCCCACTAAAGGCGGAGATTGCGAAAGGGACGATCGACGGCCAAGTTGGATGGATCCCGGGCGACGTCTGCATTGGCGGTTACGATGAAAGTGTTGAAGATCGACCTCGGCAAGCTGCACACCGATGCGGACGTTACGGATCTGCTCGAAGGAGTGATAAATATTAACGTTAAACTAAACGGTAGTGGTAAGAGCGTACGCAGCTTGGCTTCTTGGCTCGATGCTCAGGTCAAAGCGGTGATGGGCGGGGGACGCGTGAAGACGACCGCACTGGATGCCTTTATCGGCGGGCCGACACAGGTCGTCGCCAAAATGATAGCCGTTGACAAGACGGAATATACCGTTCTGATCTGCGTCGTCCTCGGGGTCGGCTTTCCGCCAGCCCTTCTTTTGGGATTAGGTGGACTTAGGACCAATAGCGATAACCCGTGTCTCAAACCCGGAGTTGCTCCCAGTGGAAAACCCCCGTCGGCTCAGAAAGAATTTTCAGACCCGATAACGCAAGGGATCGAAGGTGCCGGTAATCTTTTGAAGGGATTATTCGGTAAGTGACGGGAAAGGCGCCGAAACGGTTTTATAAGAAGGTTGATGTCGAGGCATTAGCGGACGGGTTCGCCATTACGTTGGATGGTCGCCCAGTTCGCACGCCGATGAAATCGAAACTGCAACTTCCCTCGCACAGGCTCGCGAGTGCGGTGGCGGAGGAATGGGACGCGCAGAGCGAGACACTCGACCTGGCCTCAATGTCGCTGACCGGTTTCGCCAATACGGCGCTGGACCGTGTTCGTCCGCGCCACAAAGAGGTGGTTAATGAGATCGCCGGATATGCAGAGACCGACCTGCTCTGCTACCGAGCGGCTGATCCGCCGGACTTGGTGGCGCGCCAGGAACGGGAATGGCAGCCGCATTTGGATTGGTTGGCGCGGACTCACGGTGCGCAGCTCGTCCCGACGGCGGGTATCGTTCACGTCAAACAGGACGCGGGGGCTCTTGCCACTATACGACACGTGATCGGCGTTCGGGATGATTTCACATTGGCGGGCTTGCATGTATTGACGACGGGCACGGGCTCGTTTGTTCTTGGATTGGCGGTGGTGGATGGGACTTTGGATGCCTCCGCTGCTGTTGCAGCCGGATTGTTGGATGAGATCTACCAAGCCGAATTATGGGGCGAAGATACATTGTTTACCGAACGCCGCGAAGGATTAGCGCGTGAACTATTGGCGGCCGAGCGCTTTATCGGCTTGTTATTGCCACAAGCATAGGACATATCGCGAATGTTTGTTGCGGAGGATAGAGAACGCTAAATTCGCAACGGTAAATCGGCCGGAGGAGAAGCCTGGGAAATGCAGGACATTATCGAAAAACTGGAAGAAAAGCGGGCGCAGGCCCGTCTCGGCGGAGGTCAACGCCGGATCGATGCTCAGCACGCGAAGGGGAAGCTGACCGCGCGTGAGCGAATCGAGGTATTTGTCGACGCCGGTTCTTTCGAAGAATGGGATATGTTCGTCGAGCATGATTGCTATGAGTTCGGGATGGCCAAACAAAAGGTTCCGGGCGATGGCGTCATCACCGGGCACGGAACCGTCGACGGTAAGGAAGTCTTCGTCTTCAGCCAGGATTTCACCGTCTTCGGTGGCTCGCTCTCCGCGGCGCACGCGCGCAAGATTGTGAAGGTCATGGAACAGGCCATGAAGGTGGGGGTGCCGGTAATCGGTTTGAACGATTCTGGTGGAGCTCGCATTCAGGAAGGGGTCGCATCCCTTGGCGGTTACGCCGATGTCTTCCAACTGAATGTCATGGCGTCGGGGGTTATTCCTCAGATTTCGTTGATCATGGGGCCATGTGCGGGGGGCGCCGTGTATTCCCCCGCGATGACGGATTTCATCTTTATGGTGAAAGATTCCTCTTACATGTTTGTCACCGGACCGGACGTCGTCAAAACGGTAACCCATGAGGAGGTAACCCAAGAAGAGTTAGGGGGAGCGATCACCCATACAACGACATCGGGCGTTGCGGATCTGGCATTCGAAAACGATGTGGACGCGCTCCTACAGCTGCGCCGTTTCATGGGCTTTCTGCCGTCGTCAAACCGGGAGATACCACCTCGTCGGGAAACCCATGATCCGGAGGACCGACCGGAACCCTCGCTGGATACGCTAGTGCCGGCAAATCCAAATAAGCCATATGACATGAAGGAGCTAATCGAGAAAATCGTCGACGAGGGTGAGTTTTTCGAGCTCCAGCCGGGTTATGCAGGGAACATTGTGATTGGCTTTGCCCGCATGTCTGGACGCCCGGTCGGCATTGTTGCCAACCAGCCGATGGTGTTGGCAGGGTGTCTTGATATCAATTCGGCGAAGAAAGCGGCCCGGTTCGTCCGTTTCTGCGATTGTTTCAATATTCCAATTGTCACCTTTGTCGACGTCCCCGGATTTCTGCCGGGCACGGACCAGGAATACAACGGCATTATCAAACACGGCGCGAAACTGTTGTTCGCCTATGCGGAGGCGACGGTGCCGAAGGTCACGGTCATCACCCGGAAGGCGTATGGCGGTGCTTATGACGTTATGAGTTCGAAGCATCTGCGCGGCGACGCGAACTATGCCTGGCCCACGGCCGAGGTCGCGGTGATGGGCTCGAAGGGCGCGGTCGAGATTATCTTTCGTCAGGATATTGGTGACACCGAGAAGATCGAACAACGTACTCAGGAATATCAGGAGCGCTTCGCCAATCCATTCGTGGCGAGTTCACTCGGCTTTATCGACGATGTGATTATGCCTCGTAATACGCGGCGGCGGATATGCAGGGCTTTAAAACTGCTCGAGAAAAAGAAGTTGGAAAACCCTTGGAAGAAACATGCGAACATTCCGCTTTGAGTACCGGGGATGAATGGCAATGGAGGAAACCAAGACGATCCGAAACGGGCACATGCCCGCCGGCGTCTATTATGGTTCGGCGTCCATATTCTGATCTTCGTCGCGGTTATGGTTGTGCTGGTGGCCGTGAGTATTTCGATGAACACGCAGGAGCCATGGTTTGTCTTTCCATTGGTCGCTTGGGGCGCGCCGCTCGCGATCCATGCCGCCTTCGCCATGGGCCTGTTTGATTCTTTCTTGGGGCGTGATTGAACCGCTGTCCCAACGTTAAATTCCAACCCTTGAGGTAAGACACCGATGCCTGCCATTGAAATCGATCTTTATAGCGATACTCAGTCCAAACCGACGCCGGAAATGCGTAAAGCCATGGCGGAAGCGGAAGTCGGCGACGAACAGCAGGGCACGGACCCGACGGTCACGAAGCTATGCGAGATAACGGCGGAATTACTCGGCAAGGAAGAAGCGGTATTCCTGCCGTCAGGGACCATGTGCAATCAAATCTCCGTTGCTGTGCACTGCCGTCCGGGCGACGAGGTCATCGCCGATAAGACAGCGCATATCGTCAATACAGAAGGTGGCGGCCTAGCGGTATTTGCTGGGGCCATGTCGCGCGTCATCGACGGTCAAAAAGGTGTTTTTACGGCCGCGCAATTGGAAGGTGCGGTGCGCCGTGCCCGCCGCCACACGCCAAAACCCCGTATGGTCGTGGTTGAGCAGACGTCCAATAGCGCCGGTGGATCGGTTTGGCCGTTGCAAGCTGTGCGCGAAGTGGGTGCCGCCGCGCGCGAGAAGGGTTTGATCACGCATATGGATGGGGCGCGGTTGCTCAATGCCGTTGTTGCCACTGGTGTTTCGGCACGGGAATTCGCGGAGCCGTTCGACACTCTCTGGCTCGATCTCTCAAAAGGCCTCGGCTGCCCAATTGGCGCGGTCTTGGCAGGCGATAAGGATTTCATCGAGGAAGCTTGGCAATGGAAGCAGCGCATGGGCGGAGCCATGCGGCAGGCGGGTATCGTTGCTGCGGCGGGCGTGCATGCCTTGGAGCATCACGTCGAGCGGATGGCGGAAGATCACGAGAATGCCCGCTATTTTGGAGAGTTACTTGGCAATACACCGGGTGTCACGGTCGAGGACGGAGTCGAAACCAATATGGTCTTCTTCAATGTCGAAGGTACAGGCCTGACGGCGGAAGAGTTCCGCGACAGATTGATCGAGGATGCCGGGATTCGCATCGGCGCAAATGACCTTTACCGTATGCGGGCGGTCACACATCTAGATATTAGCAGGGAGGGCATAGAGCGGGCGGCCACCGCGGTTCGCGATCTAGCCCGCTCCAACCTAATCTAACCCAGTTAATTTTCGACAGTTGCGTCGCTGCTATTAGATTCTTGAAAATGGACGACGAATTCGAAGGGAAAGTTCGAATTTCCGTGAGATCCTGACGATACCCCTTTAGCTATTGCCAAGGCTTTTGCTTTGGATTCAAGCGGGACGTCGCTTTTTTCGCCAAATGGCATGGCGATTTGAATTGGATCGTTCCTGCGAATTTTCTCGGTCAATCCGCGAATACCGATATTTCGGAGCGAGTCATCGATGACGGCATCAGAAAGTTTATTGCCCGCTCGCGCACATATATATCCAAAAATTACGCGGCCCGGTCGCAACAAATCGTCATCCGCCTGTGTATCCCATTGGCCATGAAATCCGGCACAGGATTGGCCATTCAGAACATAGCGCCGATAATCGATACCGGTCATTGGGTTCTCGACGTTATACTCTTCACCCCAGGACTTCGTCTTACCGGTATTGTAACGCCAGGTGTCGACCATTCGCTGAAGAGCATAGGTGTATTGGACAGAAGTTTGGATTTCGACGGCCTCGATATAGAACACCTCGAGGCGCACGTCTTTACCTTCGAAACCGGCATATTCTTCGTATTCCCAGGGGTCTGCAAATGCGACCCGTCGGGGTATAATACCTTTTTGGGCTTTGCCATAAAACCGCAATAGCGATTTTTCCGGGCTAACTTCGGTGATTTTATCGTATTGCCCCGTGGCGCATCCGGCGAGCGCAAGCGTCAGGCCGACCAGCGGTGCGGCAATGGTTTTTAGCTGAAACATCTTCATTTACGTCCTCCGTTAGACGTGAGCGAGCTTGTTTCACCCTGCCAATCAACGCGAGATTATGTGACTGACCGGGAATTTCAATTCAAAATTTGTTGTGTGGCCAGTTTCGGACAAGCCGCAGTTGTGTTGACAAAGCCACGAAATTGGGTCGAATGACTTTCGAACTTGGGTGATATGTAAGCGGCGGAGCACGGGCGTGTTTAAGAAGATTCTCATAGCGAATAGAGGCGAAATTGCATGCCGGGTCATGAGCACGGCGAAACGAATGGGTATTGCGACGGTCGCGGTCTATTCGGACGCCGATGACGGTGCGTTACATATGCGCATGGCTGATGAAGCAGTGCATGTCGGTGGCGCGGCCTCGTCCGAAAGCTATCTAGTCGCCGAACGAATCGTGCAGGCTGCCAAAGACACCGGCGCGGAAGCCATTCACCCCGGATACGGGTTTTTGTCTGAAAACGCTGCCTTTGCGGAAATGTTGGAAGCGGCCGGGATCGCCTTTATCGGGCCAAATACCCTCGCGATCGGGGCCATGGGCGATAAGATCGAATCGAAGAAACTCGCAGCCAAGGCTGGAGTTAACACGATTCCAGGACATACAGCAGCGATCCCTGATGCCGACAAAGCGATTGAGATTGCTAAGGATGTTGGGTTTCCGGTGATGATCAAGGCCTCGGCTGGTGGCGGTGGCAAGGGTATGCGTATCGCGCGCAACGAAGACGAAGCGCGCTCCGGCTTCGAATCTGCCGTCAACGAAGCGCGGTCCAGCTTCGGCGATGATAGGGTGTTTATTGAGCGGTTTGTGGAAGACCCGCGACATATCGAAATCCAGGTCATGGCGGATTCTCACGGAAATACCGTTTATCTCGGTGAGCGCGAATGTTCAATTCAGCGCCGCCACCAAAAGGTCATTGAGGAGGCGCCCTCGCCATTTGTCACCGAGGAGCTCCGCGCTGAGATGGGGAAACAGGCGGTGACGTTGGCCGAAGCGGTCCAATACCGGTCCGCCGGAACCGTCGAATTCATCGTGGATAAGGATCGGAATTTCTTCTTTCTGGAGATGAATACCCGTTTGCAGGTCGAGCATCCGGTGACCGAATACATCACCGGATTGGATCTTGTGGAGTTGATGATTCGTGTTGCTGCCGGAGAGAAACTACCGGTCTCGCAACAAGATATCACGCTAAAGGGGTGGGCCGTGGAGACACGGGTTTATGCCGAGGACCCATTGCGGAACTTCATGCCGTCGATAGGTCGCCTGGTGCGCTATCAGGCACCTGAGGAAACCGATCATGTCCGGGTGGATACCGGAGTCTTCGAGGGTGGCGAGATTTCCATGTTCTATGACCCGATGATCGCCAAACTAATCACCGGTGGAGAGAATCGCGAACAGGCGATTGCCCGAATGCGGGACGCGCTCGACCGGTTTTATATACGCGGTATTCAGCACAATATTCCGTTCTTAGCGGCGCTCATGAAGCATCGGCGGTTCGCGAAAGGACGGCTCACGACCGGATTTATCGAGGAAGAGTTTCCGGAAGGTTTTAATGCCGATTATCTGGTGCCGGAAGACATGACGCTGTTGGTGGCTGTCGCATCCTCGATGCATCATGGTGTCAGTGAGCGCGGGCTAAATGGCGGCGGTACCGACGCGGTGCGTAATTTTATCGTATTCGTGGATGACGACAATCGCAGCGAATTCCAAGTGCGCAGCTCCCGCGCCGGCGGTGGTTGGTTAGTGACGGTCGGGGTGAAGGATTTTGAAATTCACGGAATTTGGAATCCGGGCGATCCGATGTTCTTGGGGACGGTGAACGAGGTCGATATTTGCGCGCAAGTGGAATGCAATCCCGTCGGATACACTCTTACTCATGCGGGCGGACAGATGGATTTGCGGGTTTTAGAGCCGCATGTAGCCGAGCATCAACGCCTCATGCCGAAGAAACTACCCCCAGACACTTCGAAATTCCTAATGTCGCCAATGCCCGGATTGTTGATAGGGCTGTCGGTCGAGGCCGGCCAGGAAGTTAATGCCGGTGAGGAATTGGCCGTGGTGGAGGCCATGAAGATGGAGAATATTCTCCGCGCGGAACGTGATGGCGTGATTGGCGAAATTCATGCCAGCACTGGCGATAGTCTGGTGGTAGATCAGAAAATTCTCGAATTCGAATAGTCATGTCCGAGCGTTCTAGCATCCGCGTTGAAATTTACGGTCGGGTGCAAGGCGTCTGGTTACGCGCCTGGACCGAACGCGAAGCTTGTGCCCGTGGTCTGGCCGGGTGGGTTCGCAACCGCCGGGACGGCTCGGTTGAAGCGGTCTTCTCGGGTTCAGCATCGGCGGTAGACGAGATGATACAAGCGTGCTGGTCCGGACCGCCTTCGGCCCATGTCTTAGACGTAGTCAAAGAGCCAGTGGATTTTGATGGCTCTGGTTTCGAAATACGATCTACCGAGTAAAGTCAGCCGGGTGAGGTTTCGAAGATTTCTTGAAAGACTGCCATTAGGGCGACATCAAGGTCTTCCATGGTCACCGGTAAGCCGAGTTTAACCAGAGATGTAACACCAAGATTCGGGTCGGAAATTCCGCACGGCACGATGGCGTCAAAATGTGAGAGGTCGGGTTCGACATTGATCGATATCCCGTGGAACGCCACCCAACGCCGAACGCGGACGCCGATGGCGGCTATTTTATCCTCTTTGCCACCACCTTGATCCACCCATATGCCGACTCTACCGGGACGGCGTTCCCCGGTGATGTTGAAAGTCGCCAGAGCCTGTATCACCCATTCCTCCAGTGCCGTTACATAAGCACGGACATCTTTGCCTCTGTGGCGAAGATCGATCATGGCATAGACGACCCGCTGGCCAGGTCCGTGATATGTGAATTGTCCGCCACGGCCGGTTGGGTGTACTGGGAACCGGCCGCTGTCAATTAGATCCTCGGTGCGTGCGCTGGTTCCCGCCGTATAGAGGGGGGGGTGTTCCAGCAACCACACGCATTCGCTGGCCTGGCCCAGGGATATCTCTTCGACTCGTCGTTTCATGAAATTGAGGGCGTCGTCATAGGAAACGAGCCCGTCGCCGACTTTCCATTCTACCGGATGAGGGGTGTTGGTCCTGGATAATTCTTCTCGGTTTGTCGTCATGCTCTTGCGGGGTGACCTTGGGTTTGTTATGTCCCGCTCATCAATACATCAATTCGGGTCTTTGGACCCCTATTGAATTGGTCCAGGGCGGTCGTGGCGGAACTGGTAGACGCGCATGGTTGAGGGCCATGTGGGAGCAATCCCTTGAGAGTTCGAGTCTCTCCGACCGCACCAAAATTCCTCATTTATGCTCAACGCCCCTATCAAGG
>JBMYRC010000040.1:0-31374 GCA_049601975.1 Alphaproteobacteria bacterium | reverse complement strand
CAGATTCGGCATGCGTATGGCCCCCGTGACACCTGTATCGACATCGAAAACTGACTTTCAGTCGCTGATCCTGACGCTCCATCAATTTTGGGCGGATAAGGGATGCGTGATTCTGCAACCCTACGACATGGAAGTGGGGGCGGGCACCTTTCATCCGGCAACCACATTGCGGGCACTTGGCCCTGCGCCATGGAAGGCCGCATATGTGCAGCCGTCGCGCCGCCCGACCGATGGGCGTTATGGCGAAAATCCGAATCGGCTCCAGCACTACTATCAGTATCAGGTGCTATTAAAGCCCTCGCCTGAGAACAGCCAGGACCTCTATCTCGATAGTCTGCGCGCGCTCGGGATTGATCCGATGGCGCATGACATTCGCTTCGTCGAGGACGATTGGGAAAGTCCAACTTTGGGCGCCTGGGGGCTCGGTTGGGAAGTTTGGTGCGATGGGATGGAAGTCACTCAATACACCTATTTCCAGCAAGTCGGCGGCTTCGACTGTGATCCGGTGTCGGTCGAACTGACCTACGGATTGGAGCGCTTAGCCATGTATGTGCAAGGCGTGGAGAACGTCTATGATCTCGACTTCAACGGCGACGGTGTGACCTATGGCGATGTCTTTCATCAGGCGGAGGTCGAGTATTCGACCCATAACTTCGAATATGCTGATGTCGATATGTTGCGCGGCCATTTCGAGGACGCGGAGACCGAATGCGCCGCCTTGCTGAAAGCGAACTTGGCGCTTCCGGCTTACGACCAATGTTTGAAGGCGAGCCATCGGTTCAATCTACTGGATGCTCGAGGCGCGATCAGCGTCACCGAACGTCAAGCCTATATCCTGCGAGTGCGCGAACTCGCCAAAGGCTCCGCCGCCGCTTGGCTGAGAGGCCAGGGCGTGGAGGTCGAGTGATGTTTTTCTCGATGTCATTCCCGGGACTCTGTCATTCCCGCCTTCCCAGGAATGACAGCTCTAATTTGGGAGAAAGGGTGATGCATGCCTGAACTCCTGATCGAATTGTTCTCCGAGGAAATTCCGGCCCGCATGCAGAAGCGTGCGTCGGATGACCTCAAGCGGCTTGTCACCGAGGGCTTGAAAGCGGCGGGTCTCAAATTCACTTCCGCCGAAGCTTTTGCAACGCCGCGCCGATTAGCGCTGGTGGTTGATGGACTGCCGGAAAAACAGCCGGACGTGCGTGAAGAACGCCGAGGCCCCCGCGCTGACGCACCCGAAAAAGCGCTCGCTGGATTTAAGGGCTCGTTGCCCGACGGTACCGAGGTTGAAGAGCGAGAGAGCGACAAAGGAACTTTCCTCTATGCGATCGTCGAGAAGAAGGGGACCGACACCGTCAGCGTGCTTGGTGATCTTGTTGCGGATATAGTGCGAAAATTACCGTGGCAAAAATCGATGCGCTGGGGTGAGGGCGAGCTGAGATACGTCCGGCCCTTGCAATCCGTCCTTTGCCTCTTCGATGGGAATCCCGTGCAGGGGAAAATCGCACTCGGCAATGGAAGGGACCTGGCATTCGGTTCGCAAGTAGCCGGACACCGTTTCATGTCGGACGAGACATTTCCCGTTACTTCTTTCGATGGTTACAAATCCGGCCTTCTAAATGCCAAGGTCATGCTCGACGTGGCGGACAGGCGGGCGAAGATTGCCACTGATTTGAATGCGCTCACCGACTTGGCGGGACTTGCGGTGCGCTTAGACCCGGGCCTGCTCGATGAAGTGAGCGGTCTCGTGGAATGGCCGGTGGTACATATCGGTGCTATCGATGACGAATTCATGGAGGTGCCGGATGAGGTGCTGATCACCTCGATGCGCTCGCACCAGAAATATTTCTCGCTCTTGAACGCGGATGGCTCGCTCGCACCGCGCTTCGGCGTCGTTGCCAATATGGAAGCGGAAGACGGTGGTAAGGCTATTGTTGCCGGGAACGAGCGCGTGTTGCGCGCACGGCTGGCGGACGCCAAGTTCTTTTGGGATCAGGACCGCAAGGCTTCGCTTGCGAGCAAAGCGCCCTTGCTGAAAGGCATGGTGTTCCATGCAAAGCTCGGCACTCTCGACGAGAAGCTCGACCGGGTGCAAGCGTTGGCGGTGGAAATTTCGGCCTATGTGCAGGGCGCCGATAAAGATCAGGTGCGCTCTGCCGCGCGACTGGCCAAAGCAGACCTCGTTACCGATATGGTTGGTGAGTTCCCGGAACTGCAAGGCGTGATGGGCCGCTATTACGCACGCCACGACGGCGAATCGGATGCCGTTGCGGAAGCCATCGCAGACCACTATTCACCGCTAGGTCCGAACGACTGCTGTCCCTCCGCCCCCGTGTCCGTATGCGTGGCGCTCGCCGATAAGATCGATACGTTGGTCGGCTTCTGGGCCATCGACGAGAAACCAACCGGATCCCGCGATCCATACGCGCTGCGTCGCGCGGCGCTCAGTGTGATCCGCCTAATTGTTGAGAATGAACTGCGTGTTCCCTTGTTGGCGGTCTTCGCGCAATCGAGTGCGCTTTACGGTACGACTGCCGACGCCTTTGATGGACCGGACCTTCTTGGCTTTTTCGCCGATCGGATGAAGGTACATCTGCGCGAGCAGGGGGTTCGGCACGATTTGATTTCGTCCATATTCGCGCTCTCCAGCGAAGACGATTTGGTGAGGCTTTTGGCGCGGGTGGATGCGTTGAAGGATTTTGTCGTGAGCGATAACGGAGCGAATTTGCTGACCGCGTATAAGCGGGCGGCAAATATTCTCGCCATTGAAGAGAAGAAAGACGACGCGAGTTACGATGCTGCTGCGGACCGAGAATTATTCGCGGAGGATGAAGAAACACACATGGTGGAAGCACTCGAGCAAAGCTTGGCACGCGCGGAGACTGCAGTCGCGACAGAAGAATTCGCGGCGGCAATGAGCGCTTTGTCTGAGTTGCGAGGACCCGTCGATACATTCTTCGATGTCGTGACCGTAAACGCAGAGGATGCCGCGCTTCGCGTCAATCGACTGAAACTTCTATCGGAAATTCGAACGACCATGAATCGGGTTGCAGACTTCAGCCAGATCGAAGGATAGATCGCAAATGAGCAAATGGGTGTATGTGTTCGGCGCTGATAGTTCCGAGGGCAACGCGGAGATGCGTGAGCTGTTGGGTGGCAAGGGCGCGAACTTGGCCGACATGGCGAGTATCGGCCTGCCGGTGCCACCAGGCTTCACCATCACGACCGAGGTCTGCACTCATTACTACGACAACGGTGAGAAATATCCGGAAGATTTGGACGCTGCGATGGCGGCGGGTGTCGCGCATATCGAGGCGTCGGTCGGATCCAATTTTGGCGACCGGGCGAACCCGTTGCTGGTCTCGGTACGCTCAGGCGCACGCGTCTCCATGCCAGGAATGATGGACACGGTGCTGAACCTCGGCCTCAACGACGAGAGCGTCGAAGGTCTTGCACAAGCCAGTGGCGATGCGCGTTTCGCCTATGACAGCTACCGCCGGTTCATCCAGATGTACGGTGACGTGGTGCTGGGCGTCGATCACAGCGAGTTCGAGGATTTGCTGGAAGCTCACAAGGATGTCAAAGGCGTCTCCCTCGACACAGAGCTGGACGCGGATGATCTGAAGGCGCTGGTCGACGAATATAAGGACCTAGTGCAATCATCCTTGGACGAGCCTTTCCCGCAAGACCCGAAGGATCAGCTCTGGGGTGCAGTTAGTGCCGTCTTCGGCAGTTGGCAAACCGCGCGGGCCGTCACGTACCGGCGTTTGCACGATATTCCGGAAGACTGGGGCACGGCTGTCAATGTGCAGGCGATGGTGTTCGGCAATATGGGCGACGATTGCGCGACGGGCGTAGCCTTCACCCGTGACCCATCGACCGGTGAGAATACGTTCTACGGCGAGTATTTGGTAAATGCACAAGGTGAAGACGTGGTCGCCGGTATCCGCACGCCGCAGCAACTGACGGTCTCGGGCAAGGAAGCCCAAGGCTCGCGGCTCCCGGCGATGGAAGAGACCATGCCCAGTGTCTTTAGTCAGCTCGATGATATCCGCGAGAAGCTGGAAAAGCATTACAAGGACATGCAGGACATCGAGTTTACAGTCCAGAAGAACAAGCTCTATATGCTGCAGACCCGCTCGGGGAAACGCACCACGGCGGCGGCGATCCGGATTGCGGTGGAGATGGAGCAGGAAGGTCTGATCGACAAGGCGGAAGCGGTGTGTCGGATAGAGCCGTCAGCGCTCGACCAATTGCTGCACCCGAGGCTCGACCCGGATGCGACGCGTAATGTGATCGCGAAAGGCCTACCCGCGTCACCAGGTGCTGCATCGGGACAGGTGTATTTCAGTTCGGATGAGGCGGAAGCCGCAGCTGCTCAAGGTGCAAAGACGATTCTGGTACGGATTGAAACCAGCCCTGAGGACATCCATGGTATGCATGCGGCCCAAGGCATCCTGACGGCACGTGGTGGGATGACGAGCCATGCGGCGGTGGTCGCGCGCGGTATGGGGCGGCCTTGTGTCGTCGGTGCGGGCGAACTGGTCATCGACTACGCGGCCAAGACCATGTCGGCGGGCAACGTGACGATTATGGCGGGCGATACAATCACGATCGATGGAGCGGTGGGTCAGATCATCCGGGGTGAGGTCGCGACGATCCAGCCGGAGATGTCAGGTGACTTCGCGACCGTCATGGCCTGGGCGGACGAGGTGCGTACCCTCGGCGTGCATGCCAACGCGGATACGCCGGAAGACGCCCGCACGGCTCGGGAGTTCGGTGCGGAGGGCATCGGCCTGTGCCGAACCGAGCACATGTTCTTCGAATCTGAGCGGATCATCGCCATGCGTGAGATGATCTTGTCGGAAGACGAGGCGGGCCGAAGGGCGGCGTTGGCTAAGTTGTTGCCGATGCAGCGCGATGATTTCGCGGAACTGTTCCGCGTCATGAAGGGCTTGCCGGTGACCATCCGTCTGCTGGACCCGCCGTTGAACGAGTTCCTGCCGACGGGAGAGGTGGAGATGGAAGATGTCGCCAAATCGGCAGGCATCAGCTTGGCCAAAGTTAAAGCACGGGTAGCTCAGCTGCATGAGATGAATCCGATGCTCGGCCATCGCGGATGCCGGTTGGCGATTAGCTATCCGGAAGTATGCGAGATGCAGGCCCAGGCCATGCTCGAGGCGGCGTTAATCGCGGGCGAGGATACGGGAGAAGCGGTGAAGCTCGAGGTGATGGTCCCATTGATCGCGACTAAGGCTGAACTCGATATCCTGAAGAAAATCATCGACCGGGTGGCGGGCGAAGTTGAAGCGGACAAGGGCAAACGCCCCGAGTATGTGGTCGGCACGATGATTGAGCTGCCACGCGCCGCGTTGTTAGCGGGCGAGATCGCGAAGGCGGCGGCGTTCTTCAGTTTTGGTACCAACGATCTGACACAGACGGTCTACGGTCTCAGCCGCGACGACGCCGCGAGCTTCATCCCGACATACGAGCGCGCCGGAATTTTGCCGAATGACCCTTTCGCATCCATCGATGTCGATGGTGTCGGGGAATTGGTCTCGCTGGCGGTGGAGCGCGGCCGTGCGACTCGTCCCGAGATTAAGCTTGGCATTTGCGGCGAACATGGTGGCGACCCGGCTTCTGTCGCCTTCTGCCACAAGGTCGGTCTCGACTACGTCTCCTGCTCGCCGTTCCGGGTACCGATTGCCCGGCTCGCCGCCGCGCAAGCCGCTGCGCGGCCACGCTGACAGCGGTTTGTAAGCTCAATTTTAGGTTCGTTCGGAACGATACGACCTGCATGGATGGAAAAAGAGCACGAGACTGTATCGTCCCGCGCTAAGGTTTACTTCGATCTGTACGTTTCATACGATTGAATCAGAATCGAAAGGGGGGACGCGATGAGTAAAGCTGAAGCATTTGCTGAAGCCGACATCGTGTTTGCGGACGGGGAACGCTCGGTCCGTTAAGGCCTCCGACAAATCCTGATCGATCAAGGGTACAGAAGTATCCAAAATTAGGGCACACTCGAAATAGTCGAAGAAGAAATCGGGCGCACTCTGCCGGATTTGATCGTCGTAGACGTCATGATGGACGGTGGCGAGGCAATGGCGCTCGCCAACCTGATTCGGGCGGGCGAACTCGGGATTAATCCTTTTGTCGGCATCATCATTACGGTTTGGCAGCCAAGTGAAGCAGTGATCAGACGCGTCGTGAACTGTGGCATCGACGAAATTGTAGTGAAACCTTTGTCGCCTAAGAAGCTAATGGAAAGGATTCACGTTGTTGCTTACAACCGAAAACCTTTTGTCGTTACCAGCAGCTACATTGGCCCGGATCGTCGGGCGAAAATCGTAAAAGAGCGCGAGGGACAGAAAATTTCCTCGATTGACGTACCCAACACACTCGAAGCGAAGGTGCGGGGGCGTCCGCTATCGATGGAAGCGTTGAGGGAGATTATCGGTGAAGCGATGTTTGAGATAAACGAACAGCGCCTAAAGCGGTATTCCTATCAGATTGCATTCTCGTCAGTGAAATTTTGCCGGCTTTTAAGGCCAATCGAGTCGACGACGCGGCCAAGAAGTCGATTATTAGACTTTCGGAAGTTGCCAATGGGACCGGCTTCAGATTAAAAGATTTAAATTTCGAACATGTGTCTAACCTTTGTCAGAACGTGATTCAGGTCATCACGGCGATCCGAAAAGACCTGCGCCATCCGAGCTCTGAGGATTTGGATTTATTAAAACCACTTTCCGACGCAATCCTAATCAGCTTCAACTCAGACCGTAATGCAGCGGCGATGGCGGGTGAAATTGGCATGATGCTCAATAAATTCGGCACCAAACACTAGGATTCAAGTTCATCAACTCCTAATATTTTTCCGACTATTAGGGCAATTATTGGTGCGCATTGGGAATAGTGTGGGTATGAGAGGGGATGTTGGTTACCCGACATCCGCGTAAATATGGGCCACCCGTACAGGATTAGCTGGGAAAAAGTTGATATTTTATTGGTGGACGCGGAAGTCCAGTTGCGTCAGGGGTTACGCAATATTTTGATGCAGGAAGGCAAGCGAGGCGTCCGCGATGTCTCAACGGTATCCGGTGGGCGCGATGGTATTCGCAAGCCGCCGCCGGATTTGCTGGTTGTGGATAGTCGGATACCGGATGGTGAATTGATTGCGATGATCGAGGTTATCCGCTTTAAACGCTTAGGCTCCAATCCGTTTCTTACCATCATCGTGATGGTCTGGAACCCCAATCGTGAGATGGTCGACCGGATCACGAAATGCGGTGTTGACGATCTGTTGGTCAAGTCAATTGCGCCGACGAAATTGATGGAACGCATCAATTATCTTGCCGGAACCGCCAACCGTTTGTCGTGACAAGTGAATATATCGGACCTGACCGCCGTGGCGGTCGGAAAAAGAAGGAAGGTGAACCACACGATCCGGCCGATGATGTGCCGCGGATCGAAGCTCCCAATACCCTTGGCGCTAAGGCGGCCGGTGAGCAGATTGATTTCGTCCAGGCGCAGAAAATGGTCTCTAGCGCGATGTACGAGATCAACTACCAGCGGTTGCGACGCCATTCACTGCGTATCGCGGCTATCGTCGATAAGATCGTGCTAGGCTATCAAAAGAATTATGTGACGCCGGCGATCCAAAAAGAGGTGGTCCGGCTTTCCGATATTTCTAAAGAAATCTCAGCACACTTGCGCATTCTGACTTTGAGCACGTCACTGATCTTTGCGAGACTCTCGATTCGGTGACCTTGTCGATTCGCCGTGATCCGAGAAGCCCCGATCCGCGTGATGTGGATCTATTGAAGGCAATCTCGGATGCGATCGTCGTCAGCTTTAATTCGGAGAAAGCGTCAGCGGAGTTCGCCGCGGAAGTCACGCAAATGTTGCGCGACAAGTCTCGCAAGCGCCAAGAAGATCAGGCCGCAGGCTAGAGCCTTTCCAGGCTACATGTAAGCTCTAAGATCGGTTTTCTGAGCCTTCTACCGCGTCTGTGCCGATGGGCGTCATACGTTCACCATCCTATACGATAAGAAAGAATGTCTCTGGCATTGCTAGCCTGAGGCCGAATCCGCCAGCGTATCGAATACGTTACCTTTGGACGGATGCCCGGATATCAAACTCTGATGCCATAGGGCATAAAACAATAGGATCCATGATGCGATTCCGGCCCGTTTCTTACCACTCACGAACAATTTTTCGACGCGATCTGGACGGCAGATTTCAGATATTGCCGGATTGCGGGCGACCAAGGGTCCGAGTGTCTCGCCCCGGCGTTGAATCCATTCACCTACGGGGACGGTAAATCCCCGCTTGCGCTCGAATGGCTGAGCCACCGGCATGACCCGCTGCAGCCATTGACGGAGAAGCCATTTACCGGCGGCTTTTCGGATTTTCATATCATCCGGCAAGGTGAAAGCGATCTTGGCGACTTCGCGGTCGAGGAACGGCGTTCTGCCTTCAAGTCCGTGGCTCATGAGGCAACGGTCGAGTTTGGTAAGCAGATCATTCGCCAGCCAATCGGCGCTATCCGTTGCTTGGGCGATTTGCAGGGGGCTTCGATGGGGTAGGGTCGCGCTTGTTTGCGAAGCTTCGAATCCGTCCCGCCATCCATGCGGCTCGTCGCGCAAAACATTCAACCCATCGAATATGCCACGAGCACGAAGCGTTCGACCGCCGCGCCACCACGGCCGCAGCTGGCTGCGATATCTACCGTATCCAGCGAACAATTCATCCCCGCCTTCGCCGCAGAGGACGACCTTTAGGTCTTGCGCGGCTTCGCGCGCTAATTTCCATGTGGGCAGGACGGCGTAATCCGCCGCTGGGTCGTCGACGCTTGCCGCTACTTGCGGCAGCAACTCCCAGAAATCGGTCTCGTTGAATTCGATCTCGTGATGATCCGCACCGACCGATTCGGCCACTATTTTTGCGTGGGCCCGCTCGTCATGGACACCGGTGTCGCTAAACCCAACCGTGAAGGCCTGGACAGGGCGCTCGTTTAGCCGCGCCATGAGAGCAAGAATCGCTGAAGAATCTATGCCACCGGATAAGAACAATCCGTAGGGAACATCGGAGCGTTGATGAATTCGGACTGAGTCTTCAAGCGTGCGGTCGAGGGCCTGTAACGTGTCTTCGAACGAACCGGTGCTCTGCGGCATCTCTTCTTCAACGGGAAGGGCTTCAATTCTACGCCGCTCAACGATGCGCCCACCGCGAATGACGAGTGTCTCGCCCGGCATGACCCGTTGGATGTCGTTGAAGATCGTTTGGCGACCGCAGGTAAATTGCAATTGTAGCAATTCGTTTCGTTGCGGGGAGCTGATATTTGGAGCGGCGAGACCGGCTGCCAAAAGTGCGCGTGATTCGGAGGCAAATGCGAATTGATGCGAGGCTTCGCAGTAATAAAGTGGCTTAATCCCGAACGGATCTCGGGCTAGGATCAAACAATCCTTCGGCGCATCGTAGATGGCGATGGCATACATGCCACGAAGCTTATTGGCGAAGTCGAAGCCGTGCTTGCGATAGAGGTGGAGCGGCGGCTCGCAATCGGAGGATGTCGAAAAGCGGACATCCGACAGCTCCTGACGCAGCTCGATGTAATTGTAAATTTCGGCGTTGGCGATGATCGCAGCGCCGCCCGGCTCGTGAAGCGGTTGATCGCCAGTGACCAAATCGATAATTGCGAGCCGGTTTTGCGCGAGACCGACGCCTTGGGAGATATGGAAGCCTTCGCCGTCCGGGCCGCGGTGGCCGAAGGCTTCGAGCATAGTATCGAGAAGCGCTTTTTCGGGGGGAGAGCCGTCTCGGGTCATCAAACCCGCAATGCCGCACATTAAGGGATAACCTTCTCGAAGAACGCCTGATATTGCTGAACGACAATATCCTCAGAATAGCTCGTTTGGTACGCTCGATTGCCGGCGGAGGCAAGTTCGACCGCGAATTCCGGCAAATCGAGAAGGCGATTGATCGATCTTGCGAGCGCATCTGCATCGTCTATGGGGACGAGCAGTCCGGTCTCCTCATCTCGGATGAGACTGCGCGGGCCATCTGAATTAGCGGCGACGACCGGGACGCCGTGGGCCCACCCTTCGATGACGACATTGCCGAGCGGTTCGTGCCGGGAAGGGCAAACGAGTAGCTCGGCCGTCGCCAGAAGTTCGGGAATATCGTTGCGCCACCCGAGAAACCGCACCCGGTCGGCGACACCATGAGTATGGGTAGCGGCCCGCAATGCCGAGTCCAGCGGACCGTCACCCGCGATCCAAAGATAGGCATTCGGGATATCGGCAAGAGCGGCGATCAGTACGTCGAAGGCTTTATTTTCGTGAAGCCGTCCCAGGGCCAGGAGCAGCGGTGCATCGTCGGGCGTATCGTGGCTTGAGCGATCTATTGCATCCGCGCGCGCGCCATCGACGAAATTTGGGATATACCAGGCCTTCTCTTCCGGCCACCCTTGGATGATGAGATAACTTCGGATGGCTTCGGTATTGCCGATGAGATGATCGCAATGACGATAGTACTTTAGATCGTAATAGCCGCCGAGACGGGCTGAGAGTACATGCTCTCCGGCGGGGCAGTAGCGCGCCGCGCGGCTCATCCATGCCATGACGATGTCGGGCGTGAAGTCCGCGACTTCCCGGCGAACGATGCCACGGGTTGAAAAGTCGAACATTCCGCCGAAACGTGCTGTGACGGTTTGAATGCCGGCAGACTTAAAGATCGCTTCACGTGCGTCATGTGACCGGATGGCGACGCGTTGCTCGACCTCCGCCCGCGCGAGGGCCGGCACTAAGCGCATGAAGAACTCCTCCGCGCCGCCGACAGCGGCACCGGCCATGACTTGGAGTACCTTAGTCACCGGTCCTCCAGATGCGCCTTTAGATAGGACAAGATCGGATAGAGCCCAGCGAACAACGCGATCAAGAATCCGTACTGGCCTTCGCGATACCCTTTGCGTCCGACATAGCATTTATAGAAACGAGAGAATATACGCCGCACATTGTGGCCAAAACTGCCGATATCGCCGCTTTGGCGAAGGTCGCGGGCGCGCACCGTCGTATATCGGTCGAGGCGCAGGATCATATCGGAGATATCTTTGTCGACGTAGTGGATCATGCGTTCGGTGAGGCGGCCTTCAGGTGCTGTCAATTCCAGTCCTGGATGAATGCGCTCCATCCCCCACCGCTTGCAGCCGCGGCGAGACAATCTTGCAGCGGCACTGACACCCCATGCAGCGCCCCAGCCGTATCGGACGAGGCGTCCGCCCACGTAATTATCGAACGGTACCAAGTAGTAATTGTATTCTTCGGTTTCCACGGCTTCGCGGATTTCGGCAGCCAATTCCGGGGATACCCGCTCGTCCGCATCGACTTCGATGATCCAGTCGCCGTTACAGGCCTCAAGGCCGGTGTTGCGCCGTTCGCCTTCGATATCCCAGCTTCCTTCGACAATGTTGTCGGTGAAAAGTGCTGCGATGGTGTCGCTGCCGTCGGTACATTTGTCGAGAACCACGACGAGCTCATCGGCAAACGCAAGACGTTCAAGGCAGTCCGCGAGCTGATCCTCTTCGTTGTGGGCGACGACTAGTGCGGAGATTTTTGGTTTTTCGGAACTGGTCATTGGGTCTTCCGTTCCAGGTCATTCAACAGCTGTGTTGCGGCCCATTCAACGGCCTCGACGCTGAGTCCGTCCATTAGCGTCCCGGTTGTACGATGATCGTATCCCGGTGCGCCAACCAAATCGTCATAACTTTCTTCTGTCCTAACAAATGCGCATTTGTCGCCCCACGGCGCGTAATGCTCCGCGCGGCTGGGGCCGAAAAGGCCTAAGGTCGGAATGCCGGTTGCGGCGGCCATATGCATTAACCCGGAATCGTTGCCGATAAAAAAATCACATCGCGACAAACATCCGGCGACAAGTGCCAGGTCGCCGACGCCGACGAGGTCGATTCGTTGCGTCTCGGGAATACCCGATAACACCGGCTCGATCTGGGCACGTTCGTTGGCCGCCGCGAAGACGGCAACGCGGGCACCCGACATTAGTCCGTGCGGTGCCGTGAGCTTCAGGGCGAGTTCGGCGAATCGCTCCGCCCGCCATTGCTTACCGACCCAATTCGCAGCGGGGGCGACGGCGAGGACCGGCCTGCGGTCGGCGATCAGCGTGCTCGCATCGTCCGGCCATAGGACAGGACTTGGGGGCGAATTTTCCAAATTTAAGGTTGATGCGATCAATTCGACCCGGTGCATATCTTGGATCGGTTTTGGGACGACATATCGTTCGCGTGCTATCAGGCAATACGCGAGCGCGGAGCGTCGCAAGTCGACAACGATATCCCATTTCGTAACGACACAGCTTTGCCAGAGCGACAACCAATGTCCGCTGAAGCGCTGCTTTTGCAAAACAATGAGGCGTTCGAGACCGGGAGCGTTGCGGAATAAAGACGCAGCGGCAGGGCCCGCCGCGATTGTTATTTGAGCGTTCGGGTGTTGGGCCGCAAGGTGCGCCAAAAGTCCGGTCGAAAGGACGGCGTCACCGACGCGGTTTGCCGTCACGAAAAGGATGCGCATTCTGGATTTGCCCTCCGTAGCGGTTATACGCAGCGCCTGCATCCTTCACAAGACGGACCTTGCAGGACGTGCTTCCACACCCCAGATTTTGAAGACTTAGGCTGTATTGGACATATCATGCATGAATTCCATCAAATCCCACTTGAAGAGCGTGGCCTTATCACGATCGGAGGGCCCGACCGGCGTTCTTTTTTACAAGGATTGATCTCGAACGACATCGAACGTGTGGGGCCGGGTCGTGCGATTTGGGCGGCACTTTTGACGGCGCAGGGCAAATACTTGCATGACTTTTTCATCATAGAGATCGGCGACATCTTATATCTTGATTGCGAAGCTGAACGGTTGATGGATTTGGGACAGCGGTTAAGCCGATTCAAGTTAAGGGCAGATATCGATCTTGGCATGGCACAGGATTTCGGCGTGTGGGTCGGTTATGGCGATGGCGCGTTATCTGGCACGAGCTTGAATGCCGATCCTGGAAGTGCCGTGGCGACGGGCGAGGGGGTCGTGTATTGCGATCCTCGGCTTCCGGAGATTGGGATACGCGCGATCTTGCCGAAACCCGTAGGGGCGGAAATCTTGGAGGATTTAGGCGCAATTCCCGGCGATCGTGAAAAGTTTGAAGCATTGCGGATCTTGTTGGGTCTTCCGGATGGTAGCCGCGACATGATTGTTGAGAAATCGATTTTACTGGAGAACAACTTCGATCCTCTTCACGGCGTCGACTGGAACAAAGGATGTTATGTCGGTCAAGAACTGACGGCCCGCACGAAGTATCGTGGGTTGATCAAGAAGCGGCTAATGCCGGTCGTATTCGAGGGCACTCCACCGGCCGCGGGTGCCATCGTATCCGCGGGTGGGCGTGAGGCTGGTGAAATACGTACGGTTTCCGGAGAGATGGGGCTGGCTCTTCTGCGGCTAGAACATGTCGAAGAATCGGAGAGCGGCGGGGTGAATTTAGAAGCCGGTGATGCCGTAGTAACACCGCGTTTGCCCTATTGGTATGCGCCGAGTAAATGAGTTAGCTCAGAAAGATTAGGTTAACTCAAAATAACTACCTATGGTATTACGCCATAGAAATAGTTGAATTATTTCGGGTGCTAAAAGTTTGGTTTGGTTGGCGCGATTTATAGTCCTTTAGAAACTCTATTTCTTCATGCTTCGCATTATTTGAAAAACCTGTCATATATTCAAAGAAGCTTAGGTATACGTTATTTTTTGCACGTTGGAGAAATCGGTAATCGCCGGACTCTCGTAGCCGTCTAACGTACGTTGTGGTTAGGCAGGTGCTGAATTGCCTTGCAGCAACAACGGGATAGGACGGATGACGGTATCGTTCGAGCTATACATGCTTGTTAATGGTCGGTGGCGGAATCGCGTGCGCTACTAGGAGGGCCGCCGTGAAGTGGCCATGACCGAAGCGCAGACGCTTGAGAAAGAGCCACATATTGAGCGTGTCTGTGTCGTCGGAGATCAATACAATTTAAAATTGAATGTCTCGCGAGATACAGTTATTTATGAGACTGTCTTGGCCGGAGATGCTCAGAAAAAGTCAGGAAAAGGTGCGAAAGGACGGGTCGGCTCGTCGGGCGGCTATGTTGATTATAAACGTAAGGGAAAGAAGGCCGCGAAACAGGGACAGGTAAAGTCGCGGGCCCAGCGCGAGGCGGCAAAAGCGATGGCGAAGAAGGAAAAATGCGCCCAAGAGATCGAAGCCCAACGTTCGAATGAGCCGAGTGCGGTCGCCATGGCTGTGTCGAATGCCGTGTCCAGCGCAGCGGCCACGGTGACAAGGGCACGGCAACTCATCGGTAAGCGTCCGAACCAAGAGCAACTCGCCAGCGGTATGGTTAAGCTCGCAGTGGCGATCTGTGGCAGTACAATTATTTCGTTCGGCTTAGCGGTTGGCGTGTTTCATGGCCTCGATGCCGTTCATCAATCCGGTGTATTCAGCTTTCAGAGCCCCAAGACATTTGGGGAACTGGTCATTGCTGGCTTTATTCTAACTTTTGCAGGATCGTTTGTTCCCATTATCCGCAAGGTGAGTTTCGGCAGCAGTCCGCGCGCGGCGGCGCAAGCCCAATCGGCATAGCTAGCGCAGGAGTTGATCCAGCAAGTTCCGCAGATCATAGTTGCGCTGACGATGCAGATGCCAGCCTATACGGAAGCGGAAGAGGAAATCGAGCCGAAGCAGCCTGAAGAAAAGCAAAAGATCGTGGAGCGCACGACCGACGGACCGCAACATCGGAAGGACGCCAGTGGATGGCTACTGTCATGTATCACCGCAGGCTTGAAGACGATCCCCAAGCGGATGAAGAGCCTCGACCCTTTCAATCGGTTCGGATTGACGCTGTTCTTCGCCGGGGCGGGTGATTTCGTCGGGACAAGGTGCCGATGCAATCAGAGCAACGCTCCAATATGTTGACGGAGCGCATGTTGCTGCTGGGGCATAACGAGAATGCCGCATTCCTTCTGCGCCAATATCGACGAATACTTGATGCAGCCGAAGTACTTGAAAATTTACGATCTCGGCCGCATGCGGATGAAGAATTTTCTCGACGACCAAGGCGCCGACCAAAAACTCGAGGACGCACTTGGGGAGTGGAATAAGCCGGCCGGCACGGCGGAAGAAGAGGCCGCGCCCGACTTCGTGGTCGTTTTGTTTAACGATATCGTCAATTCAACCGCGCAGACGCAGGAGATCGGCGACGAGGGTGCAATGAAAGTCGTGCGTGCGCACAATCAGATAATCCGCGAAGCGTTGACGATGTATCGGGGTACGGAAGTGAAGCACATGGGCGACGGAATCATGGCCGTCTTCCAAAGCGTGCCGAATTCTGTGCAGGCCGCGTTCCACATGCAGAATGGTATCGAGGCTTATTGCCAGACCACGACGGACCGCCAGTTCCGCTGCCGTATCGGCATCAACGCCGGTGTGCCGATCCGTGATGGACAGGATTATTTGGGCACGCCCGTTCAGTTGGCAGCACGGGTCATGTCGAAAGCGGAATCCGACGAAATCGCAGTCTCTCACATCCTGCAGACGATGTATCTCGGCAAAGACATCTCCTTCAAGAATGTCGGTCAGTTCGACCTGAAAGGTTTCGCCGGACAGAGGGCGATTTTCCACGTCGTTTACCGGCCGGAGCAAGCCGCCGCCGAGTAAATTTGTCGCGGTAAGCGTGCGACGCTAAATTCACTATGGTATATTAAATTAAATTCCGGCCCTGTCGTTGGGGACGGTAATCATTTGCGCAATTCGTACACAGGGGAAGATTATGACTGGTTGCATTGTCGGTTGGGCCCACTCGAAATTTGGTAAGCTCGAAGGCCAAGACGTTGAAGCTCTAATTGTCGAAGCGGCGACGGGCGCCATGGCAGACGCCGGGGTCGGCCCGGACGATATTGACGCCATCTATCTTGGCCATTTCAATAATGGGTTTTCGGCGCAGGATTTCCCGTCATCCTTGGTGCTCCAAGCGGACGATAGGTTTCGGTTTAAACCGGCGACCCGTGTCGAGAATGCCTGTGCAACGGGGTCGGCGGCGATCCATCAAGGTCTCAATTTTCTTGAGGCCAAGCAGGGCAAATTCATCCTTGTCGTCGGCGTTGAGAAAATGACGGACACGGCGGGCCCCGATATCGGCGGTATTCTGATGAAAGCCAGTTATTTGAAGGAAGACTCGGAAATCGAACATGGATTTGCCGGTGTTTTCGGGCAAATCGCTCAGCAATACTTCCAAAAATACGGTGATCAGAGTGATGCTTTGGCGCGGATTGCCGCTAAGAACCACAAGAACGGCGTATCCAACCCGATGGCGCAGCTGCGGAAAGATTTTGGCTATGAGTTCTGCCGTGAAGTGTCCGACAAGAACCCAATTGTCGCGGGACCGTTGAAGCGGACCGACTGTTCGCTGGTTTCCGACGGTGCGGCCGCTGTCGTTTTAGCGGATATGGAAACCGCGCTGACGATGGAAAAGGCGGTTGTCTTCCGGGCGCGTAGCCACGTGAATGACTATCTGCCGATGGGCCGTCGCGATATGTCGCATCTCGATGGATGCGCGCAGGCGTGGGCCAACGCGTTATCCGACGGCAAATTGACATTGGATGATCTCAGCATGGTCGAAACCCACGATTGCTTCACGATGGCGGAGCTCATGGAATATGAAGCTATGGGACTGACGAAAGTTGGTGAGGGCGCGCGCGCCTTGGAAGAGGGATGGACCGAAAAGGACGGTAAGCTGCCGATCAATCCATCCGGCGGACTGAAGTCGAAGGGCCATCCGATTGGAGCGACCGGTGTCTCGATGCATGTTTTGGCGGCGATGCAGCTGCGCGGCGAAGCCGGAGACATGCAGATCGATGGCACCGATCTCGTTGGCACGTTCAACATGGGCGGTGCAGCCGTTGCGAACTATGTCAGCATCTTAGAATCGTTGAAGTAATCGCATTTTCTATCCGATTCCCCGCGCGCCCAGGATAGGGGTTGCGCGGGGTTTCTATTTTCGGGGTCTTTGGGGCCGGTGCTTATATTTTTTATAGAGGGGCAATAACAATGGCCGATAATTTCAAGGCGCTCGTATTGAGCGAATCCGACGGTAAAGTCAGCAACGAGATTCAAGAGTTGACGAGCAGCGACCTGCCGGAAGGTGATGTTCTGGTGCGGGTCGAGTATTCCGACGTCAACTACAAGGACGGGATGGTCGTCAACGGAATCGGTGGTTTGGTTCGAAACTATCCGCATGTGCCGGGCATCGATTTCGCCGGTGTGGTCGAAGAATCGTCGCATTCGCGCTGCGCGGCAGGCGACAAGGTGGTTTTGACCGGCTGGCGGGTCGGTGAGGTTCATTGGGGCGGGTACGCGCAAAAAGCCCGAGTGAACGGCGATTGGCTCGTCCCATTGCCGGAGGGGCTTTCCACCAAGCAAGCGATGGCGGTTGGCACTGCGGGACTGACCTCGATGCTCTGCGTCATGGCGCTCGAAGATCATGGCCTGACGCCGTCGGACGGCCCGGTCCTCGTGACTGGCGCCGCAGGCGGAGTTGGCTCCGTCGCGGTATCTATCTTGGCGTGTCTTGGCTATGAAGTCGGGGCCTCGACCGGGCGCGAAGCGCAACACGAATACCTCAAATCCCTGGGCGCTACGACACTTGTCGCCCGCAGCGACCTATCGGAGCCGAATAAACGTCCGTTAGAGAGCGAGACATGGGCGGGTGCGATAGACACTGTCGGATCGACGACCTTGGCGCGCGTATTGGCGCAGGTGAAATACGGCGGCTCGGTCGCGGCTTGTGGTTTGGCGGGCGGCCCGAAGTTGGAAGTGACGGTGCTCCCGTTTCTCCTGCGTGGCGTCAATTTGCTGGGTATCGATTCCGTGATGCAGCCATTCGAGAATAGGGTCCGAGTCTGGGATCGAATTGCTAGCGACCTACCGCATGAAAAGCTCGAGAAAATGACTGAGGTGATTGGTCTTTCGGGTGTGGCGGAAGCTGCGTCATCGATCCTCTCCGGCCAAGTACGCGGACGTCTCGTGGTCGAGCTGTAGGCGTAGAGCAACGATGAAGCGTTATTCGTCGTCCGGGACAGTTGGATATACCCGCGCTCCATAGGCTTCTCGATATCCGGTGATTTCGCTTTGCGGTGGCGTTGCATGGGCAAGGCGTTTGCTGGTGTAGCTGCCGCTCATTTGCTGCGACAGGCGAGCTGCGGCTTCGCCTTGTTTGATCAGTGCGGCGATACCGTTCAGCACCGGCGTACCGTCGTCCAATCGATCAATCCCGCTATCCGCCAATAGGGCCACGACGACACCGCCCGCGGCCAATAGAACCTCCGCGCCATTGCAGCTCGCGGCGTCACCAGCGGCAGTGAAACGTTGAATTAGCTCCGCTCGATTGGCTTCTTCCCGGCAGGCCTTTTCAAGGTCGAATATGCGTGGGAAATCCATTGGAAACATGCCGACGAGCCGGCGTTCGGCATCGGAATGCCGGATCATATCAGTGAGGCGCGGTTTGTACTTCTCATTGATTGTAATGAGGCCGAAATTTTCACCCATGGTCCGCATGACTTGCAGCGAGGTCTCGCCGAGGCCGAGGACTGGAAACTCCGCAACCTCGCGCGCTTCAAGGAGACCGGGATTGCCGATATTGCCAATTAGGAAGGCATCGAATCCTTCCTCGATGGCGCGATGAACGTTTTCCAGAATTTCGACAGACTGAAGAAACGCGAGATAGCGATACTGATCTCCGGTGCCGCCTTGCCGTTCGACGCCGTGAATTTCGACGATCGTATCGGGCTCCTTGGCGCGATCAATCACGCGGCGCAGGACAGCGTTATAGGCGGGAAAGCGCCCGTTGCGGGTGACGCTTTGATACCAAAGTTTCATGTTGTCTTACCGATATTTAGCCATTGAGAACCCGGACCGGATTGCCGTCCAGGTAGGCAACGATATCTTCTGCTGCCTGACTATACATATGCGCGATATTGTTTTCGGCGACATAGCCCATATGCGGTGTGAGCAGCACGTTATCGAGCGCGCGGAACGGATTGTCTGCCGGCAAAGGTTCGGTTTCGTATACGTCTATGCCCGCGCCCGCGATGCGTTTGTCGCGTAGAGCATTGAGCAAGGCGTCCTCGTCGACGATGGGTCCCCGCGACGTGTTCACTAGATAGGCGCTCGGCTTCATACGTGCGAGGTCGTCGGCGCCCACCAGGCCGCGGCTACGATCGCTTAAGATCAGATGGATGGAGATGTAATCAGATTGTGCCATCAGCGCGTCTTTCTCGACCCGCTCCACGCCGATTTCGGCGGCACGCTCCGCGGTCAGGTTTTGGCTCCAGGCGATGACATTCATGCCGAATGCTTTGCCGACGGTTGCGACGGCGCTGCCGAGTTTGCCGAGACCGAGCACACCGAGCGTCTTGCCCTGCAGATCACCGTTCAATCGGGTCTGCCAGCCGCCGCTTTTCATCGCGTTGTCGTGCGCCGGGATATGGCACGCGAGACCCAGGAGAATGGCCCAGGCCAACTCCGCCGTCGGCTGGCCGAGACCGCCCGTACCGCAGACCGTAACCCCTTGCGCCTTGGCGGCGTCCATATCGAATGAAAGGTTCCGCATTCCTGTGGTGATCAAGAGTTTGAGCGCCGGTAATTTCGCCAACAAGGTTGCCGGAAACGGTGTGCGCTCCCGCATGCCAACAATGATTTCAAAATCGGCCAATTGCGTTGCGGCGTCGGCTTCGTCGGCAAATGCTTTATCGAATACGGTGAGGTCGGTGCGCCCGTCGAGTTGGCTCCAGTCACCGAGGTCACGCGCTACGTTCAGATAATCGTCTAGGATGGCTACTCGCATCGATTTGCTACCTTTTGTGTTTGGCCTGTTGATTGGCACTCTATATGCATGATTTCAAGGGTACTCGGATTTTCTGGTGAGGTTTCTTAACGAATCCGGGAATGCCTTTGCTCCAAATGAGTTACCCATGCGGCACTTATTTCCTGTCATCCTATTGTTCGGCGCTGTTTCGCTCGTGAGCGGTTGCGACACTTTGGACATGGTGTTTCAGGACCGCTATTCTGAGCACGCGCCGACAGAAACGAAAGTGCTGAAACGTCCGTGGTTCGAGCGCGAGGACCCGACACAGTTGGAGCCAGTCTACTGTTACAAAACTCTCGTAGAATTGGAATGCTTCGACAAGGCCCGCGCGGGCGACGAACGACCGGCGGTTTGGACCTACAAACCTGTCCGAAAGTAACCGGTTTTTATTGGCTACAGACATATCTATTCGTCAGTTTTGTAAGTCTAATTATAGCCAGCACTGCGTTTGCCAACGCCGATCAAGTGGCGCCAGGCGATCATCTCTCCTCTTACCTTAGTGCTGCTGAAGCGGGCGATAAGAAAGCTCAATATCTGTTGGGTCTACGCTATGAGCGTGGTGTTTTGGGCGTACCGGACTTTAAGACCGCGGCGCATTGGTATGCGAAGGCGTCAGAGCAGGGAATGCGGCTCGCGAGCTTCAGGCTCGCCTTGATCTATCATTACGGACGCGGATTGACGCAGGATTACGCGGCCGCGGCGCGACGGTACGCGGAAGCGGCGGAGGCCGGCTTGGCGGAAGCACAGTATAATTTGGGCTACCTCTATGAACATGGTCTAGGGGTAATGGAGGATGGAAGTCAGGCTGTCGCCTGGTATCGCCGGGCAGCGCTTCAAGGGATCACCGAAGCATACAGAAGCTTGGGGATGCTTTTCACCGAGGACGGGCTCGTTGAGCGGAGCGATGCAAAGGCATTGTTTTGGCTGTCGTTAAGTGAAGACGACGTGCAAGCACAGCAGATCATTCAAATATTGCGTAAACGGGGCGGGGATGAGGCGGTGCAGGCGGCGCAAAAAATGCGCGACGAATGGAATGCGCACCAGCGTTAGGGATAAAGTTTTAAATTCTGGAAGCGTGCGCGACGGCTAGATCTGATGATCTACCGAATTGCCTCGTTGTGATGGATCCGAAACGCCAACGCCGCTGGATTGCGTGAAAGACGATTGATTGGAAGATAGTGATTGTTGTGCTGCTTGGTCGGAGCGTGAAGCTTCCGTTTCCGCGGCAAATTCTTGTTCGCTGCGAGCCGATTGAGCTTGGAAGGAGTTTTGTGAAGATATGCGACCAAGATTAGCTTCCGACAATCTTTCCAGATCGTTGGTCTCCGCCGCACGGACATCGTCACCGGCGATAATCTGGAACGGGCTTCCGGTAACCGGATCTGGACCGAACTTCGCGGTGACGGCAATTTCTCGCCGAGCATTGGAAGCTACATTTATCTCACCGGCCGCACGATTCGTCGTCTGCTGCACTGATGCGATATTCGATGCCAAAGCGCCGGGGGCTATGACGGATGCTACCATAGTTCTATATTATCGCGGGTTTGGTGAAAATTTCAACCCCAGGACCGGTCACGTTTGTGAGGCGTGAATTTACGGACAGTATCTCGCGGCTGAGATTGCTCCTGGAATTTGGATAAATTCCGGTGGTATATTTCATGCCACGAGGATTAACATATTGTAACAAGTGTGCGATTTGGGCTGCAATGTTGGGTAATCGCTCTAAGATTAAATAAAGGAGTTCCGCCGAGTAACAGGCGGAATCGGCGAATAGGAGGATACAGGGATGGTGATGAGCGACATTGAAATTGCCCGCGAAGCAACGACTGAACCGATTGCGGATGTCGGGGCAAAGCTGAGTATTCCCGGGGACGCGCTCCTGCAATACGGACCGGACAAGGCGAAAATCTCCGTTGATTACATCAATTCCCTGCAAAACAAGCCGGACGGCAAGCTGGTTCTGGTGACCGCGATCACGCCGACGCCGGCTGGCGAAGGCAAAACGACAATGACGGTCGGCCTCGGCGACGGTTTGAACCGGATCGGCAAGAAAGCGGCGATATGTTTGCGCGAACCTAGTCTTGGCCCGTGCTTTGGCATGAAGGGCGGTGCGGCAGGCGGCGGCTACGCTCAGGTCGTGCCTATGGAAGACATCAATCTTCATTTCACCGGTGACATGCACGCCATCGGCGTTGCGCACAATCTCCTCTCGGCGATGCTCGACAATCACATTTACTGGGGTAATGGAGAAGAAATTGACGCCCGGCGGGTACAATGGCGCCGTGTCGTCGATATGAACGATCGCGCTCTTCGCGATGTGGTGGCGTCGCTTGGCGGTGTCGCCAACGGTTTTCCGCGTCAAACCGGTTTCGATATCACGGTAGCGTCGGAGATCATGGCGATTTTCTGTCTGGCGACCGATTTACAAGACCTGAGCCGACGCCTCGCCAACATCGTGGTGGGCTTCACCCGGGATCGGAAGCCGGTCACGGCGGGCGCCTTAAAGGCGGATGGCTCGATGACGGCGCTCTTGAAGGATGCGTTGGCTCCGAACCTAGTGCAGACGCTGGAGAACAACCCCGCTATCATCCACGGTGGACCTTTCGCCAATATCGCCCATGGCTGTAACACGGCGGTTGCCACCAAGACGATGCTGAAGATGGCGGATATCGTCGTCACCGAAGCGGGTTTCGGTGCTGATTTGGGTGCGGAGAAGTTCTTCGATATCAAATGCCGTAAGGCAGGTCTGCGGCCGGAAGCGGCGGTGATTGTCGCGACAGTGCGCGCCTTGAAGATGCATGGCGGTGTGGCGCGAGACGATCTCGGTAACGAGAATCTCGATGCTGTGAAAGAGGGGCTCGCCAATCTCGATCAGCATATTGAGAACATCAAGAAGTTCGGCGTGCCGCCGGTCGTCGGCATCAACCGGTTCCACGCGGACACGGAAGCGGAACTGGAAATGGTGAAGAAGCATTGCGAGGCGCAAGGCGTCCCGGCCTACGTCTGCACGCACTGGGCGGATGGTGGTGCGGGCACGGAAGAGATCGCGCGCAAGGTCGTGGAGGTGCTGGAAAGCGGAGAGGCGGATTTCAAACCGCTCTATCCGGACGAAATGCCGCTTCTGGAGAAGATTGAGACCATCGCCCGCGAGATTTATCGGGCTGACGGCGTCTCGGTGGACAGCCGGGTGATGAATCAGCTGAAAGACTTCGAGGATGCGGGCTTCGGTCATTTCCCAGTCTGTATGGCGAAGACGCAGTACAGTTTCTCGTCGGACCCGACCCTGCGCGGTGCTCCGCGCGGCTTTACGGTGCCAATCCGGGAAGTCCGGCTCTCGGCGGGCGCGGAATTCATCGTGGCGATTGCGGGCGACATCATGACCATGCCGGGTCTGCCGCGGAACCCCGCCGCGCATAGTATCTTCGTCAATGACGGCGGTCAGATCGAAGGGCTGTTCTAAGGCTTCGGGCCTTAATGGGCGGTTTGATGGAGAGTAAGTGGTGAGCGATGCGTACCCGGTCGAATTGACCGCGCCGGATATTTCCGCCTATCGAAACGGAAATACCGGACTGGACTATGTCACGACGTTCGATAGCGGGAAGCCGGGGCCGCATGTCATGGTCGCGGCGGTTACCCATGGCAACGAGCTCTGCGGCGCGATTACCCTCGATTTTTTGTTTCGCCAAGAGATCAGGCCGAAACAGGGCAAGCTTACCTTCGCCTTCAACAATTATCGTGCTTTTTTGAGCTTCAACCCGGCGCAGCCGTTGCTCTCTCGGTTCGTCGATGAAGACTTCAATCGGTTATGGTCGCCCGAAGTATTGGACGGACCGCGTAGCAGTGCCGAGTTGGAACGCGCGCGCGAGTTGCGTCCATTCGTCGATGGAGTGGATTTTCTACTCGATATCCATTCCATGCAGACCAGCGTAGCGCCGTTGATGCTGGCGGGACCGCTTCTCAAGGGGCGGGAATTGGCGGGAGCGCTGGGTGTGCCGGTCTATGTGGTCTCCGATGAAGGGCACGCGGCGGGCAGACGCTTGCGCGATTATGGCGATTTCGGTGATCCGTCGAGCAAGAAGAACGCGTTGCTCGTTGAATGCGGACAGCATTGGGAGAAAGCGAGCGCCGATGTCTCGCTACAGACCGCGTTGCGGTTCCTACTGGCGTGCGATTCCGTCGAGCCGCAGAGCGTAGAAGCGCATCTGACGCCGGTCGAGGGTGCCCAGAAATTCGTCGAAGTGACGGATGTTGTGACGATTAAAACCAACGCCTTCACGTTTGTGGAACCCTATCGAGGTTTGGAGGTCATTCCGGAGGCTGGAACGTTGTTGGGCCGGGACGGAGGGGAGGATGTTAGAACCCCACATGACAATTGCATCCTAATCATGCCGTCGCGGCGTCTATTTCCCGGCCAAACAGCGGTGCGTTTGGGGCGGTTTCTCGAAACTTAGCGCCAAACCGTAGTAATAGACCCCTACAGCCCCGATATAGTTTAGTATCGAAATCGACCGCGACGGTGAAGGGAAGGCAAAAGTTTTCCCCATATCGATCTGTTTAACAGTCGAACAGGAGTTAGCGTTATGCCGTTCTACGTAGATGGGCTATCTGTCTTTGTCATCGTCTTTGTGATTCTTGTCGTTCTCATGATCTTCATGGGCGTCAAACAAGTGCCGCAGGGGACCGAAATCGCAATCGAACGCTTTGGTCGATATACGAAAACGCTGTACCCGGGGTTGAATCTTATCCTGCCTTTTGTCGATCGGGTCGGCGCTAAAATGAATATGCGCGAAATGGTCCTCGACGTCCCGAGCCAGGAGGTCATTTCCAAGGACAACGCCATGGTGACAGCGGACGGCGTTGTCTTTTTTCAGGTGATCGATACCGCCAAGGCGGCGTACGAAGTGAACGACCTGGAGCGCGCGATCCTCAACTTGACAATGACTAATATTCGGACCGTGATGGGCTCGATGGATCTGGATATGCTTTTGTCCGAGCGCGACACAATCAACGCGAACCTTCTGAATGTCGTCGATGAAGCGACCAACCCATGGGGCGTGAAGGTCACTCGTATCGAGATCAAGGATATCGCGCCACCGCTGGATTTGGTGGAAGCGATGGGGCGGCAGATGAAGGCCGAACGGGAGAAACGCGCCAGCATTCTGGAAGCCGAGGGCGCGCGTCAGTCGGAGATTTTGCGGGCGGAAGGAATGAAGCAAGCGGCCATCTTGGAGTCCGAGGGCCGGAAGGAAGCGGCATTCCGGGATGCGGAAGCGCGAGAGCGCGAAGCGGAAGCCGAAGGGAAAGCCACCGCGATGGTATCGGAAGCGATCGCACGCGGGGACATACAGGCGATTAATTATTTTGTCGCGCAAAAGTATATCGAGGCTTTGGGCCAGTTCGCGAATTCGCCGAATGAGAAATTGTTCTTCATGCCAGTTGAGGCAACCGGCGTGATTGGCGCAATTGGGGGCATCGCCGAAATCGCAAAGCAATCGTTCGGCGATTCCAGCGGCAGGCAAGGCGATTCCGGACCAACGGGTGGAAATCGCGGCCCCTGGGTGACAGCGTAATCGCCATGACTGACATGTCCCAATTCGTACAAGAACTGCAATTCTGGCATTGGTTGATTCTGGGTGTATTGCTCCTCGGGCTTGAGATTGTCCTGCCGGGAACCTTCTTTTTGTGGATGGGTGTATCCGCGGGAATCGTCGGTGGAATACTTCTCATTGTTCCGGATTTTGGTTGGCAGAATCAGATTTTCGTATTCGGAGTCTTCTCGGTTGTGGCTGTGGTCGCATGGCGGTATTGGCTCAAGGGGCATCCGGTTGAGACTGCCGACCCAACACTGAATGTCAGAGGTGCCCAATATATCGGACGCGTCCTCGTTCTGGCGGACCCGATTGTTGATGGCGTTGGAAAAGCGAAAGTAGGCGATAGCCTTTGGCGCGTCTCAACCAGCGACAAAGTCTATATACCCGAAGGTGCGCGCGTTCGGGTAACGGGTGTGGAGGGCGCAACGCTAGTCGTGGAGAAGCCGGAAGAGTAGCCGGAATTACTTTGTTTTCATGTCGAAACACAAGTTTTATTATTGATAAACACTGATGCTTAATGATCATGTCAATATCACTTAAGTAATTCTTAAGTAAATAATATATTTTTCGTTAAAATTCTTTGATAATGCCCCAAATTTTTTCGATCCAGTCTAAATGTTCGGGTTTCATTAGGCAGGACCGTAAACATGTCACGCTCGGTTGATCGAAGGTGACATATTGCCAGTGTGATTGCAGCAGTCTCTGCGGCAAATCGACGAGGGCGAGATGCAGGTCCTGTTTGGCTGTGTCGTTGAACATTTTTTGCGAACGTTCGGATATCTCACTAGCGGTATCGCCGAGTGGTGCCCACAAGACGATATCCAGCTCCGGCGCAATGATGGTGAGAAAGCGGTCGTCCGCCGTCAGATGGTCGAATAACGCCGTGGCGGCGGACCGGCATCTCTCTAGATCGCTTGCGAAAACACCGTCCTTTGCCAACGGCAGTGCTTGTTGCGTCGTCCATAAGGCGACGGCTGCCGCCCCGGCGCGCGAACATTCCAAACTGATTTCGCCGAGATGGAGCTCGGTCGACGTGAAATAGGTATAGGGCGACTCATGTTTGTAGTGCGCGCCGACTGTTGGGTCGCGAAACAGGGTGCAGCCGCAACCGTAAGGCTGCAGGCCATGCTTATGCGGATCGATGACGATGGAATCCGCATCGCCGATCCGCGCGAACGCGTCACGGGTACGGGGCGGTAGATTATCCGCGAGGATGAAATATCCGCCATAGGCGGCGTCCACGTGAACCCGGCAATCGCAGCGCTCCGCCAGCGCCAGGATCTCTGGAAGTGGGTCGGTGGTGCCGATACCTGTCGTGCCCATGGTGGCGACGATGGTTCCTACATTGCCGGTTTGTAAGGCGGCATCGAGCGCTGGCATATCCATTCGGCCCTCGGCATCGCTGGCAATCGGTGCGAACGGTATCTGTAGAACTTCGCTGATGCGGCCATGGGTATAGTGCGCCTGGTCTGAGGCGACGATTGTCTTGCCTGGCTTGATCCGGCCGGCGACCCAGAGCGCTTCCATATTGGCCATGGTGCCGCCGCCGGTGAGATGCCCGAGGTGGGTCTCCCATCCAAACATGCCCGCGATCTCGGCCACGGCTTCGCGTTCCATCGCGGAACTTGCCCGACCGCCATCTATCGCGTGATTGTTCGGGTTGATGAACTGTGCCATCGCATAGGCGAGCCGCGCCACAGGATGCGGCGGCTTGAGCATTTGTCCCGCATAGAGCGGATGCTGATAGGGATAATTGTCGCGCATCCGCTCGGCGGCGGCGAGGAGTACTGGACGTAAAGCGTCGAGATCGGCCTCTGCTTCAAATGCGGGAAGAGTGTCGAAACCGTTATCGAGATGCTCCAGAGCCTCGGAGAGGAGCTCCAAGGATTTCCGGTCGAAACTCACCCCGGCGAGACCGATGAAAGACTGAGCCCGCCGTCGACCACGATGTCCGCGCCGGTAATGTATTTCGCATCGTCGGAGGCCAGAAACAGCGCCGCATTCGCCACGTCCCAGGCGTCTCCCATATGGCCCATGGGGCATTGGGAATCGCGGAGGCGAATCATCTCTTCCACATCGCCGTCGGCGTAAGTTCCGGCAAGGCCGACTTCTACCATCGGCGTCCTCATCAAGCCCGGCAGGATGGCGTTGCAACGGATGTGTTTTGGTGCGTATTGCGCGGCGATGGTCTTCGTCAATTGCAAGATCGCCGCCTTGGTCGTGGCATAGGAGAGATATGCGACGCCCATCCATCGAATGCCGGAGACCGAGGAGATGTTCACGATGGCGCCGCCGCCTTGGGATTCCATGACCGGGATGGTGTGTTTACAGGTCAGGAACATGCTTTTGACGTTCACCGCGTTGACCTTGTCCCATTCCGCTTCGTCATGCTCCACCGGACCGCCCATGCCGAGGATGCCGACATTGTTGTGCAGAATGTCGACGGTACCGTAGGTGTCGCAGCACGCGTCGACCATGGCTTTGACTTGTTCGCTGTCGGTGACGTTGCATTGGAAGGCTATTGCCTCATTGCCTTCTTGCGTGATGATCCCGGCAGTCTCTTGCGCCGCATCCATATTCAAATCTGCGCAAAGCACCTTCGCCCCTTCGCGCGCGAACAGCGCTGCGGTTGCCTTGCCGTTTCCCCAACCGGGCCCGATAGAGCCGGCGCCGGTGACGATGGCGGTTTTACCTGCGAGGCGCCCGGTCATTACTCGGCCTCCTTCGCGTCGCGGTCCCGGAGGTCGGTTTTCAGGACCTTACCGTAATTATTCTTCGGCAGGCTATCGACATAGCGGTAATCCTTGGGGCGCTTGAAGCGGGCCACGTGCTCCAGGCAAAGCGCATCCAGTTCTTTTGGCGTGGCTTTCTCCGCGTCTTCCGCGACCACATAGGCGACGACGACTTCGCCCCATTCGGGATCGGGTCTGCCGATGACCGAGACTTCGGCGACGCCGGGATGGCGCAGTAATACCTCCTCGACCTCGCGGGGGTAGATATTGGTGCCACCGCTAATGATCATGTCCTTGGATCGATCTTTCAGGGTCAGGAACCCGTCTTCATCGAAGATTCCGACATCGCCCGTATGCAGCCAGCCGCCTCGTAGGGCGGCCTCGGTGGCTTCTGGGTTCCGCCAATAGCCCTTCATGACGATATCGCCTTTCACCAGGATTTCGCCGATCTCGCCCGGCGGCAGAGTGACGTCATCCTCGTCGGCGGTGCGCACCAAGAGGCCACTCATCGAGCGCCCGACGGAGCCGAGGCGTTCGAGATAGCGCGGATGGTCGCGCATGGCGTGGAAGTCCTGGTTCAGCGATGTGATGGTCATCGGCGATTCACCTTGACCGTAGAGCTGGGTGAACTTGTTGCCGAAGCGATCCATCGCTTGCAGGATATCCTCCACATACATCGGTCCGCCGCCATAGATGACGGCCTTTAGGTTTGAGGTGTCGGAATCGATCGGCGACATCAGCATCCGTTTGACCATCGTGGGTGCCGCAAAGAACGCGAGATTGGGCCATGCTTTGATTAGCTTGAAGATCTCTTGCGGTTCGAAGCCACCGCTCTCCGGGATCACTTGGCAGGATCCCTTCATAATATGGGCAAGGCCATAGAGACCTGCACCGTGACTGATCGGGGCGGCGTGCAGCATTGCCGACCACGGCGCATAAGGGTCGACATCCGCCAAATAGCACCACGAACAGACTGCGAGATTTCTGTGCGAGAGCATGGCGCCTTTCGGCCGGCCGGTGGTGCCGCTGGTATAGAACAACCAGGCGAGATCGTCGGCGTCGGTTTCCACCATCTTGATCGGATCGGCCGCGAGGAGGGCTGTGTGATCCGGGTCGCCGAGGACAATCAACCGCTCTAATCCGTCGATTTCGGTGCCCCGAATTTCGTCGGCGAGATCGGCGGTTGCGATACAGACTTTCGAGCCGCTGTTCTCGATGATGTATTTGAATTCGCTCGGGTGGAGTTTGGCGTTGATCGGCACCGCCGCGAGGCCCCCGTGCCAGGCGCCGAACATGCATTCCATATATTCCGGACAGTTCTTCATCAACAGCGCGACCCGGTCGCCTGCGGCCATGCCGATCCCGTGGCGCAAACCGCCCGCGATTCGGGCAACCCGGTCCGACATTTCGGCATAGGTATGGACGACTTTGTCACCATAGGCGGTAGCGGGCTTGTCACCAACTGTGCCGCCGTTTCGCGCCACCCACATTGCAAGATTCACGGTCTCGTTCCCTCGTGCGATTGTTCCCATCTCTGAGCTTGGCGGAGTCTGGCGAAGGGCAACCCCGGGATCAAACATTTTGACGGTAAATCCGTGACCTTGCGGCGTTCTAGCCGTAGTTTTGACACGGAATTCAACCCAAAGGACAATCCGTGTCCGCTGCACAGAACGCGCCCATCTTTAATGCCCCCGATGCGGTCAAATGGATTGCGGGTGTGACACTGCTGGCCCATATCGGGCGGGTGTATCTCTTGTCCGACGAGGGCGCGTTGTCCCTATTGGTGGATATGGCCTTTATTCCGGCCCGCTACTCGGAAGCGACTTTGGCTGCGCATGGCGTGGGATGGTCGCTTTTCTCAACGCCGGTGACGTATTTGTTGGTGCACGGTGATCTCACGCATTTGCTGGTGAACGTCTTAATGTTTCTGGCATTCGGTGCCGCGGTCGGTCGCCGCATGGGAAGCTGGGCGATGCTACAATTCTATGTGTCTTGCGGATTGGCGGGCGCCTTGGTGTTTTGGTTCTTTAATATTGGATTGATAGTACCTGTCATCGGTGCGTCGGGCGCTGTCGCCGGAATGGTCGGTGCGGTCTGCCGCATGAGTTTCCGGCCTTCCGATCCTTCTAATCCCATGCCTTTCAGTAGCAGAAGTTCGGCGCTCGGATTTGTCGTCGTGTGGATGGTACTGAATTTCTTTTTCGGCATGCTCCCGCCCGAAGCGCTCGGTATGGCGGGTGGGGGTATCGCCTGGGAGACTCATCTCGGTGGGTTTATATTCGGATTTATCGGATTTTCATGGTTTGACGGTCGTGGTTTGCCGCCAAATCGTTTTGAATTTACACCAACCGCACATACATAGCATGTGCAGGCGCTGGATTTGAGGAGGTCGACGCGATGGACACGATGCAGGCTCTTATTTCACGGGTATCCGTACCACCGAAACTGTTGAGCGATCCGGCACCCCGCGGCGCCGATCTGGATGAAATTATGGCGGCGGCGATGAGCGCGCCCGATCACGGGAATCTATCGCCATTCCAGTTCATCACCATTGAGGGTGATGCCCGAGCCAAACTCGGCGACGTTTTCGTCGAGGCGCTGAAGAAGCGCGATCCGTCGGCGGACGAAGCGATGATCGAAAAGGAACGAAATCGCCCGATGCGCTCACCGCTGATCGTCGTCGCTGTCGCAAAGATCGACGAGCATAACGAGAAAGTGCCAGCGGTCGAGCAGGCGGTCACTACAGGTATCGCCGCCTATAACATGATCGTGGCGGCTCAGGCCAAAGGCTATGGCGGCATCCTGCTGACAGGCAAGAACGCCAAAGACCTGAATGTGAAAGCGGCGCTGGGCATCGAGCCGACAGATGAAATCGTCTCTTTCGTCTACCTCGGCACGCCAATCAAACAGGTCAGCGAAAAACGCCGCCCGGACGCCGCGCAATTCATGTCGGAATGGACGGGATAGCCCTTCTCTACAGCACGTCTTCTCTTGGCGTGTAGTCCATGCCGACGGCTTCCGCGACGGCTTCGTAGGTGACTTTTCCTTCGCGGACATTGAGGCCTTCGAGAAATCCCGGATCACTTAAGAGTGCCTTCTTCCAACCCAG
>JBMYRC010000039.1:0-31426 GCA_049601975.1 Alphaproteobacteria bacterium | reverse complement strand
AGTACTCAGGGGAAAACTATAATCAATCCACAAATCCTTCCACGAGTAACTGCAGATCACACTTTCTTACATTAGAGGCAAATTCGCCTAAGGCGGACACTGCTTTTATTTTTGATTCATTTTGCTCTTCACATGTCGTGTGGGCACAGCCGCCAAGGGGTTGTCGGGCCACGGATGTTTGGGATAGCGCCCTTTCATCTCCGCCTTCACCTGTGGATAGGAGTTACTCCAAAAGGCTTGAAGGTCCTGGGTGATTTGCAACGGCCGTCCTGCCGGGGACAGCAGGTGTATGGTCAGCGCAATCACACCATTAAGGATACTGGGCGTCTCGGTTTCTCCAAACATTTCCTGCAATTTTACAGGCAACACCGGGGCTTTCGAATCCGTGTAATCTATTTGGATGCTGGATCCGCTGGGAACGGTGAAGTGGCTGGGTACCTGTTCATCCATGGTTCGCAGGGCTGACCAGTCCGACTGGGATTTAAGTATGGCCAGCATATCGAGTGATTTCAGATCCTGCACACGGCTCATGCCTGCCAGATAAGGCAGTAACCATTCATCAAGTGTCTCTAGTAAGTTACTATCTGACAAATCGGGCCCGTTAGCGGTCTCCTGATGAAAACACAGCACCCGTCGCCGCCATTCCGTGGCTTCCTTACTCCAGGGCAGGCACTCCAGCCCTATGCCGCGTATGCCCTCAATTAGGGCGTCCGCTATTTGATTGCCGGGAATGTTCTTGGCTGGGGTGTCTTTGAGCACCAGGGCATTGAAGCGCTTCTGCCTGCGGGCGATTACAGAACGGTTTTGGCTATCCCAGACTGCGGTGTCGCCTTCCCGGATCTCGTTCTCGAACAGGTGTTCAATGGTTGCGTCAGATATGGGAGCCGCGATTCTGATCTGGGCGTCCCGGGTTTCTCCACTGACCGAGGCAATTGCCAGATAGGGAACATCACGCAGAGCATCCCCAGCAGGCAGCACAGCGCCTTTGCCGTTGCTCAAGCGATAACGGGATTTCCCGCCGGGGCGGCGTTCTGCAATTCGGTCTGGATAAGCGAGGGCAACCACGGCGCCAATCTGTTCATCCAGGGATAAATCCAATCCGTGATCGCGGCGGGATTTCTTTGGCAGACGTCTCAGCCATTGCTTTGCGAGCGCTATGGTTCGATTGAGGGCATTGCGATTTATGGTCAGGCTTGTTTGCTCACCCTTCAGGGCGCTCACTCGTAGGGTCAAATCTACCGCTAACGGACCGCGGCCATCCCGCTGAGCAATATCCTGGTCGGTTAGTAAGGCGGCGACATTACAGGCAGTATCCGCCCATCCTGATTGTGCGCCTTCGATTATCATATGTGCCAACCGTGGGTGCATGGGCAGTTTTGCCATCTCTCGTCCATGGGCGGTAATTCTGTTTTGATCGTCTATGCCTTGCAGCTGCTTCAGCAGATCCCGTCCCTGATCCAAAGAGGCTTTAGGGGGCGGCGTCGGCCAGTGTAAGGCGTTAGGGTCATGAATACCCCAGTTAGCCAAATCCAGGGCCAGCGGGGCCAGATCGGCATTGAGAATTTCAGGTTGAGCGAACTGTCTGAACGACCCTTCCGCTGCCTTGTCCCAGAGCCGATAACATATACCGGGCTCCAGTCGACCGGCACGGCCTTGCCGTTGCGCAGCGCCCGCTAGTGAAACCGGTTCGGTGAATAGCCGAGACATACCGCTTTGAGGGTCGAACCTGGGACCGCGGGACTGACCACTATCGACCACCACCCGAATGCCTTCGATGGTCAGGCTGGTCTCGGCAATGGCTGTCGCGAGGACAATCTTCCGCCGTCCGGAAGATGGTGGGGATATGGCTTGGTCCTGTTGGTTCTGGGGAAGTGCTCCGTAGAGTGGCAGCACGTCAACATCACTAGGCGATGATGATTCGTTCAGTAAGTTCTCAACTCGCCGGATTTCGCCTTCACCAGGCAGGAAAACCAGTATACTGCCAGTTTCGTCTCTCAAAGCCTGTTTCACAGCCGAAGACACAGCGGGGCTGAGATTGTCTCGGAAACGGTCAACGGATGGTTTACCCAGATAACGGGTCTCGATGGGAAAAGCACGGCCCGCGCTGGCAAAAACCGGTGCATCTCCCATTAACTCAGCAATCGGGGCCACGTCCAGTGTGGCCGACATCACTAAAATGCGCAGGTTTTCACGCAGGCCCGCCTGACAGTCCAGACATAATGCGAGGCCCAGTTCAGCCTGCAAATTACGTTCATGGAACTCATCAAAGATTACAGCTGCTACACCTTCCAGAGAGGGATTGCTTTGCAGGCGGCGGGTCAGAATGCCTTCGGTGACGACCTCAATGATGGTGTCTGGGCCAATCTTGTTGTCCAGTTGGATACGGTAGCCGACTGTTTTACCAACGGGCTCGTTCAGGGTTTGCGCCATACGCCGGGCCGCGGCCCTTGCTGCCAGACGACGCGGTTCCAGCATGATAATCTTGCCACCCTCTCGCCACGGTGTGTCCAGAAGTCTCAGAGGAACCCGCGTGGTTTTCCCAGCACCCGGAACGGCCTGAACAACGGCATTCGGAGTGTGCTCAAGGCTTGCACAGAGTTCTGGTAAGATGTCATCGATTGGCAGTTTGGTCATTGTTGCGGATCGTGTCGATTGAGTCTGCCATTATCAAGGGTCGATAAGGCAGAATCAGAACAACTGTGATTGAACCATGGGTCAGCGATCCATAGCATTCGCGGATGAGTATACCGTTCCGCTATTTCACTAGCTTGCTGGAGGTGATCCGCATGGCGGTGATGCAGCACTTACGTTATCCGCTTTGGCTCTGGCAACTCGCCCTAGCGCAATATCGTATAAGGCATTCTTGAGACAAGTTCGTATTAGACTAACACTGCCAGGGAATGTCCTATTTTCCGCAGCTCGCTGTCCGTCGCGTCGCTGTTGAACCGGGCAATGGGTTGGGGAGCGGACGCAATTCAGCGCAAACTAATTGCCCGGCAGATGGGACTCTAGTTTGATGCTAGCAATCAGTATGGTCGGAAAGGTTCGATAGCCGTGCTGACTGGAAACTTGCATCTGCCTTTTCGACAACGGGAGCAGGGTCCTGAATAGGAAAATGTTTCATTCCCTAACCTCCTGAGCCTACCGGGCCATATATTCTAGATAAGAAACATAGATATTTTGCTGATGAATAGATTTGATTGGCTGCTAAAAGTAACAATACAGAAGAAGGAAAGTTTGAGATGAACAAGACGATCGGATTTGTCGATTGCACGCTCCGCAGTCCGATGAGAGACGACGGAGCGGGGAGCGTTACGCATTCACATGGCACGCGTCGAGAGGTTGTCGTCAATGGCACGCGGGTTAAGACTGTCGATATTCACGCGCATTGCGTGGTCCCGACCGCCTTGGAAGTACTGGACCAGAAGGCCGGCAACACCGAACTTCTGATGGATGACACGAGCACGCGGATTGCCGCGATGGATGCCCAAGGCATCGACGTGTCGGTGCTTAGCATTAATCCGTATTGGTATCATGCGGGGCGCGATGCTTCGGCAGAGCTCATCCGTATTCAGAACGAAGCGCTTATCGAGATCTGTGCTGCCACGCCGGATCGGTTCGCGGCATTCGCCACGGCGGCGCTTCAGCATCCGGACCTCGCCGTTGAGCAAATCGAATATGCGGCCAAGACGCTCGGCTTCCGCGGCCTCAGCGTTGGTGGCAGCGTCGAGGGGCGCGAACTGGCGGACCCATCATTCGATCCCATCTGGGCAAAATGCGAGGAACTCGACTTGCTGATATTCCTGCATCCAAGAGGAACGACCGAGCTAGAGCCAAGTGGTCGCCTCGGCGGCAGCGGGTTGCTAGAGAACACGATTGGCAATCCTCTTGAGACGACGATCGCGTTGTCGCACCTGATCTTCGAGGGTACCTTGGATCGCTTCCCCGGCCTCAAGATTTGCGCCGCGCATGGCGGCGGCTATCTTCCGTCCTACGCCAACCGCTCGGACGCGGTCTGCCGTACGTTCCCCAACCGGGTCGGCCCGTTGCCAAAAAAGAATCCGACGGCTTATCTAAAAGACGGCCAACTCTTCTTTGATACAATTGTCTTCACGCCGGAGGCACTTCGCCACCTCATCGCTGAGACCGGTCCCAGCCAAATAATGGTCGGCACCGACTACCCATTTCCTTGGACCAGTACGGAGATCGATCTTGTTTTGAATACACCGGATTTAAGTGACGATGACCGTATCGCAATTCTGGGTGGAACCGCCGCCAGGTTGCTGGGTCTGGAGTCCTAAGCTCGTTGCATTAGCTTCTCGGCGATGCGCTGAAAATATCTCAAATCCATTGCTAAATTTTGACGCAATGGTCCTGCCGATGACCCCAGAAGGAGAAGATTTACGGGTGATGATCTTGTGCTTTACGACACGGACGGTGATATCGGCATCGTGACGATGAACCGATCCGAGAAGCTCAGCGCCATCAGTCACGAGCTGCGAACCGCTGTTTCGGACCCGCTGATCCGGGCGGACGACGATGAGGCGGTGAACGTCGTCATTTTGGGCGCGGCGGACCTCGGGCTTGTCCCGTTTGGACGTAGTATGCAATCGCGACCCGATCCCAATCATCCCTCCGAAGTGGCACCGGGAAAGCGTCCGCGATTGATTCCCAAATTCAACTATTCTGCTTAGCGATGATGGTTCGGTCATGCCGTTCGGGGCCCCTGGCGGCGACAGTCAAGTTCAGGCGATGCTACCGGTTGTTCTAAATACGTTTCACTTCGGTATGGATATCCAAGAGGCTATCGACGCGCCACGTTGCATCAGCATCAGCCTTCCAAACTCGTTTGCCCCCCACAATCATTATCCAGGACTTCTGGGGATCGAGGATTGTTTTCCGTCAAATACGACCGAAGAATTCATCTCACTCGGGCATAAGATCGAAAATTTCCTGCATATTCACGCCGTCTTGCTTTGATTGAAGCTGTTCTTTACCAACCGAATACAGGGTTTTTCCGATCGGGGGCTGATCCGCGACAACCCGCCTATGCCATTACGGTGTAGTGCAAATTCAGGGAGGGCGAAATGTCCAAACGGATGACAGGTGGCCAAGCGATTGTCGGCACGCTGACGACGCAGGGCATTGATACGATATTCGGCCTGCCCGGTGTGCAGCTCGATAACACGTTCGATGCTTTGTACGAGGCGCGGAATGCCATTCGCACCATTCACACGCGTCACGAACAAGCGGCCGCCTATATGGCTCTCGGATACGCTCAAGCGAGCGGGCGCGTCGGTGCATGTATCACCGGCCCTGGTCCCGGACTACTCAATACCGGTGCGGGAATTGCCACGGCGGCGGGATCGAACGCTCCGGTGCTGTGCATAGCTGGACAAATTCCCTCGAGCCAAATTGGGGGCGGTATGGGTATGACCCATGAGATCCGCGATCAGAGCGCTGCAATGCGCGGCGTCGCCAAATGGGTAGGTCGGGCTGAAACACCTGCTGCGGCCCCTGAGGTTCTGCGGGAAGCGTTCCAACAGATGTTGGGCGGACGCCATCAGCCGGTGGTCTTCGAGATGGCCCCGGACATTATGGGTAAATCGGAAGACGTAGAGTTACACGAACTCCAAGAGTATCGGCATGACCCGGTCCCCGCTGAGGATAAGCTGGAAGAAGCGGCTCGCTTGCTCGGACGGGCAGAGAGGCCCGCTATCTTCGTTGGCAGTGGCGCCTTTGGTGCGGAAGCGGAATTGCAACGCGTTGCGGAGTTGTTGGAAGCACCGGTCATTATGAGCCGGACGGGAAGGGGCGCGCTGAGCGATCGGCACTACCTGTCGCAGATCATGATTTCCGGCCAAGAGCTCTGGGATGAGGTCGATGTGGCACTTGTCGTCGGCACGCGTTTTTCCGCACCGGGATTGGCTTGGGGCCGAGAGAAGGACGTCACACTGGTCCGGATCGATATTGATCCAGAGCAAGCGCAAAAGCCGCGCGAGGCGGATGTGACACTCATCGCACAAGCCAACACGGCACTCGCCAAGTTGGAATCTCGTATTCCTGTTCACAACCGCGTTCGACCGTCCCGGGAAAATGAATTACAGGCGGCCAAACAGGCCGCACTCGACAAATTGGCAGAACTCCAGCCGCAATATGATTTTGCAAAGGTGATCCGAGCCGAATTACCGGATGATGGAATTATCGTCACGGATGTGACGCAGATGGCGAGCTTTCTGCAAAATTGGATGCCCGTCTACCATCCACGGACATTGATCACGCCGGGCTATCAGGCGACGCTTGGTATGGGCATTCCGACGGCGCTCGGCGCGAAGGTGGCATGCGCTGAGCGTAAGGTAATCTGCATCAGCGGCGATGGCGGTTTCATGTTTAATGTACAGGAATTGTCGACCGCGGTCGCACACGAGATCGACGTGGTTATTATTGTCTTCAACGACAGTGCATTTGGAAATGTGAAGCGCTACCAAAAGGACAGCTATGGAGGCCGATACATCGGCGTCGATCTGCATAACCCCGACTTTGTGATGCTGGGCCGGAGTTTCGGCATGACCGCTCTGCGTGCCGAAACCCCCAATGCTCTGAGGGATGCTTTGCGCGAAGCGAACTCGACGCGAGGGCCGGCAATGATTGAAGTGCCGTTTCAAGAGGTCCCAAGCATTTGGAAGCTGCTCCGACGACCATCATCCGCAGGGAACTAGATGCGCAATTTCTTTCAACGGGTCCATCCATGAGGAACTCGGCGAAGGGAGCCGTAGCCGCAGTGTTCGACGATTTTGCTAATGAACCTAAAACATGAAGCAACCATAGCGGGCCTTTGCGAAACTGCAGAGTAGCGCCATCGCGAGCGGGATGGTGATCGTCGATAGTAAGCGCAAGACTGTGCAGCACTTGGAGGGTGGAATCGTCCGAGCAGTTTTTGCACGTGACGATGACTCTGTGACCGTTAACCAGGTGATTGTTCGTCTCGATCAAACCCAAGTATGCGCAACCTTTGGAAGCCCGCCTCGTGGCTGAGTGAGACCTATTGCCGGAGGTCTATTTTCAACACGATCTTGCCGAATTCAAGAAGTATCCGAAGGTCGTGGAAATGATGCATGGGCAGCGGAAAATTTTCAAAATCCGCCGGCGACCTTACTAAGGTCAGGTCAGCATTCTGATGAAACGAATCGCGCAAAGTGACGAAGAAATCAATGGCCTCAGAGGTCAGATCAAGGCCGAGGAAGACTAGATTAGTTTAATTTCCGAATAAATCGCCGACGTTCGGGTGCTCTTCAACAAGGGGCTTGCCAAACGGGCGCGCCTCTTGGGGCTCGAGTGCAATAAGGCGGAGATCGAAGGGAGCCTGCATCCGAACGGGGCGATGATCGCCCGCGCGCGGCAATCGATTTTGGAACTAGAAGCGCAAATCACGGAGCTTACGACATCTCAAGTCAACGAAGGGGTCCAGGAATTACGCGAGGTTGGACAGGAAAACCTCGAACTTCGGGAACGCCTGAACGGGGCGGAAGACGTGTTGCAACGGGCTTATGACATGGCGTCTAAATTGGGGATTATTATTGAATATCAATTATATATGATCAGCGGAGTTGTCTCAACCGGGGAGACGCTTATGGATGTCGTGCCGGGTAACGAAAAGCTAATCGTCGAAGCGCGTGTCGACCCGACGGATATCGATGTGGCGCATCCTGAAGTTGCTGCATAGGTCCGGATCACCGCCTTCAGCCAATGCTCTACGGTGCTATTGGATGGTACCATCTTCCCGATTTCTGCGGATCAACTCACTGAGGAGCGCTCCGGTGTTAGTTATTACCTCGTCCGAGAAGAGTCAAATGACGACCCGTTGGAGGCGCTCGGCGGCGCGGAGCTTTATCCGGATATGCAGGCGCAGGTCATGATTGTGACCGGTGCGCAAACCCCGCTCGAATATCTGGTGCGACCGGTCACCACGAGCTTGAACCGCGCGATGCAGAAGAACTGACGCCAAGTCAGGGCCCCCGGGCCGCTGGAAATATTACGTCGTCTACCTACCCTCGATCACTAAGACATTCGTTTTTCGAGAAAGGCATTTGGATGGAGCCGGAGTATATCGTGATCGGAGCCGGGTCGGCGGGATGCGCCGTTGCTTGCCGGTTGGTCGAAGGGGGTGCCACGGTTGCTCTGCTCGAAGCTGGTCCGAAGGATAGCAACCCCAGAATTCACGTACCGGCGGCATTACGCCCCCTATTGAATGACGCGAAGGTTAATTGGAATTTCCTGGCTGAACCGGTGGAAAGTGCCGGAGGACGTCGGGTGAGCTTGCCGCGCGGTAAGGTGCTCGGCGGGTCCAGTTCAATCAACGGCATGCTATATGTGCGCGGTAACGCTGCCGACTATGACGGCTGGGCGCAGCGCGGTTGCCGGGAATGGTCCTATGATGAGGTCTTGCCGTATTTTCGGAAATCGGAATCCTACAAACAGGGTGGCGATGAGGCCTACCGGGGCGGAGATGGGCCGTTAAAGGTAGAGGATTACCGCACCATTCTGCCGATGACCCATCGTTTCGTCGAAGCCGCCCAACAGGCGGGCTTTCCGTTCACATCTGACTACAACGGCAACCAACAGGAAGGGGTCGGCTATTCGCAGATGACACGGAGGGGCCGGTTTCGCGGCTCCACGGCACAGACATATCTGCGCGCCGTGCGGGGCAATCCAAAACTGGAGGTCGTCACCGGTGCCCGGGCCGGTCGATTGATTTTCAAGGAGACGAAATGCGTCGGTGTGACGTATCGCCAGGGCGGTCAGGACAAGGAAGTCCGTGCGAGCAAGGAAGTGATTTTGTGTGGCGGAGCCTATAATTCTCCGCATCTATTGCAGGTCTCAGGTATTGGTCCGGCGACGCACCTCAAAGATATTGGTGTGGAGGTTCTGCATAACTTGTCCGGCGTGGGATCGAACCTCGCCGATCATTGGGGGGCGCGGCTCAAGCATCATGTCCGGCCGCAGGAAATCACCATGAACCAGCTTTCGCGGTTCCCGCGCGTAGTGCCGGAAATCGCGAAGTACGTTCTGTTCGGCAACGGAGCGCTGACCTTTGGCGTCACCAGTGCCATAGTGTTCTGCCGCAGCCGTCCCGGTCTCGCGAGCCCCGACCTACAGCTCTCCTTCACGCCCGCAACGCCGATCGATACCGGTCAAGGTGCCTTGGAGAAGGAACCGGGTGTCCAGTGCACTGCAATCCCCGTGCGCGCCGAAAGTCGTGGTCACGTGATGGCGCGGAGTGCAGACCCGATGGACGACCCGGCTATCACCCCCGCCTATTTGACCGATGAGAACGACGTCAACGTATTGGTAGCAGGCGTCGAGATGACGCGCAAAATATTCGACGCACCGGCATTGAAGGAAGTGAGTTTGGGAGAGACCGCGCCGGGGCCGGATGTTCGAACCCGAGATGAGATTCGCCAATTTGCGCGCGAACATGGCGGCACCATCCATCATCCTGTCGGCACGTGCAAAATGGGTGAGGATCCCGCTGCGGTCGTCGATTCCCGTCTCCGCGTGCACGGTATTCAAGGACTGCGTGTCATCGACGCGTCGATCATGCCGACGCTGACAACCGGCAATACCAACGCCCCGGCGATCATGATTGGGGAAAAGGGGGCGGCGATGATATTGGAAGACGCTAAACTTTAGGGGGACTTGAGCCGGAGTCCCATTGAGAAACAACCGTCCGTCCTTTAAATTCGTTGCTGCGGGCGCGCGCCTGCGGATATTTGGAGCTTTACCAGCAATTCGACCAATGAGGAAAATACCCATGGCAAGTCATGCAACTGGCGACGGAGGTATTCCACCAAGAGATGCGGGAAAGCGCGGTTTGACGAGGGTCATGACCCTTGGTGGAGCCTATGGAACGCGAAACTACACTGTGAAAGGTCTGCGTGATCAAAAGGGAAAGCGCGTGCTGGTGGAAACCCTACCGTTCTCGGTTGAGGAAGCCATCGCGGCGGAAGAGGCGGGCATCGACACCATGAAAGTACGATTCGACCCGAACGCCCCTGAATCGGCGGCCGCCATTCGCCAGGCCGCGCCGAATACGTTCCAGGCGTTCTCTGTGCCTTTGATTGCGGCGGCGAGCCCGGAAGAAGCGGTACGGCTCGGGTATGCCGCGATGGCGGTCGGTGCCGATGCGATCATGTGCCAATGGAGCCCCCGCTTTATCGAAGCCGCCGCGGAAGCGGGCATTCCCGTGCAAGGTCACGCTGGTTTGGTACCACGTCGGAGCACCTGGACAGGCGGCTTGCGCGCGGTCGGAAAGACTCTCGATGAGGCGAAATGGGTCTATCAAGAGATCAAGGCGCTGGAAAACGCCGGTGCATATGCGGTTGAGGTCGAGGTCATTCCCGAAGCGTTGCTCGCCGAGATCAGTAAACGCACGAGCTTGATGACATCGTCCATCGGTGGCGGCAGTGGCGGCGACATTCAGTTCCTGTTCGCGGATGATATTCTCGGCAACAACGCACCGCCCTATCCCCGGCATTCCAAGCAATACCGGAACCTCTACAAGATGAAGCAGGAGATGCAGGCGGAGCGGGTCGCCGGTTTCAAGGAATTCGTCGATGATGTGCAGCAAAACCGTTTCCCGGCCGAAGAGCATATCATCAAGGCACCGGACGGGTTAATCGACGACTTCCTTGCGAGCCTGGACTCGGGCGATTAACGGTTCGTCGGGGCAAAGGCACCGTCGATGACTGACAACGAAAACGATTGGGTCGGCCAAGCGGTTCCTCGTTTTGAGGATGCGGCCCTGTTGACGGGCAATGCCCGATTTATCGACGATCTGTCGCCTGTGCCGGGTATCCGGCATGTGGCCATGCTGCGGTCGCCTTATCCCCATGCGCGGATCCTCGATATCAATGCCGATACGGCGCGGGCTTTACCGGGGGTCACCGGGATCGTGACCGGTGAGGATATCGCTGCGTTGATGGACCCGTTGGTCAGCGCGGTGCGGGCGCCTGTCAAATATTATCCAATGGCCGTCGATAAAGTGCGCCATGCAGGCGAGCCGGTGGCGCTGATTGCGGCCGAAGACCGGTACATCGCCGAGGATGCGGCGGAACTGATCGAAGTGGATTACGAACCGTTGCCGGCAGTCGTCGACCCAATGGCGGCACTGGCTGAAGAGGCTCCCATCCTCCACGAAGGTGTTGGCAGCAATTTGGTGCACAATCGCCGGTTCTCCTATGGCGAACCGGATAAGAGATTTGCCGAAGCCGCGCATGTGGTGCGCCTCAATTGGCGCTACCCCCGGCAATCCTCGACACCCATCGAGACCTACGGCGCCATTGCTCAATTCGAACGCTCGCCGGAGAGATATTCAATCTGGTCGAATTTTCAGGGACCGTTCATCTTGCAGCCTCTGATGGCGCGGGCACTTCGGATTGGCGGCAATCAATTGCGCTTAATTTCGGCACCGCATAGTGGTGGCAGTTTCGGCATCAAGCAGGGACTCTATCCCTATCTTGTATTATTAGCCGCCGCGAGCCGTCTTCTCGAGTGTCCGCTGAAATGGGTTGAAGACCGGTTGGAGCACTTAATGGCATCGTCCAGCGCGTCCGACCGGGCAGACGCGATTGAAGCGGCCTTCGATGCTACAGGACAACTCGTGGGGCTGCGCTATGACAATTGTGTCAATGTGGGCGCCTATGTGCGCGCACCGGAACCGGCCTCGGTATATCGGATGCATGCGGCGTCCAACGGATGCTACAAGGTTCGCGACATCGCGGTCGAAAACCGGTTGGTGACGACCAATAAGACGCCCATCGGCCTCAATCGCGGCTATGGCGGCCCGCAGTTCTATTTTGGGCTCGAACGCGCGATGGATGTGGCAGCGCGGCAATTAAACTTCGACCCGGCAGAAATCCGGCGACGCAATTTCATCGCACCGGGCGACTTTCCCTATGAAGCTCCAGCCGGAGCGATCTACGACGCGGGGGATTACGGTAAGGCGCTCAACTTACTATTGCAGATATCAAGGTACCCGGATTTGCAGAGCAAGCGCGCGGAAGCGAAGGCGGCGGGACGATTGTTCGGGATCGGGTTTGGGGCTGGGGTTGAGCCGTCCGGCTCCAACATGGCCTATGTAACGTTGGCGCAAACGCCGGAGGAACGGGAAAAAGCGGGTGGCCGGTCCGGCGGTACGGCGGTCGCGAATGTCTCGATTGATCCCTCGGGAAGCGTAACCGTACACCTCGACAGCACACCTGCCGGGCAAGGGCACAACACGGTGGCGGCGCAGGTGGTAGCGGATGCGCTCGGCATGCGGCCGAACCAAGTTCACGTGAACAGCGCGATGGATACGGGAATGGGAACGTGGTCGCTGGCATCGGGAAATTACGCGAACCGGTTCGCCTCCATTGTCGTCGGTGCGATTACGGAGAGTGCCAGGCGAATTGCACTGAAGCTCAAGATGGTCGCGGCAGATATGCTGGAAGTTGCAGTGGAAGATGTGGAACTGGCAGATGGGCGCGCCCGGATCGTTGGTGTGCCCGATAGCGGTATCGGCATTGGCCGGGTCGCGGCGGCAACGCATTGGCATCCAGCGGGGCTTCCAGTCGGCATGGCGCCGGGCCTTTATGAGACCACTCACCTCACGCCGGATGTGCTGGATGCGCCGGACAGCGCCGACCGTGTTGCCTCTGCCGTGACATTTGGGTTTATCTGCGATTTGGCGGCGGTCGAAATCGATCCTCAGACCGGGCGGGTGCGAATAGAGCGTTACGCGTCCGTCCACGACGTTGGGCGGATCCTCAACCCGATCATTGTTGAAGGTCAGGTCCGGGGTGGCTTTGCCCATGGGTTTGGCGCTGCTATGTTCGAGGAATTGAGCTACGACGAGGACGGTAATTTTCTATCCGGCACATTTGCTGATTATTTATGCCCGACCGCTGCTGACTTACCACCGGTAGAGCTTGCCCATTCGCGCACGGACTCGCTTCAGAACTCGCTCGGCTCGAAAGGGATGGGCGACGGTTCTTCGATGTTGACGCCGGTGGTTATGGCGAATGCGGTCGCCGACGCGCTCGACCGAGACGATATTGAACTGCCGTTGACCCTTGATAAGGTGTGGCGCTTGGCCAATGACGGGAAGGGGCGGTCATGAAACCGGCGCCTTTCGAATATTGCCGCCCGGACACCCTCGTAGAGGCGCTCTCGTTGCTTGCGGAATTTGGTGATGATGCGCTGGTGATGGCGGGAGGATTGTCGCTAGGCGCTCTGCTGAATATGCGGATGGTTCGACCGGAAGTTATTATCGATATCAATGGCTTGGAGGTATTGACGCAAATAGAACGCATCGAGAATCATATCAAAATAGGAGCGCTTGCGCGGCAAGCGGAAGTCTTGGTGTCGGCGGAGTGCGCCGCTGCTCTACCGCTGTTGATCGCCGGTTTGCACAATGTGGGTCACTATCAAACCCGCAGCAGAGGGACATTAGGTGGTTCCGTGGCGCACGCGGATCCCAGCGCCGAAACTTCCCTGTGTTTGGCGACGCTGGGGGGTGAAGTCGAACTGTCATCCGTGCGGGGCCTGCGGCGGATGGCGGCGAGTGAGTTCTTTGAAGGTGCTTTGACCACGGCGCGCGAGGGAGACGAAATGGTGACCGCGCTGTATTGGCCGATTCTGGGCGAAGGCACCGGCATTGCATTTGAAGAGATTAATGAGCGTCGTGGTGATTTCGCGATTGTCGCGGCAGCGGCGTGGGCGCGGCACGATGGCGGAGCTTTCCAATGCGGGCTGGGTCTCGGCGGCGTGGAAGATCGTCCCATCGGCCAAATAGAAAGTGTCGAGGGAGAGATAGAAGAGGTCGCCGAGCGAATGGCGAGCCAATTGATCCGCGATCTAGAACCCTTGGACGACCGGCGCGCTTCGGCGGAATATCGCCGCCATCTGGCGTTGCATCTGGGACAAAAAGTAATGCGTCATGCCTTGGAAGGGGCAACTCGATGAGAAGAGTAGGACCAGGTGAACGCGTCCGAGTGAGCTGTAACGTGAATGGCAAGCCTCATAGTGGTTCCGCCGAATCTCGTACGTTGTTAAGCGATTTTCTGCGACATGAATTGCACCTCTACGGCACCCACGTCGGGTGTGAGCATGGTGTCTGCGGTGCCTGCACGATCATACTCGACGGTCGGTTAGCACGATCCTGCTCCACATTGGCCGTACAGGTGGAAGGCGCGGAACTCACCACTATCGAAGGCCTGGCGACAGATGAGAAGCTGGATCGATTGCGGAACGCGTTTTCACGCCATGGCGCATTGCAATGCGGGTTTTGCACACCCGGCGTTTTGGCATCGACAAGTCATTTTCTCAAACATTACCCTAGCCCGGATGAAGCACAGGTGCGCGATATGCTATCGGGTCATCTTTGCCGATGCACTGGGTATGACGGCATGGTGCGCGCTATTTTGGAATGTGCGGAAGGAGCAAGCGAATGACGATGGCGCGTATGCTCGCGGCCTCAACTGCACGGGAACCTGGCGCGACGGCGGTTGTGGATGGGGATGTTAGGCTTTCCTATGCGGAATGGCGGGCTGATATTCAACGGCTCGCGGGTGGTTTGAATGGGTTGGGTCTTTCCAGCGGCGATCATCTCGTGGCTGCATTGTCGAACCGATTGGAGATGGCGAGTCTTTATTGGGCATGCCAGATACTGGGCGTGATCTTCACTCCCTTCAATTGGCGCGCGTCCGGGCCCGAAATGGCGTATGTGATTGAGGATGCCGAAGCGAAAGTCGTGGTCTATGAGTCCCGCTCGGCGGAAGCCTTGTTGGCGGCCGTCATTGAAACCGAGTTTCCGGTGGATCGACTCATGCGTGTCGATGGTGATGGAGCGGGTATCGATTTCGTTGAGTTGACCGACGCGGAACCATATAACGGTCCGGAGCCCACTGACGACAACGCCATATGCTTGATGCTCTACACATCAGGCACGACGGGTCGACCCAAGGGTGTGCCACGGTCACATGCGGCTGAGCGGACGGCGTCGCTTGGCTGTTTGGCGCAACTACATTATTGCCACGGTGAAGTGAGCTTAGGTGTCATGCCGCTGTTTCACACCATGGGCGTGCGCAGTCTACTGATGTCGGCCTTCCTGAACGGCACCTTCGTCTGCATGCCGGCTTATGACACCGGGGCAGCGCTTGCGATGGTCGGCGAGGAGAAGATCACTTCCCTGTTTTTGGTGCCGACTATGTTTCACGACATCGTCCACCGAGCGGATCTGAAGGATTTCAATCTCAGCTCTGTCCGCAATATCGCCTATGCGGGCATGTCGATGACAACAGCTTTGGTTGAGCGCTGCGCGGCGATTTTTCCGGAAGCGCAATTCAGCAATTTCTATGGTTCCTCCGAAATTTACACCTTCGCGGTTCGCAATAACTTGGCTGAAAACCCAGGATCGGCCGGGCGCGCGGGGATCGGTCAAACTTTACGGATCGTTCGCGCCGATGCGGACGAGCGTGTGGAGCCGGACGAGGAAGTTCCTGTCGGTGAGACCGGTGAGATTATTGCCAGCATGAATGCTCTCGATGCATTTTCCGGATACTGGAAGCGGCCCGATGCGGATGAGAAATCGATCCGTGATGGATGGTACTTCACAGGTGACCTGGGGCGGTTCGATGAGAATGGTGAGATTTACGTGCTGGGCAGGGTGGACGACATGATCATCTCGGGTGGAGAGAATATCTACGCGGAAGAGGTTGAGGACGTATTGGCCAAATCGCCGGACGTCCTGGGCGTTGCGGTCATCGGCCTGCCGGACGATCGTTGGGGCGAGAAGGTGGCCGCCTTTATCGAACCCGCGACACGGTCCGCATCATTTGAGAGCCTCGATGCGTATTGTTTGGCGAGCGGTTTGGCGCGGTTCAAACGGCCCCGTTCGTATGCTTTCGTGAAAGCTATCCCGCGTTCGGCTTCCGGCAAGTTGCTACGGCGGCATTTACGCACGGGCGACTACGAACTAATTAGCGATTACAAAAACACAATCTGAGGAAAGACGAGATGGAACGAGATTATGCGGCGCGGCGCGGCGATATCCTGCGCGATTTAGACGGATTGTGGATCGAGGTCGATGCGGAGCGCAAAATCGGTTATCTGACTTTAGACCGTGCCCCCCTCAATATCGTCTCATTCAAGGGAAGGGCGCAGATTCGCGCCATCATCGAGGCTTTCGACGAAGATGACGACGTTGGCGTGATTGTTATTCGGGGCGCCAACGATGTCTTCAGCTCTGGCGGAGATGTGAAACGCTTTCCGGACATTCCGAAGACAAAAATGTCCGACCTCGCCGACAATATAGGCGCGCCGGAACGGTGCTCGAAGCCGGTAATCGCCGCTATCGAGAAGTACGCGTTCGGGGTCGGGTTCGAGCTTTGCCTTGCGTGTGATTTTCGGTTCGCGACGGAAGACACGCTGGTCGGTCTGCCGGAATCCGCCATCGGTCAAATGCCGGGCTCCGGTGGCAGCGCCCGCGTCGTGCGATTGATCGGCATGACCCGCGCCAAGGATATGGTAATGCTGGGCAAACGGGTCCCGGCGCCGGAAGGCAAGGATATCGGCCTAATCACCGATGTCGCGGCCGATGGCGAGGCGTTGACGGAGATGGTCGTCGACTACGCCGCCAAACTAAATGCGCTGGCGCCTCTCTCCATGCGTTCTTTGAAGCGGGTCTTGAATTCCGCGCTGGATAGCCCGTTGAGCGTCGCCCTTGATGTCGAAGGGCATTCCTATGAGAAGCTGCGGTGGACCGAAGATTACATCGAAGGCATTAACGCCTTTAGCGAACGCCGCAAGCCCAATTATAAGGGAAAGTAGCAAAAGCGCGCTGGATTTGCGCGCGCATAGGAATGACAATAAGGGCTTGTATTGGGAGGAAACGAATGACCGATTCAACGGCATCGACACGCCATATCTCGATGAAGGGTGGCGGGTATTATTCCAAATCCACAATGGGCGCAAAGGATGTCATCGACGGTGGGACGCCGATGATTATGGAGGCCTTGGTCTCGATGGAGATTCCCGATATCGCCGACCCATTCACGATGGCCGATTCCGGCTGTGCCGATGGCGGGACGTCGGTCGATATGGTGGGAACGGTCCTGCGTGAAGTGCGCCGCCGGGCGCCATCACGACCGATCCAAATGGTCTATACGGACCTGCCACGGAACGACTTCAGTCAGGTGTTCCGCAATATCTACGGCGAGACCGACGTGGAAACCTATGTCGACGATATCGATAATCTTTATGTTTTTGCATCGGCGACCTCATTCCATAAACCGATGTTCCCACCAGGGACTCTGAATCTAGGTTTCTCCGCTACCGCATCTCACTATATTAGCAAGAAGCCATGCACGATCGAGAACCACGTTCATATGGTGGGTGCGGAAGGGGTGGAGCGAGACGCCTATGTGGAACAGGGCCGCGTCGATTGGGAGAGCATGTTGACCAATCGAGCAAGCGATCTCGCGGTCGGCGGTAAGCTCGCTCTATTCAACTTTGGTATCGATGAGGAAGGCCGCTATCTGGGCTCCACCGGTGGTGTCAGTATGTTCGACACATTCAGCGAGATTTGGGCTGAATTCCGGGACAATGGCACGATCACGGCGGAGGAGTATCGGAATACCAACTTCCCGCAATCCTATCGGACGGTGGAGCAATTCACGGCACCGTTTCTGTCGGAAGACAATCCCGTCTATCGCGCGGGATTGCGCATGGAACATGTGGAAACCCGAGTGGTGGAATGCCCATATGACGTTGATTTTCGCGATCACGGCGACGCGGCGAAATTCGCCCGCGAATATATACCGACGCTGCGGTCGTGGGCCGAGACGACATTCGCCGCCGGTCTCTCTGAGGCGCGGCCGACCGAAGAATGTCAGGAAATTCTCGATCGTTATTTCGACACCTATGAAGCCCGCGTCCGTGAAAACCCGGCCGGTCATGCGATGGATTACGTTCATTGCTATCTGATCGTCGAAAAGGTGTGAGTGAAGGCGCTACACCCGACGATATCGGCGTGCGACCGCCGGAAGAGGTCATGCGCCTTGACCGAATGGGGGCTGCCTTTCAGACGCGCTTGAGTTTTTTGCGAATTTTGCTCCGCCGCATGAGGAATGAGAACTGGCGGATCACGCGGCCCAGATTCGATTTGGACGATGAGGGATACGGAACGGCGCTCTACACGGTCGAGACGCCGTCGCGCCACTATAGTTTGATCGCCTATTCTCAGTTTTTGGATCCGGCGGCGCGAACCGACCGCGTCATCGCGGAGGCCTGGGACGCGGCCTTCATCCTGTATGACGGTATTCCGACTCGCGATGATATCGCCCGGTTGGCGGCAGAAGCGCCGCGTCAGGAAGCGGGCCGATACAGCGCGAAGGAATTGGTTCTGAGTCGGGCAAATAAGAGCGTGCGCCTTTTCACTCATGTGAGCGAGCGTCTCGCCGAGGGCCGGCAGCCGGACCGGAGCCTGCTGCGAGAGATCGGCTATCTAATGCGCACGACGGCGGTTTACGGCAACGGCAAGTTCGGCTTGGCGGATCGGCGGGGCTATTCGGATCGTTCAGAGCTTACGGGGCCGTTTCAGGCTGAAATGCTCGCGGTCTATCTCATTCGCTGCTTCACGTTCGACCTGGTGGAACATGTTGCCAAAAGAAAAAATTTGTCACGCTACACGACACTGGAGCGCAGGCTGAAGCGCTATCTTGGGATCGGTAATGCGACGGGATTGGGCATGGCGCCGTTCCTCGTCAGCCACCCGGTATTGATCCACAACTGGTTTGCGGCGCGGGAGACGGCGTTGGCCCGCGTCTGCTCGGTTTCGTCGGTAGAACAGGAGCGCATCGAGCTATTTCAAAAGGCCCTCGCACGCGCGCGAGAACATGTCGACGAGTGGCAAGTTGATGACGAAATTCAAGCCAGCCGAATTAAAGTGCTTCGCTCGGAAATACGACAAATCAGCGAATGGCTGACGATGCTCGATGGCAGCGCTCGACCCTGGGATGATTTATTTTGCCGGGCTGCGGTAGGTTTCTCGTTGGAAGGCCAGGAGCTGTTGGTCTCATTGCTCCTCGAGCCCTACCCCGAACTGGTGGACGAGTTGACCGAAGAGCTGTCCGCGGACCCGTTGCCGTTTGTCAATGCAACGATGACGGTGGGGACGCTCAATCAAATCCTATCCGCTTCCTATGATTGGGTGTCAACATATAATTTCCATGATGCGTCAACCAACCGATATGTCTGGTATTATTCGGAAGAAAAACTGGAACCGCGACGCGGTGAGCAGCGCCATGAGATTACCGACATTCAAGCGATGAATGTTGCCATTGCACGCGATGTCCAACAGCTACAAGCGGCACTATCGGCGGAAGACGCGACGCTTACCATCGCGGCCTTCCTGCTCGAGCATCCAGAGTTTCGTTACATCGTGAACCGGGTGCAGGTTGCGTCCTCTCATCCCTATGCGGAGATCCGTGGAAATTTGATCGGAGAATCTTGTCGTCCGATCGACCTGTTGCGGGCCAAGCTGGCGTATTTCGGCGCCACGAAATTTGACCCGAAGTCGGATCTTTGGACACGGATCACCATGTACCAAGGCGCGCCATTGGCGGATGAATTGGATGAAGCCGACGATTGGTGTTTCCCTTCACTTGGGGAGGAAGAGTGATGTACGTATCCGCATCCGAAATCGAATCGACGCTTCAAAAAGCGATGATTGGTCTTGGACTTGGGGTCGGTTGTGGTGTCGAAGCGGGGCGGTCCGCTCTCAGCATGCTCCGGCACGATGTTGACCCCGCACCGATTTTTGCGGCTGCCTTTGATAACGTCTCTTTGGGCCGGTCTAGCGCATATGATAAAGCGCGCGCGCGTGGTGGCGTATTCGCGCCAACTCAACCCGAGACGCAGCTTTCCGCGATCATTGTGGCCTCGGCGATATGTGATGCTCTTGCCGCGGGAACAGATCAGTTGCTCGCAGAGAGTGTCGATGTTCCGGTAATCGTATTGATGTCTTTGCTGGCAAGAGGTCTCGACGTCGAGCTTGAAGGTTTGGGGACGAAGAAAGTGCGGGTCTCTAGTAAGGTTGGGCAATTGCGATACGAAAATGCTGGGATTGAAGGTTTTCAAAACCCCAGCAACCTGAAGCTGACTGCCATTGCTGGTTTCGAGCCGAGCCTCGTCTTGCCCCCGATCAGTGCGTTTGACATCGATGGTGAGGATTGGTCCGTATTATTAGGATACGCGGAGCAATGTTTGGTTGCTGGATCGGAACAATCCAGATTGACGGAAGCGGGGGCGGGGTTGGTCGATCAAGATTGATCCGAGGTTGTGACAATTTTGATCATTGCGGGTATGCTTGTGCCGTATAGACTCCCTTATAGCATAGAGATAACGGCGCGCGCGGCGACGATAGCGGCTCTGGTAGACGCAGTGAAAATCGGAAGGGATGAAAGGTGAGCGCAGCATTGGATACGATAGCGGAGACCTATGATCGCGATGGGTTTGTGTTTCCCATCGATGTGGTCGATCCGGCGGAGGCCGAAGCCGTGCGGGCCGATTTGGAGCGGGCGGAAGCGGAATGCGCCGACGACTCGGAGAACCTCTCGCTCGTCCGTTCATATCCCAGCAATTTGATCCCCTCCTTCGATATGCTGATCCGGAACTCGAACCTAATCGCGGCGGTGAGGCCAATCCTTGGACCCGATTTGATGGTTTGGAGTTCGGGATTGTTTGTTAAGGAAGCCAATACCTCGAAGGTCGTCTCTTGGCATCAGGATTTGACCTATTGGGGTTTGGACGATGTCGAGGAGGTGACGGCGTGGGTCGCCTTGTCGCCGGCAAATTTGGAGAGCGGCTGCATGCGCTTCGTGCCCGGCAGTCATAAGAAGCAGTTGGTGGCGCACAAGGATACGTTCGACGAGAATAACCTGCTGACACGAGGGCAGGAGATCGCCGTTGAAGTCGATGACAGCGACGGTGCCGATGTGGTTCTGAAGACAGGGCAGGCATCGCTGCATCACGGTCATTTGTTCCATGCGTCCGGACCGAACAAGACGGACGACCGGCGCATCGGCACCGCCATCCGCTATATCAAGCCGTCGATGAAACAGCGGACTGGGGATAAATCCCTAGTAACGCAGGTGAGCGGTGAAGATAAGTTCGGTAATTTTACGGTTTCGGGGCCCCCTAAAGGGTGGCTCCACGAAGACGATTTTGCCGCCTGCCGCCGAGATTCGGAGATAAAGCGGCGCGTGCTCTATGAAGGTGCCGAGACGGATCAACGGAAGCGCTATTGAGCGTCGGTTTTTATCTCGCGACTCTTCGTCGCGGCGTTGAGATGCAGTTTCTTTGACGCGCTAGGATAGCGCCTTGTATGATATATCAGGTCTAGTAGCACCTGGAGAAACCGGGGCGATACAAGAATGAAAACATACGTTGGCGTGCGAACAATCGATGGTTTGAAGGTGACGGTCGACGGCCAACCGCTCGACGAGGCCTATGGTGTTAAGCAATTCACTAAGTGGGGGTTCGAGTGGACCTATGAAGGCGCCGAGCCATCGCAATTGGCCTTGGCGATTTTGGTCGACCATTTGGGTGTTGGGGCGAAGGCCATCGAGAATTGCGAGGGTTTCATGCGCGACATTGTCGCGAATATGGACAACGATTGGACGCTGACGAGCGATGATATAGATAAGGCCCTTAACGGATAGACAGACGCCGTTTGCAGGCGCTACGGAGGATTGAGGCATGATAAGTGAAAAACAATCGAATTTCAGGCAAGAATACCGCTCCCGGATTGCCGGTTGGTATAGCGGTTACCTGCATGTTGCGGTGATTTATGCGATCGGTCTGACCGCGATGTACATCTATACCCAGAACATCGGCAATGTAGTGTGGTGGGAATGGTTGACGATTCCCGTGGTGATCGTGATTTGCAATATGTTTGAGTGGTACTTGCACACGCACATTATGCATCGGCCGATCCAAGTTAAAGGGCTGCGCCCGATCTATGAGCGGCATACGCTCAATCATCATCAATTTTTCTCAGATTCCGAAATGCGGTTCCGCGATCAAAAAGATTGGCGGGTAACGTTCTTCCCGCCGTATGCGCTTGTAGTGTTTATCTTGATGTCGGCGCCAGGCGCCTTGGTATTGGGATATATCGTCTCTCCGAATGTCGGTTGGCTGCTGATTTCGACGACGACCGGCATGTATATCACTTATGAGTTCATGCATTTCTGCTGCCATGTCGACGAAAACTGGTTCGTGCGTTATTGCCCCTTCGTTAACACACTGCGCCGTCATCACACTGCGCATCACAACTCACGCCTGATGATGGAAGTGAATATGAACCTGACCTTTCCGATCTCGGATTGGATGTTCGGGACGTCGGATTTGGACCGGGGATTGTTGGGCCACCTGTTCAATGGCTACAGCACAAAGCATCTTAAGAAGGATTTGCGGGGCACGCCTAAGACGCCGATTGAAGCGGCGTCGCATCCGATGGGTGCGCATTAGGCAATGCCCGCCTATTTGAAACTCATCATATCGGTGATGGTCGGCCTAGTCGCCTGGGCCGCCTATTCATTTGGCGTGCAGGGCGGGATGGTAATCCCGCTATTGGGCGCGATGATGATTATTGCCGTTTGGCTGTTTCCGGAGACTCGAAGGCTTCCGGGCGATAGGAAATAGTAGACGGCGAGCTACCACTCCAAGTTCTCCGAAACAGTAATTGTGTCAAACTGACCAGAATCGAAGCAAGGATCGGTTCCTATGAACCATGTCTATCGCACGCCTGACAGCGCCTTTGAGGGATTGCGGGATTTTCCCTTCGAGCCCCGCTACCTCGAATGGGACGGACTGAGGACGCACTATATTGATGAAGGTCCGCGCGATGCGCCTGTGGCTCTGTTGCTGCATGGGGAGCCGACCTGGTGCTATCTATATCGCAAGATGATCCCTCCACTGCTCTCCGCCGGTTATCGTTGCGTGGCGCCGGACCATATCGGGTTCGGGCGTAGCGATAAGATCACCGACGACAAATGGTACGTCATTGACCGCCATATCGAGCGATTGGCGGGATTTATTGAGCAGCTCGATCTGCGCAACATGACGATTTTCATGCAGGACTGGGGTGGTCCTATCGGGCTTATCAACGCGGTGGCAATGTCGGAGCGGGTTTCGCGTCTCGTTATTTTAAATACCTGGCTACATCACGAGGGTTATAATTATTCGCCCGCGATAAAGGCTTGGCGCGACGCGGCGATCAACCGCCATTGGTTGGCTTGGACCCGTCATGATTTACCATGTGGCCCAATCGTTCGCAGAACATCGGCCCGGCCGGTGGATGATCCGGTCGCCTTGGAGCGTGCATACGAAGCGCCCTTTGAGGGCAGCATTCCCTCGAAAGCTGGAGCGAGACGTTTCCCCTGGTGCATTCCGTTCGCGGAACCGGAAGCCGGTGCGGCGGACCGGCAGGCGGCGGCATTTGAAGAGCTGAAGAGTTGGTCGGGACCGGTGAACGTTATATTTGGTGACGCTGATCCTATTTTTACTTCTGCTTGGGGCGAGGAGTGGTCCAGGATGATTCCTGACGCCACGTTCGACGCCATCGAACGCGCTGGGCATTTCTGCCAAGAGGACGCGGGCGAAGAAATTGTCGAATGCTTGCTGCGTCGCGTGGCCGAAAACCTTTAAGGGAGAGAATTTATGGAACGCTTGAGCAGGAAGACATATGCGGAGATGAGCGCCGCGCAAATACCTGTCTTCGATGAGATTGCAGAAGGACGGACGGGTGTGACGGATGGCCGTATTGGTGGGCCGTTTGATATATGGATGTTGAGCCCGGAGATTGCCGGACTGATCGATAAGTTGGGAAAGAAATTTCGCTTCAATCTATCGGTTGACCGTCGATACATCGAAATTTCTATTCTCGTCACCGGCGCGTATTGGAAATCGCAATACGAGTGGTATGCCCATGAGCGGATGGCGCGGGACGCCGGTGTGTCCAATGCGATGATCCAGTCGATCAAAGAAGAAAACCGCCCGGATTTCGATGACGCCTGGGATGCGGCGGCCCACGATTTGGCATTTGAGCTACACCGAACGCACCAAGTGAGTGACGATACATATGCGCGCGCGGTTACTGCGTTTGGCGAAAAAGGGGTCGCGGAGCTCATTAATCTCTGTGGTTTTTACACTATGGTGTCGATGTCGTTGAACACATTCCGTATCGGCCTTCCCGAAGGAGCCCAGCTTCCGTTTAAGTATTAAGTCTTATGCGTGAATTTGATCTACATTAGTTGGAATAGCAGGGGTTTTCATAAAACAGTCGATGCGTTTCAGTCTATTTAGATGAAAGTCCTATCCAGAATGTTGCCATTTTGGATAGTAAAGTTTCGGGTGAATATTGGTTTGTTAAGTTATTCTTTAAATATCAGATAGAATATTAGTTAAGTATGCAATAACTCTATGATATGGATAAATTCCATATTTTGAATTTCTTCAGAGCTCATGATGGCTTTGCGGCTATCATCACTGGCAATGAAAAACGCCGACTCACGTTCAATCACATCCTTCTATATTTTCCTAACAATTCTGCGGGCCGCCCCCGGTAGGGCGATTTCGAAGCTAAGAATTGGATTTCCCAACATACTAGGGGGCTAAAGATCATTGTTAATTTTCGAGGTGTAGGCAAAAAAAAGGCGGCCCTCACGGGCCGCCCTTCTTCAAGTCATACGTAAGGCTATCCAAACCCTCTGAATAGGATGGTTGGTAGCCAAAGTGCGACACTTGGAATGCTTAACACGATAGCAAGAATTACTCCGTGTAACAGAATAAACGGAACAACACCCTTATACATATGCATAAGCGTGATTTCTGGTGGGCTAATTCCTCGCAAGTAAAAGATTGCGGGAGCCATCGGCGGTGTCAGATAACTCGTTTGGATCATGATTAAGAAGCAGATTGAAAACCAGACTTTGATATCGCCGGTGCTAAGATCAAAAAATTGCTGCTGAACGACAATTGGCATAGCAATAGGCACCACAATCAGCATCAAAGAGATCAGATCAAGTACGAAACCTGCTATGAAAGCTATAAAAAGCAGCATGGCTAAGGTCTGCCAACTCGTAAGTTCCCAAGCAGCCAACAGTTGTTGCACACCAACCATACCGCCTGTTGCTGAGAAAACTCCGGCAAACATCGTGCCGCACATGAGAATTAATAGTATCATAGCCGTGATGACGACTGTCTTGTAGAGGGCTTCTTTGATTACTTCCATCGACAAAGTTCTATAAGAAGCGCAAAGAATTAACGAACCGATTGCACCACAGCCAGCGGCTTCTGTGGGGGTTGCTAATCCACCTAAAATAGACCCTAAAACTACTGCTATAAGTAGCAATGGCGGTATTAAGGCAGTTAGAGTCATTTTTATTTTAGCGTCGATCGACATATCATCTTCATCGAGAGCTCTGGGTCCATCTTCTGGCCGAAAGGTGCAACGAACAATGATGTAGATTATGTAGGATCCCGCTAGCAATAGTCCTGGGATAATCATCCCGGCAAATAGATCACCGATTGAGACGTCGGCCACCGGTCCGAGTATGATTACAACGACTGATGGTGGAATGATGGTTCCCAGTGATCCGCCAGCACAAATTGTACCAGAGATTAGCGATTTATCGTAGCCGTATTTCATCATGACTGGGATGGCTAAAAGTCCTACAACTGTCTCTGTTGCCCCGACGATGCCAGTAGAAGCGGCAAAAACAACGCAAAGCAAAACTGTTCCAATAGCTAATCCACCGGGCAATCTTTTAACCCAGAGATGTATAGCTGAAAACAATCTCGCAGCGACACCTGATCTTTCTAGGAGCGATCCCATGAAAATGAATAGTGGTACTGCAGCGATTACATAGTTGGATGCGATTTCGTCCGCTTTAGCGACAAACATCGCAATTACAGAATCACCTAACGATGAGAGGCCCCAAACTAAAGCAATGCCAAGCAACGAAAATGCTACAGGAAAACCCATAAATAAGCAGAACAGTAGGGCTGGGAACATCCATAGTGCAAATCCAATATCCATCACTCAAATCCTCCCGGTAAATTAGGCTGTGGAACCTTTTTCCCCGAAAGCGTGAGGATACATTTGATAGATTCTGCTATCATTTGAAGGCTAAATATGAAGAAACCAAAAGTAAAAAAGAACTTAAATGGCCAAACAAGTGGGTTCCAAGCTGATTCGCCAGTGCGCTCATTAAGTTTGTAGGCTTCGATGAAATACTCAAATAAGCCCCAAGATAACCATATGGACGCTGGCAGTAATAAAAAGACATAGCCAACCAAATCAAAAAGAGCTTTTTTCTTCTCTGTAACTGAGTCGTAAAAAAAGTCAACTCGGATGTTCCGGCGTAACTGAGCGCAAAAGCCCAATCCCAACATTAGGCTCGTGCCCATCAACATATATGACACTTCGTAAGCCCAAATTGTGGGTGCATTAAAAGCATAGCGCATAATTACTTCGTAGAGAATAGATACTGCCATGACCGGAATGCACACCGCCGCTATGACAGCAGCAAAATGATTGATTTTTTCTATGGGCACGATCATCTGCCAAGCATCACCGTTTATAATCGCTTTAATGACACCCCATAATGAATAAATTATACAAACGAAAAACGTTGCTATTCCTAATGCCAAAAGCCAACCGTGTCCTGCCGTACATGCCGGTATGGGTTTATGACATGCGGTTTTACTTTCAAAGATCAATCCAATTGCTTCTGACAAAACACTTAGTATTGCTTCCATCAGCTATGTCCAATTCTATTCAGATAACGAGTAGATACGAGAAGGGGGAGAGAAAAGCCCCCCCCCCTTCTAATTTTTAGATTACAGACTTATTACTTCAAGATTGGACCAATGTTTTTCGAAGTGCGCGAACCTGGTTGGAACCGCATTTTTGAATAAACGGACATGTCCATTTGGAATTGACGTTGGTGGTTCAGCATTTTCTTAAACCACTTATTGTCAGGCTCCTGTTTTACGACATTGTCAGCCCAGTCATTCCCCGCTTTTTGCGCAGCATCAATAAACGACTGCTCAAGACGTAGCATCGTATTGCCACCCTTTTCCATTCGACGATAAGCGAAAAGGTCACGATACGCGTAATGTGTCCAACTGCGAAAAACTGCTCTCTCAGCAGTGCGCCGAATCGCTTTTCGATCACGCTCTTCGAGAGAATCCCAAGCTTTTTTATTGAACTCACACTCTTGCGTTGCACCGGGTTGATGCACGCTCGGGAAAATTATGTATTTTGCAATCTTGTGGAAGCCAACTGGTTCGTTGATTGACGGAGAACTCCACTCAGTCGCATCAATAACACCACGCTCAAGGGCGGGATAAACTTCTCCACCAGGTAGAATGACTGTTGTTGCACCAAGAGAGCCACCGACTTCAGCCCAAGCACCGGCAGTCCGCTGCTTGATGCCCTTGTAATCAGCTAAGTTGGTAACTTTTTTCTTAGAGTGTAAGAAAATTTCTGCCGGGAAAATACCACATGGGAAAGAAACGACACCAAATTTTTCCATTCGGTACTCTTCCCAAAGCTTCGCGCCGCCAGCCTCATAAAGCCATAGGAAGAACTCTTCTTCGTTAAGTCCGCCAACATAGCCACCGAAAATAACAGTGGTTTTATCAATTCCCCAATCGTAGCCCATCCAATTGTGACCCACTTGGGCGACACCAGATTTAACGGAGTCAGTTACTTTCAGAGCTTTACCGAATGTTCCGGAAGGAAAAACCGTAATGTTTACTCTTCCTTCAGTAGATTCCTTAACTTTTGCGGAAAAGCGCTTCATTTCTTCAAGAAGAACGCCGCCTCCCCAAGGTGTAGCCATCTTTAGATCTACGGCGCTTGCTGATCCAGCAAACATCAAACCAGCCCCTACGAGGGTACTGGCCGCCGTTTTTTTGAAATTAAATTTCATACTCTTCCTCCCAGATTAATTGGAATTGATAGTTTACGCATAGTTCCCGCTAAACACTACTCCGTTAGAATTACTTTGATTGGCTTCGTGTCTAACGAATTGCCGGGCAGAATGTCCAGCACACACCTCGGTGATAACAAATAATCTTGATGCAAGTGTCCTCCGGCGCAAATGTAACGCCCTAATCCGTTCGGTCAAGCGATCTATCCCATTCGCGGGTCCAGTTATCCACAATCCAGCCGATTATTATTATGCCACAATGATAAAGATAATTAGTCTGGTTGACAGATATTCGTCTCCTGGCGCTTGAAGTCGAGGCATAGGACGCGGTGGGTAAGCCCTAGATAAAGAATTTTAGAGCGTCTCCAACCTCTCGCATTCTGGTGGTTCCTGCATGGAAACGGTCGCTTGGCTCTCTAGCGCAGAAGCGTTGGGGAATTTTCAATTTGGTAAAGACAGCATTGATTACTGTAAAGGTTTTCAAATTTGCTCCGTCCATCTTCAGCATCTGGTCTTCTTGCTGCTAATCCGTGATAGGCGACTGCTTGAAAAGGTCTACGTATTGTTCAGTCTTGACATTCGCCTCACTCATTATTTCGGGTTGTAAAAGCAATCGCTCAATCTCGAGACTAAGACGATGCGCACCAGGATGATAACTACTTAAATATAAAATGGTCAGATAAATTCGTCTGGCTAGGGTTTCATAATGCGACGGGCATTAGCGTCTTTATGTGTTGTTTACCGAGCCAGCAAAAAATAATATTTGGATCACGAAAAGATTTCAATGCGATGGAAAATAAGAGCTTTTATTTCTTAATACGAAGCTGATCGACAAAGCATCGCATTGCAAGCTGAAGTGAAACAAAAATGGGTTTTTAATTCATCATTCTCTGATGCCCGTCGTCCTTAAAGAATGGAAACAATAACCCGCGTCGTGGGGTTAGCATGCATTATAGCGGTGGGAAGGTCCAAGACCCGCCGATGCTGAAAATCCCGCCTAGAGGTGCGGCACCCGTTTTGTGGCGCCGAACGTCGTAAAGAAGACATTTGGGATTATGAGCGACCTTGACCTTTTAGCCTACAAACGAGACGGCTTTTGATTTTTTTGCCATCCATTCAGTCCATATAACCCTCGGGCATGATGAAAAGGTCAGTATCGTCCGGTTTTGCACCCGCCGCTGTCAACATGGTGTGGACTTGACCGCGATGGTGAGTTTGGTGATTGAAGAAATGAGTGACGCAAAACCACATCGGTTTCGAGACATCGGCTTGTAAGGCCCCAGAAAACCATGAGAGGTCACCCGCCAATGTCTGTTCCTTGAGACCTGCCGCCCAGGCGATAATTTCGGCATCGATCGCGCGTCGGGCGATCGTCAAGTCGGTCCATGCGCCGCCTTCGTGCACCGACCCCGCAAAATCCGGTTGCGCCGGTTTAGGCGCCCCGGCAAATCGGCTGATCCACATTCGGTCACCCCAAAGGATATGATTGAGCGTGCCGTGGATCGAGTTGAAGAAGCTACCTCGGTCCAATTGACGGGCCGCATCGTCCAACGTCTCCGCCGCCGTATACAGGCTGGTGTTTTGCCATTTGTTATAAGCGGCCATGGTCTTGGCGTGCTGGGTGCCGATCATCAGAATTTCCCCATCATCTTTATACATATTATCCGCGACGCAATCATGGCATTGACCTCGGCGTTCGGCCATATTGATTCGAGCAGTCAACGTAACACATCAACAACTGTATAATCCCCGTGCGTGAAAGCTGAATAAGAGGTTCGCAATGGAATTCGAAGTGCGTCCGCTGGCCCCGAAGATCGGTGCTGAAATCAAAGGGCTCGATCTATCCAAACCGTTGCCGGACGAGACCCTGGCAATGGTTCGGGAGGTATGGCTCGACCATGTCGTCGCGGTATTCCCCGAGCAAGACGTCGATGACGATCAGCATATCGAGTTCAGCAAGCAGCTTGGCGATCTTGAGTTGATTAATATGGCCGCGTTGCAGATGGACGGGCGCCCGGAAATTTTTGAAGCGACGAACTTGGATGCCGACGACAATGTCATGGTGGATGAGGACCCGGTGTTGGTTATCAACCGGGGAAATCAGAAATGGCACTCGGATAGCTCGTTTAAGACAATCCCGGCCACGGCGTCAATGCTTCACGCCTATATCGTGCCGGAAGAGGGGGGCGAGACCGAATTCGCCAATATGGCGGCGGCGTATGACGAACTTGATGACGAGGCGAAGCAACGCTGCGAGGGGCTTGTCGCAATCCATGATTTCTACTGGTCTCGCCGTGACGTGAATGAGCAGGCTTTCACACAAGAAGAACGCGACGCCATCCCGCCGGTGCGCCATCCATTGATCCGCATCCATCCGGAGACCGGCCGAAAGGCCATTTATGTGGGCTCTCACACGCGCGAGATCGAAGGCTGGAATTTTGAGGAAAGCCGCAAGCTGATCGACAGTTTGATCGAACATGGCACGCGGGCGGAGTTCACTTACCGGCACAAATGGAATGCCGGCGATATGGTGCTCTGGGACAATCGTTCGGCGATGCATCGAGGCACGGCCTTTGAAGATCAAAAAGTGAAGCGCCGCCTGCACCGCACCACCATCGCCGGAACCGGGCCGACGCTTTAGACGCATTCGCGTCTCGGTTGTCAGGTGGATTAAGCCCGTAATTGGAAAATATAAATGCGAATGGCCACCGAGCGTCTTGCTGCCCGGTGGCCATCTCATTAAGTCGGTCGTGCTTTTATCATCCGCTGAGCGGCAGATTTTGGCGTGCGACCATCGCCTTACCTTTCTCGGCCGTTTAATTCTCCCAACGCTGCCATGTGCGTTGGAGAACCGTATCGGCCTGATTGGCTCCGCTAGATTGAGAATTCTATTAATTCCCATCGTGTTCGCTCCTTTTTAGCGTTGATGACAGCCGATGCTGCGTATCCTTCATATTCTCGTAATCGGATTTTCTGGCAACCGACGATTTCTCATCTACGGATTAGGAAAATTCACTTGGATATTACAGGATGGAACAATTCGCCGCGGCGCTGCTTGTTTGGAAGAGGATGATCAATTCTCGAATATGGATTACTATTGCCATGATTATCTTTGATGACCTGAAGATCGAGGGAGAGAGCAAATGACAATGCAGGTGACACCGCTTGACGCCAGTTTTGGTGCTACGGTTGAGGGCGTCGAGTTGGCGACGATCGACGAGGATGCATTTGCGGCGCTGTATGAGGTATGGCTCAAATATGCTCTGCTGATTTTCCCCGGCCAAAATCTCGACAACGCCCAACAGACAGGCTTTGCTAAACGCTTCGGTAAACTGGAAATCGATCTGGTCGAGCTGAGCAATGTGAAGGAAGACGGCAGCCTGCGCCTT
>JBMYRC010000038.1:0-31763 GCA_049601975.1 Alphaproteobacteria bacterium | reverse complement strand
AGGACAGGTGACTGAGTGGTTGAAAGTGCTGCTCTCGAAAAGCAGTGTGCGTGGAAGCGTACCGTGGGTTCGAATCCCACCCTGTCCGCCATTCATACTTCCGCGAGAATCATATCCGCGCATTTCTCGCCGATCATCATGCTTGGTGCATTGGTGTTGCCCGAGGTCATGGTCGGCATAATCGAGGCGTCGGCGACGCGCAGGCCTTGCAGGCCATGGACCCGCAGCCTTTCATCGACGACGGCCATCCGATCACGCCCCATCTTGCAGGTGCCCGTTGGATGGTAGGTGGTTTGGCCGTATTTCCGCATGTAGTCGAGAATTTCGTCATCTGTTTGCACGTCTTTTCCGGGCTCCATCTCCTCGCCAATAACATCGCTAAGCGGCGCGGTAGCCATCAGCTCCCGAGCCTTGCGGACGGCGCGGATATTGGTTTCGCGGTCGTATTCCGCGGCGAGGAAGTTGTAGTTGATCGCGGGGTCGTCCTCGGGCCGCGCGGACTTGATGTGGAGGCTGCCAGTGCTTTCAGACCGTTGGGTGTGTGCGAAAAGACTGATGCCGCGCTCCGGCGAGATTTTTCGCTGGCCGTCTTCCAGGAGCGCGATGTAGGGAATGATCGAAAGCATGGCGTCCGGCGATTCCAATCCCTCGCGTGTGGGGAAAAAGACACGACCCGTTCCCATTGATTGGGCGATGAATCCCTTTCGTAGGAGAATATAGCGGAGCCCTTCGCGGATGTATTTCCAGCCGCTGCTTACTTCGGAAAGTGAAATGCCCGGCGCGGTGACTTCGTACTTCAACAGGGGCCCGAAATGGTCGCGCAGGTTTTCGCCGACGCCGGGCAGTTCGTGCACGATGTCGATTCCATGTTGGCGCAAGATTTCTGGCTGGCCGATGCCGGAGAGCTCCAGCAGTTTCGGCGAGTTCATCGTGCCGCAGCTGACGATGACTTCGCGGGCGGCGCGCGCTTCGCGCTCTTGGCCTGCCTTTTTGTAACGAATCCCGACACACTGATTGCCGTCCATAATCAAGGAAGAGGCTTCCGCACCAGTTTCGATTGTTAAGTTCGGCCGGTTGCGGGCCGGCGCCAGATAGCAGTTGGCCGTACTTTGCCGCCTGCCCTTGTGGATCGACCCTTGGGCCAGCGAGATGCCTTCCTGACTGGCGCCGTTATAGTCAGGATTGTAGGGAATGCCGATCGCCTCTGCGGACTGGATCAGCAAATCGTAAAATTTCGTCACCTTGGAGGCTTCGGTAATTCTGATCGGACCACTGCGGCCGCGAAGTTCGTCATCGCCGCCGCCGTAATTCTCCATCTTCTTGAACAGTGGCAGGACATCGTCAAAGCTCCATCCGGTGCACCCTAGTTGTGCCCATTGATCGAAATCCTGCTTTTGACCGCGCACCCAGACCATTCCATTGATCGCACTTGAGCCACCGAGAATGCGCCCACGTGGGACGTATATCTGGCGTCCTGCGGATGCGTCGTTCGGCTCCGACCAATAACACCAATTGGCGGATGGGTCGTCGTAGAGCTTGGCAGCGCCGACAGGCACCTTGGTCCAGAAGTAGCTCTCGTCCTTTTCTCCGGCCTCGAGGCAGAGAACACGGTGTTTTCCGTTTTCGCTCAGCCGTGCCGCAATGATGCCACCAGCCGAGCCGGAGCCAATAACGATATAGTCAAATTGATCTTGCATTCTCTTTCTCCTTCGAACACCTGAGTGACCTTCACCGGCTTGCCGATCGCCGCTGGCGACATGATTGGGTTTCAGTACCCTTTGTAGGTGCCTTTTCGTTTCTCGCGATACGCCTTGATGGCTTCCGGATGATCGTGTCCGGCGCGGGCAATGGCGATATGCGAACTGACGAGGTCCAAGGCCGTCGCCATATCGGATTCAAGGCTTTGATTCACCGTACGCTTGATCAGTTGGATCGAAAGCGGCGGCATCTCAGCGATCCGTCGTGCAAGTTGCATCGTCGACGCCATCAGTTCGTCGTCCGGGTACACATGATTTACCAGGCCAATTTCAAGCGCCGACGCCGCGTTGAGAAAATCAGCGGTCCACAGGAGCTCCAGCGCTCTGGCTTTGCCGACCAAACGGGGCAGGAAATACGCGCCGCCCCCACCGGGCAGCAAACCGATTTTGGCGTAAGTTTCGGCAAACCGGGCGCTTTCTCCGGCCACTCTGATATCGCATGCCAACGCGAGGTCCATGCCACCGCCAACGGCCGCCCCGTTGACCGCGGCGATGAGCGGTTTCTCGAAGCGGGCTGCGCGTTTTGGGAATGCCTGTATTTCGTCCCAAATGCGGGATTTCGTGACATGGGGCCGGCTGTCCGAGTCGCTGCCCATGCCGCCGATATCTCCGCCTGAAGAGAATCCGCGCCCGGCGCCGGTCAGGATCACGGCGCGGACATCGTCGCGGGACTCGCATTCATCGAGAGCCGAAATCAATCCGGTAAGCATTTCGCTGGTGAATGCATTCAGCTTTTCCGGACGGTCCATCGTCAAGGTGGCGATGCCGTCGTCGATCTCGAATAACAGGAATTTGCTCACTGTGTCTCCCTTTCCCTCATACGACCCATCTCCGCCTGAATCACCGGGTTTTCGATTGCGATGAGATTGCAGATGGGTGTGTATATTGCGATGATCTGAAACGCTCAATTGGTGTGCGCACCAATCTATGCCGCTCCCGGAACTCGTCGAATGGCTGTGCGGCCCGTTCGTATCGGCTCCAGTTCACGGCGGCAGAAACCAAGACCCAGAGAGCTATGGCGTTCGACCTGCCAAAGATTATCGCCCCTTATATCAAGAGGTCTCTGATCGGGGTGCGACCGTTCTTTCCGGATGCAGGGCTTCATCAGGAGATTTGGCCCACGCTTGCCGACGGTCCCATGAAATCGATGACCATCTCACCAACCGCGACTCATTCAAGAAAGCCTGTTCAATGGCCTTGGCGCCAAACAGCACATCTGAAAACCCAATTGCGCGCACAAGCCAGCACCTTTAACTATTGCGGAGGTGTTCAGTGGAAGATCGGGAATGCCAACTCAAATTTCATGAAGGCGAATCTTGCCTGGGGAGACTACTGATGAACGGCATCGACTACATTGCGCAAATATTGAAACAGGAAGGCGTGGATTGGATGTCCTGTTTCCCCAGCAATCCGCTAATTTCTGCCGTTGCCCGAGTGGGTATCCGGCCTGTGGCATTCCGCCATGAGCGAGGCGCCGTTATGGCAGCTGACGGCTACAGCCGCATTAGCGACAGGCAGAAATTCGGCGTCGTGGCTGTTCAAGCCCAAGCTGGCGCAGAGAATGCCATGGGGGGCATTGCCCAAGCGTATGCCGATAATATTCCAATCCTAGTATTCCTTGGCGGCAACAATTTGGACCGTCTTTCGGTCAAACCCAATTTTACTGCTGCCCAGAACTATCAAGGCTGGGTCAAACAAGTTGAGGCAATTTATACACCCAATCAGGTCGGTGACGTCATGCGTCGCGCTTTTCATGCATTGCGAAACGGCACACCCGGGCCGGTTGTGGTCGAGCTCACAGCCGATGTGTGTGCCCAAGAAGTACCTGAGGCCATGCAGACCTATAAATCTCCGAAAATTCACCGCCAACTACCGGAACCAAGCGCTATTGAAGAAGCGGCGACTGCATTTCTGAACGGAAAACAAAGGGTAATATGGGCCGGTTCTGGGGTGTTGTTCTCCCAAGCAACCGAGGCCTTGCGCGAGCTCGCCGAATTAACAGCTGCACCAGTGTTTTGCACTATGCCCGGTAAGTCAGCTTTTGATGAACGCCATCCACTTTCTCTGGGTTCTGGCAGCGGTACAACCACTGGCCCCGCTCATCATTGGCTCACCAATAGCGACGTTATATTGGCGCTTGGCAGTAGCCTGACTCGCTCGCCTTATGCTCAAAAGATAAATCCGGGAAAGACTATCATTCACAATACCAATAATCCCGACGACCTTAATAAGGACGAGGCTGTGGATGTAGGCCTCGTCGGAGATACGCGCCTGACCGTTGAAGCTCTGATCGCTTGCATCAAAGAAAGGACCGATAACAGAGGCTCGGGTGACAGAGATCAGATCGAGGCGGAAGTCGCCGCAGTTAGGGCGACGTGGATGGCGGAATGGTCGCCAATCCTCAACTCGGATGAAGAGCCTATTAACTACTACAGGGTGATTCAGGCCTTAAATGAAACTCTCGACCCCGAAAACAGCATCGTCACTCATGACGCTGGAGCGCCTCGCGACTCTATCGTGCCGTTCTACACAGCGACTATGCCCCATAGCTATGTCGGCTGGGGAAAGACGACACATTTGGGTTTCGGTATTCCGCTAATGATCGGGGCGAAAATGGCTGAGCCGGGCAAGTTTTGTTTAAATCTAATGGGCGATGGCGCATTTGGGATGTCTGGCACGGACATCGAGACGGCGGCCCGCTCTGGCGTGGCCATTACCACCGTCCTGCTAAACAACAGTGCAATGGCAACTTATTCTGGCCCCACACAAGGTACCATTGGAGCCGAGGCGCGTGAGCAATATGGAGTCTCTACCATGCAGGGGGACTATGGGAAAATTGCCGAAGGCATGGGTGCCGTCGGCCTGCACGTCAATAAAACCTCTGAGCTTGCGCCCGCCTTAAAGGAAGCTCAGCGCCTCAATGCGAGCGGGCGCACTGTCCTAATCGACGTGCGAGCTAATGTGGAAGATCGCCGCTCACGTTTCTAACAAGTAAAGCGGAGATTGAAATCTGGGCTGTGAATTTCGAGCTGTGTCGACGCAAATTCGCTTGAGCGGTGGGGTAGCTACCTCGCGCCTTTGATAGCGCTTCGCATGCGTACGGCGGTCACAGCGCCTGCCAAGGCGTCCCAGCCGGAGGTGTGACCGATGGCCACCGCACGTTCTATGGCGGATCGAATGTCTTCCCCGCGTCCACATAGGATAGCTGAGAGTGCTTCATGCAGGGCGGCGGAGCCGTATCCTTCGGCGGCGGATTGTAAATGGGCGCGAGAGACGGCATTTGTCGCGGTGACCGCATGCGGCGCCGCAGCGCGCCATATGTTTTTGGCGATCCTACTGTCTCCTATGCCATGAAAGGCAATCATCATGCCGCCAATAAAATCGTCACCGGAGGGCGTCAATCCGGGGCCTAAGCCCAATAGGTGGCTGGGCCAATCCGGGTCGGGACGCATATCCAACAGCCAATGGCTGAGATCATCAATTGGTGCTGCCGCGTAAGCGCAAATTGAGCGGTTGTCGAATTGAGGGCACGGCATTTGAACGAACCGGCCGAGACCCTCGTCAGGCGCCAGGCATTCGCCAACCTCGGATACCGCTGTGAGGCCCGCCTCCAGGCTTGCCGCTGTCCAGGTCGCGGGAACTGGAGCCGGTGACCACCGGGTTGCCGCTCCGGTGCGGAAGACAAACCGGTTCCCAACCCGGAATTGGTCATGTGATATTTGGACTTTGTCGCCTATCCGGATGCCGCTGGCCGGCCAATTCACCGATGCGGGAATATTCGTCACGAGATTGAGTGAAGATGTGTGCATGGATGCATGGCCCAAACACATCAGTCCTTCGTCGATTTCTATATAAAAGCTACCATCAAAGAGCGCTGAAACACCCCCTGTTCCATGGCAGTCCAGAAGGGGTGCCGCCTGGCATCCAACCTCCCGGACGACGTATTCGAATGAAGCTTCAGTGCCGTGTGTCACCGCAATGCATCATTGGCCGGATCGTAGGCAGGCGAGTGCTAGTCCCGCCGCATCCGCATTGGTGGGCGCGATCAGAACACCTGCCGCCTCGAGTTTGGCAATTTGCGCTTTGCGGTTTTGCGGGTCGTTGTCGGTGCCAGTGACTGACGCTACCACCACCGGAGGCTCGGCCTCTGTGGCCTCCAGGCAGCGCGCCACGTGTCCTGCCGGATCTTCATGAGAGCCGTATCCGAGTACAATATCGAGCAATATGAGGCCCGTATCTGGTTCCACTAAAGCCTTCCCAAGGACATCGTCGCGGACCGTCGGATCGATCATTGGATGCGGACGTCCGCGTGTGAACTCGTCGGCGCCGAGGTCGATTATGGCATGGCCTTGGGTGTCACCACTGAGGGGCGCCACGCCGGGCAAGGGCGCGTTCGAGACGACGCGCTCTCCGGCCGCGCAAAACACCACTTGCGCCTCGGCTGCGAGCGTGCCGCCGCAGAACAAGCCTTTCACCAGCGGTCGACCGGTCGGGAGCGGTTTGGCACTCGCGGCGACGTCCCTGTCGGAGCGGCTGTTCCCGGACGCAGCGCTTATAGCGGCTACCTTCAGTGTGGCGACTTGCGTGGCATTCTTCGGAAGGTCAATTGAATCGCCGCCGATCAAGCAGAGTGTGAATGACTTCGAACTCTTCGCGATCCGCGCCGACAGTTTCGAGACAACGCTGGCGGCCGGCGGCTTCGAGATGATGACGATGTGGCGGGTGTCTGGGTCGGTCTCCAGGGCGTCGATGGCCATGAGCGACGTGATGCCGCCGATTGCCTCGCTGAGATCGCGCCCGCCGACGCCGATGGCGTGCGACACGCCGCCGCCGAACTGCGAGATGAGACAGGACACTTCCTGCAAACCAGTGCCGGAAGCCCCGATGATTCCGATATCACCGCGTGCGACCACATTGGCGAAGGCCAGAGGCACGCCGCCAATGATTGCCGTACCGCAATCGGGGCCCATGACGAGTAAGCCGCGTTCCTTGGCTTCTTGTTTGAGCGAGAGTTCGTCTTCGATCGTTACGTTATCGCTGAAAATCATAACGTTGAGGCCACGGCGGAGCGATTTGCGCGCCTCCGCGGCGGCAAAATCGCCAGGAACGGAAATCATCGCCAAGTTGCTCTCTGGGTGCGCGGTGACCGCGGCGCGAACGGACCGGGGATGCCAAACGGACGCGCTGTCGCCACTTCTCTTGGGTGCGGTGAGGAGTTCGGTGGCTGCGGAAAGAGCGTCGGCCGCGGTGGATGCATTGGTGGCGCGAATGCCGAGGATGAGGTCGCCGCCGGTAGCGGCCTCCCCCTCCGTCGCAATCAATCCAGCATCTGACATGATGACCTTGTTCGCGCGTGTGCCCATCATCAGCGCGGCTTCTTCCACGCCCGGCAGCGCGGCGACGTTTCGCGAAATACGCATGAGGGCGACCGAATCGAGGAAGAATCCTCGCCGCAGGTCATTGACGATTGTGCTCATGAGACCCCCAATCGGTCAGCCAAGGCGTAAAGCGCCTGCTCGAAACATGCCATCGGCGCTTTCACGACTCCGGCGCCGACCTGACCGACGCCTGGCTTCTTATGAGCAATGCCGGTGTTAATCGTGGGGACGATGCCGGTCTCGATCACCAGACGGATATCAATGCCTGTCGGCACCCCTTGGTAGTCGAGTGCGGGAATGGTCCATTCCGGATTCTCGGTCAATGAAATTTCGGCCATGGCGCGGGTTGTAAGCGCGGCTTCCGAGGCGGCCCCAGCGCCGACGAACCCGGCGACGGCGGGGGCGGCTGCCATGGCAAATCCACCGAGGCCGATGGTCTCGACAATTGTCGAATCCCCCATATCCGGATTGGCGTCATCGGCGGTAAAGCCCGGAAAGTAGAGCCCCTCCGGCATTTCCACCGGCGCCGTGAACCATTCGTCGCCGGTCCCGCTGACCAGAATGCCGAAGTCGGTGCCGTTGCGGCTCATCGCGGTGACCACGCTCGACCCTTCGATATCGCGAACCGGGTCCATGATCGCCTTGCCCATGACCATCGCGATATTCAGGAAGAACTGATCGTTTCCACCCATGAACGCGAGCGCCTTCGAGAGGGCGGCGCTGTCGGAGACGGTCTCCGCCAGAGCGGGTGCTATGGCGCGTAACAGCAGACTGGAACAACCGACATTGCGCTGATGCATCTCATCGCCCATGGAAAGTCCGCGCGCGACAATTTCCTTTAGTGGCAAGCCTCTCATATGACGGAGTGCTCCGCCCAGCGCGGGCCCGAAAGCGTCGCGCAGCCAGCGTAACCGATCCAGTACTTCTGCGTCGTTGCCGCCGAACCGCATGACCTTGCCGAGGCCCTCGTTGACGGCGCAATAGGCCTTGTTTCCGTATGTTCGGTTCTCGACCACCAGCATCGGTTGGTTGAGTGTTGTCATCCCGGTCATCGGGCCGACGGCATCGAAATGATGGTTGGGATGAAAGTCGAACGCGCCGTCTCCGGCCATACGTTCGGCCTCCGCCAGATCCGTCGCCCAACCCTCAAAAACCGCAATCCCCGCTATGGCGCCGCGCATAGGGCCACACATACGCTCCCAGCCGATGGGCGGGCCCGCATGCAGGATCATCTTGTCCCGGAGTTCGGGAATGGCTTCGTGCGCCGGTACGACGTCAATCAATACCGGTGTCCCGGAGAGCATGCGCTCAAGTGCTTGTTGGTTAGCGGCTTCAATTTTTTCCATCGGCCCTAATCCTCCGTTAGGACTCGAGCTTCGAGAGGAGCGCGGCTAATTCCGGATTACCGCCTGCTGGTGGTGCCCAGTCGACATGGACAACCGATACACCTTGCGCTTCTAACTCACTGGCGAAACCATCGAGGCCGATATTCACGACCTTGGGTGGGCCGGAAAGCAGATTGGTGGGGTCGTCCTGGTTCATGAAAACTCTCCAAAGGTCGGTGGTGTCGCAGGCTAACCAGTCTGAACGGGCAGGGAAAGACACCCTAATCGTACAAACCGGCGATCGCATTTTGCGGAGTCGTCGAGGGACGATGCATCGCGATTACGGCCTGTGCCTGATCCTTCCGGTTGGACTGCAACAATGTCCACGCCAAGGCGAACTCGATAAGATCGCGTTGTGCGCGGCTGCCACCGATTCTGGCATGGTCGGCCATCGCCGATGTAAGGTGATCGTTGGCGTCGGCCCAGTTCTCCGATGCCATGGCTTGGAACCCCCGCGCAATGGTACTGACGAGTTCGCCTGCGGGCCCTTTGGCGTCGGAGATGATCTTGGCGACCGCATCGCGGTTTCCGGCCAGGGCGTGTGCCAGGGCGGCATGCACATCGGCGAACGCCAAACCGGGCTCCAGGAAGTGCGCCAAGGCAAAGTCGCTGACTTCTTGCCATCGCTCAAGCGCGACGTCGATTCCGGCCATGGCGGCCCGGAATAAAATCGCCGTTGTGTCCGTCATCACATTGAGGGGCGGGCTGATGCCGGCTCCGGGCTTGATGTCGGTATCGATGATCTGCCACATCATTTCCTCGTCCCGTCGCTCAAGCGCCCAAAGGGCAACATGCCAGGCGACATGACAGTGGAGAAGTCCGTCTCTTGGATACTCCCGCCGCCAATCGGCGAGATAGTCGAACCCGGCGGCGGGTTCGCCGTTTTCGTAATACAGGTGGGCGCGGATATGAGCGCCCTGGGCGCTTCGGGGATTGATGCTCAAGGATTGTTCGATGGCAGTTTCCGCCCGCGCCGTCTGTCCGGCTTCGATTTGCGCGAAGGCGTCTTGGCTCAGGAACCACCAATCGTTACCGTAATGTGGCGCGAGAGATGTTGTGAAGGCCAATTGCTCGAATTCCCGGCCCGGCAAACCGCTGAAGCCGATGAGGCCGAAGACGCCCATGCAGGTTTGCGCCATTATGACATCGCGCGGGTATTCCATCAGATGCGCACGTATCAATTCGTAAGCGGGTCCGGCCTGCCCTTCGAGCAGTCTACCGATAGCGTCTATCTGCGCGGCTTCGCGCGGTGTCACACCGGTTGCCGCGTCCCGAGCCTTTTGTAGAGAGGGGCCGATTCGTTCACGGTCGCCGCGCATCTGGTGGGATCGGGCGAGGGCCAAATGCGCTAACGCGAAGTTTTCATCCTCATCAATTGCGCGCTGGAATGTTGCGTCGACGCCGCTATCGGCCGCCAAAAAGCGATCGACGGCATCGATATAAAGATCGGCTGCAGTTTGCGAATTCGTTGAAAGGTCATTTCCGTAGCGATCTTTAATCACAAGCTCGTCCTCTTTATTTTTTGCAATTTATTAAGTTTCGGACTTAGGTGTTTTGAAGGACACTAACGACGAGGCCGATGGTCCCGCCGAACACGCCGCCCCACACCACGAGCCAACCCAAATGCTTACGGATCATGTCCTGCACGATTTCCTTCACGTGTTCCGGCGTGAGCTCATCGAGCCGATTGTCGATGATGTGCTCGACTTTATCGATCAGGGATTGCGTGAAATCGGAATCGCCGTTTCCGGGTCCACTGTCACTGGCGAGGTCGGCGATAATATCCTTCAACTTTGCGGTGACGGGCTCACGTAAAGGTTCAAGTGCTTGCTTACCGCCGACCATGGCCAGCATGCCGCCGAGTTGCGACTCCTCGATGGCGTCGGTCAGTCCTGCGAAGACACGGTCGAAATCCACCTGTTCGACGATATTGCCCGCGACGTCACCGCCGCCGGTTTCGAAGAATCGCTCGATATGCTCGCGCGTGAAGAACTCTGTGACGATGAGTGTCTTGATGCCCGCCTTAAAGTCCTGGAAGCGGTTCGGAATAACCCCCGAGCCGCAGAGTAGCGGGACTTTTTCGAACAACATATGAACGGCCAACCAATTCGTGAGGCCCCCCGATAATGCAAAGACACCGACTGTGAAAAAATATTCCGCGTAATCCGGAACCGCGTAGCCAGCGAGGCATATTAAAACCGCGACGACATTTGTGAGCAGCGACTTATTCATTTCTTCCAATCTGTATTTTGATTTCGTTCTCTGGAGGATTGTGAGCCGGACATTATCGGCTCAATCGAACCGCGTCATCACCTCGATTGCGAATTGTTCCAATCGGTCGCCAGTTTCCTGAAAGTCGCCGCCATCACCACCGATCAGAAAATGCTCGAGTCCGAGATCACGGGCGCGGCCGATATCGTCGACGATCGCCTCGGCGCTGCCGGTGAAACATAGGCGGCCACTGTCGCGGCTTTCCAATTCCGGGCCAACACGGGAATAGATCGCAAGCAAGGCGGCGGAGATGCTGTGAGGGTCCCTTCCCGTCGCTTCCGCTTCCGCGCGGACATCCTCGAGCGCAGCGCCGTAGAGCTCTGGCGTGTCGAGCGGTTGGCGTGGATTTGCGCTGACTGGATACCACCCGTCACCGAGCCGTGCGGCACGCCTACGGGCCCCCTTGCTCTCGCCACCCACCCAGATTGGAAGGCCAGGCCGCTGCGCAGGTTTCGGCGCGAACATCAGCTTGTCGAAGGCGGCGAAATCGCCCTTTTGCATAGGCGCTTCCGAAGACCAAAGTTCGCGAAAGCCCTGGATGTATTCGTCCGAGGCGGTCGCCCGATCCTTGAAGGGAGGGCCACCGAGCAGAGCAATCTCCTCCGCCATCCAACCGACCCCGACCCCAGCGGTTAGGCGACCCTTGGAAAGTACGTCGACGGTCGTGAGCATCTTCGCCGCCAGAACGGGGTGTCGATGCGGCAGAACCATGACCGACGTCAGTAGCCGAATACGATCGGTCGCCGCCGCGACAAAGCTCAAGGCCGTGACCTGTTCCAGTGAGACGCCTGTGTCTTGCGCGAAAAATTTGCCCGTCTCCGAATAGGGGTAGGCGCTGTTCACTTCGGTGGCGACGATTACATGATCGCTCATGCCGAAATGCTCATAGCCGAGGGTCTCGGCTTTCTGGGCGATTGCCTTAAGGGTATCGGGATCGCCCGCGACGCCGCGCGATCCAAAATGCAGTCCAAACTTCATGTGTTTTCCCTGTGTCGGTATGTACCGCTAGTGACGCAAGGAAGCTATGCCCGCATGCGAAATTTCAAGGCATGTAGTCGGATAGTCGTGCGAACTTTTGATAAAGGCCTAATAATTGTTTACGACATGCTCATTCGCCGATGAACGTGCGGGTTGGCGTTATGCAGGCAATTTAGCCGAAAATTGTGAGAGGGCGAAGATATGCGAGACTTGGAGTTTGGATGGTTCCTGCCGACGCGGGGCGATACTTTGGACTACGCTATCCCACAACAGGTTCCGCCGTCGCTGGAGATGTTCGAGCGGGTTGTACAGTCGGCCGAGGATAACGGGTTCGAATATATCTTGCTGCCCGTCGCCGCCGCCTGTTGGGATGCTTGGCTGACCAGCGCGCTATTGATCCGCCAAACGAAATCAATCCGGATGCTGGTGGCCGCGCGACCGAGTTATATCAATCCAGTGCTCTTGGCGAAAATGATTGCGACCTATGATCAGATGTCCGAAGGGCGGATTTCCATCAATTTGATCGCCGGGCAAAATGAGGTCGAAAATCTCGCTGAAGGTGTCGGTTTCGACAAGGACGCGCGCTACGAGGTGATGGAAGAAGAGGTCGAAATCTGCAAGGCGCTTTGGGCGACACGGGAGAAGATCGATTACGACGGCAAGCATTACCAATTGAAGCAAGCGCACATCGGGCCTGAGATTTATCAAAAACCTCATCCGCAATTTTATCTCGGCGGAGGGTCTGGGCAGGCGGCGGAACTGTCAGCGAAGCATTCCGACGTGCACTTGTTTTGGGGCGATACGGTAGAGCGCGTCGAACAGAATATCGCCGAGATGCGGGTGCTGGCCGCCAAATACGGTCGTGCGGAGGAAATAGGCTTCGGCATGCGCCTACAGATCGTCTGCCGGCAGGACGAGGCTGATGCCTGGGACGTGGCCGAGGGTCTCGTGCGCAATGTCACGGACGAGCAAAAGGAAGTTATTCGAACACATTTTGCGAACTCTGTGGCGAACCAGCGTGTCCGTCAGTTGGCGGATGAGTACGGAGAGATGATCGCGCCGCATATGTGGACTGGTTTGACCAAGGCTCGTCCGGGCGCCGGGATTGTCATCGTCGGCACGCCGGAGCAATGCGCCGAAACCTTGCAAGGATATATCGATATCGGGTGTCACTCGTTTTGTATGTCGGGATATCTTCACGATGAAGAAGCTGAGCGTTTCGGTAAATGGGTTCGCCCGCTGCTTTCTGACCGCAATCCGGGGCGGCTCAAACCCCTGGCTGCTTAGCACCGGTTATGTAGACGGGTGACAGATTCTTTGAGTGCACAATCCAGGTAATGCTTTGTTACGGGAAAAATGCGATTGATTGGTGGCGCAGCAAGAGCGGATAATCTGCGTTCACTTTTTATTCAGTCGATATGATGAGGTTCCGTGCGCTGTCCACTTCCGCTGTAAAATCGGGCGGAAGAATGAGCGTCGATTCCACTTCCTCAATGATGCTGGGGCCGTCAAGCTTGGTCGCAGGCTGCAATCCGTAGCGGTCAAAAACCGGCGTCTCGATGAAGCCGCTATCCGACCCAAACCAAACCGCGCGGCTTCCCTTTGCTTGGGTTGCATCGAAAGTGCGTGACGTGTTTTCGGTGCCGGAAATTGCGTCCAGCAGCGGTGGTCTAGGACCGCTTACGACGACCCGCCACGTGATGACTTCGGGTGGCATGCTTTCCGTTCGGCCGAAACGCTGTCGGTAGCTCGCCTCGAATACGGCCTTTATTGCGGCACTGTCGCCGGTACGAATTGCGCTTTCCTCGATGGGCGCTTCGACCTCGTAGCCCTGCCCGACATAGCGCATCATCGCACCGTAGCGAACAGTGATGTCCGGGACCGATACGCCCGCGTTGCGGACCAGTTCCCGCCCACGATCCGTCAGCTGGTCGGTGAGAGTGGCGATTTCACGCCAATCGACCGCATCGAGGCGGGCCATGTTGGTCTGCGCGAACTCAAAGGATATCGGCGAGCCCAACATGCCGATGGCCGAGGCGACTCCGGCGCCGAGCGGACAGATGAGACGGTCGATTCCCATTTTTTGCGCCAAACTGCAGGCGTGGACCGGCCCGGCGCCGCCAATGGGCACCATTTTAAAGCGGGCAATGTTCAGGCCTTTTTCGATGGCATGGATGGCGGCTGCTTGCGCCATATTACCAGTGACGGTCTCGTGGATGCCCCAGGCGGCGTCTTCGACGGAGATACCCAAGGGGTCGGCGAGCTTAGTACGGATCGCTTCAATGGCGGCCGATTTGTCGAGATGCATCGCGCCGCCGAGAAAACTGTCGGCATCGAGATACCCCAAGATGAGGTCTGCGTCGGTGACCGTCGGCTCTGTACCGGCCTTACCGTAGCAGACCGGACCCGGGTCGGAACCCGCGCTGTCCGGGCCGACCTGGATCAGGCCCAATCGGTCAATGCGCGCGATGCTGCCACCGCCAGCACCGATTTCAATCATGTCGATGGCCGGGATCTGTAATGGCAGGCCGCTGCCCTCTGCAAAGCGGAAGACGCGGGCGACTTCGAAGCTCGCGGATCGTTGCGGCTCGCCGTGTTCAATCAAACAGGCCTTGGCCGTGGTGCCGCCCATATCGAAACACAATAGATCGTGCTCGCCGGAGACACCGCCATAGAGGACGGCGGCCTGTGCGCCCGCTGCTGGCCCCGATTGCACCAGCCGGATCGGGAATTCCGTTGCCGTGTCGTGGCGCACCGTTCGTCCGTCGGAGAGGACGAGCAGCAAGTCGCAACCGATGGCCATTTCGGCCAAGCCGTCGACCAGTCGTTCCACATAGCGTTTGAAGATCGGATGGACATAGGCATCGGCGACGGTGGTCGAGCTGCGCTCGTACTCGCCCATCTCGGCGCTGACGACGGAAGATAAGGAAACGGAAAGATCAGGTGCGATCTCCGCCAGTCTGTTCTTGATCGCCAATTCGTGAGCGGGATTCCGATAGGCGTGTAACAGACAGACGGCGATGGATTGGACATCGGTGGCTTGGAAGGCGGCGGCGATATCGTCCAACTCATCCAACGCCAATGGCGTCAGAACATTGCCGTCCGCGTCCAACCGTTCGGTGATCTCGGCCCGCGCCGCTCGTTCGGCGATGGGTGTTGGCATTTCGATTGCCAGGTCGAACAGGTCGTAGCGCCACTCCCGGCCGATTTCCAGCACGTCGCGAAATCCCCGCGTCGTTATCAGTCCGGTCTTCACGCCCTTCCGCTCGATCAAGGCGTTCGCCACCAGTGTGGTTCCGTGAATGACCGCTTCGACATCCGTCGGGGCGATGCTGTGTTCGTTCAGGATGTGCCGGATGCCGTCCATCACCGCGCGCGAGGGATCGTCTGGTGTGGTCAGCAGTTTGGTGTTCCGGGTTTCCCCAGCGTCGATGTCCCAGAGCACGACATCCGTGAAGGTGCCGCCGATATCGACGCCAATACGTACTTTACTCATCGGCGCTAGATGTCCCGTCAAGATCGTAAACTGCGCTCGCCTTCTCCCGGCTCAAAAGACCTCGTGCGACATCGCGCTTGACCGCGTCTTGGGTTCGTTCGTCCGGTGAATGCAGGCCGCCGCCGCCCGGCATTTGGAAGGTTGCAACATCGCCGGTCTTTAGCAACTGTCGTGACTTGGCGGGGATTATTTGATCGTTGACGAGATCCAATCCGGGCGCACCGCTCTGGCCGCCGAGCAGGCCACGCGGCGGATAGGTGATACGTTCGTGGCGGATGGTCATGGTGATCGGCTCCGTTGCCAGCGACTTGAAGGAGAGCCGTTGCGCGTCCCCGCCCCGGAACTTTCCTTCACCAGCGGTGTCGGGCACAAAACATTTCTCGGTGACCAACAGCGGCGCTTGCGCTTCGAACAACTCGACCGGTTGGTTGGAGACGTTGCTTGGAAAACTCAAACAGCCGGGCCCGTCGCCGTTCGGCCGCGCGCCATGACCGCCGTTCATGAAGAACATTTTAACGAAGGGTGTGTTGTTCCTCTCATCGACGCCTTTGAAATACACGTTCCATAAGGGAGAGCCGGATTCGGCGATGACCCGGTCCGGTAGGACAGCGCTCACGGCGCCGAAGATCGCCGGTGGTGCGTAGTGCCCTGACAAGTGACGGCCCCAAACCGGGGCGGGGCGGCTCGCGTTCAACAAACACCCTTCGGGCGCGCGGACGGTCACCGCTTCGAACGATCCGCTATTGTTCGGCGCCGACGGATCCAAAAGGCATTTCAGCGCAAAGCACGAATACGCGTAGGTGTAGTTCATGACGCTGTTGATCGGGAACTTGATCTGCGGTGACGTGCCCGCGAAATCGATATCAATGGCGTCGCCCGCAATGGTGACGGTGCACCGGATGGTCAGCGGAGCGTCGAAACCGTCAACCTGAAACGAATCGCTATACGAGCCGTCTGGTAAATCGGCGATCACGTCCCGCATGCTCCTCGCGGAGCGAGAGATGATCTCGTCGATGACCTGGTCGAAATCATCCAGGCTCTCTTCCTCCAAGACCTTCAACAGTTTTTGCTGGCAGTCGAAATAGGCGGCGAACTGCGCCCGGATATCGCCGAGTGTCTCGCTCGGCGCGCGCAGGTTCTCGTTGATGAAGTCGAGCACGAGTGAATTCTCTTGGCCTTCCTCGACGATCTTGCAGATCGGAATACAGAGGCCTTCCTCATAACAATCCTGGGCGCTTGGCGAGGGCGCACCACCGATATCAACTGTATGGGCGGTGCTGCCGGCAAAGGCGATCAACCGTCCGTCGGCGAAGATCGGGCAGATCATGGAGATGTCATTCAGGTGACCGGTGCCGATCCAGGCGTCGTTGGTGATGACCACATCACCGGGCTTCAATGTTTCCGCCGGGAACTTCTCCAGCACGGCTTCCAGTGTCCGGGGCAAGGTGCCGATAAAACTCGGGATGCTGCGCCGGGATTGCACGAATTGACGGCCGTGCCGGTCCAACAGGCTGAAGGCCATGTCGTAATTGTCACGCACCACGGTGGAGAATGCAGCTCGAATAAAGGTCTCGGAGACCTGATCGACGATGCCGTTGAGGCGCTGCCAAATCAGGCCGAGCCGGATCGGATCGATAACCGAACTTTGCTCAGCCATTGTAGACTGGGGTTAGCCAGTGAGCGAAAGCGTCGTTGCGGCCGCGCACGATGTCGTCAAAGGCGGCCTGCAGTTTACGGGTGACCGGACCCGGTGTGCCGTCGCCGATGGGGCGGCCGTCGAGGCCGGTAATCGGCATGATCTCCTGGCCGGTACCGCAATAGAACGCTTCTTCCGCCAGATACAATTCGGTCCGGCCAAGCCTGCGCTCTACCGTCTCCACGCCAATCGATCCCGCCATCTCCAGCATCGTTCGCCGGGTAATACTTTCCAGAATTCCGCTGGTGACGTCCGGTGTGATGAAGACACCGTCGCGCATCACGAACAGACAACCGCCGGGTCCCTCGCTGACCGTGCCGTCCTCGTTCAGCAGAATCGCGCCGCCGGCTCCTTGGCGTTTCGCCTCCAATCCCGCGAGGCGACTATTGAGATAATTGGCGGACGCCTTGATGCGGGGTGGGTTGGCGTTCTCGCCATTGCGGCGCCAACTGCTGATGATGAATCGCTTGCCGGTCTCGAAGTTGGCGACACGCGGTCGCGGCCGGCAAATTACTGAGCTGCCGACAGGCCCAGTGGCGAGCATGGAGCCCCAGTCGTCGACATAGACTTGTAGGCGGATATAGGTGTCGCCGCGAAACTCGTTCGCCTTTATGGTTGCAATGATGTCATTGTTGAAGGTTTCGATCGCGGGTGGATCGTCCAACTCCAGCAAGTTCATCGAGAACGCCAGCCGCTTATTGTGATCGTCGAGCCGAAAGATGAAGAGGTCTTGCTTCTCTTCGTTCCAATAGGCGCGATAGCCCTCGAACACCAATGCGGCAAAGGTGAGGCCGGGCGCCATCACGGAAACTTTCGCATCTTCGTAACGGACGAGTTTATTGTTTTGCGAAACCCATTTGATTTCGGTGCGAGTGTCGTCGGTGGTGGTGTTCATGAATTATAGGCCCCAACCGGAAAGGAGACTGCGCAACGCCACGATGAAGGCGATTGGCTGATCTACAGTAAGGTGGTGGTGAGCGCCGGGGACGGCAATGACTGGGTCTTCCGGCCCCAACAACGATTTCATATGACCGACGACTTCGGGCGTCATCATGGCACTTTGGGCCCCATAGATCAGCGCCTTGCGGCACGGCATATTCCGCACGTAGTCGCCAAGCGGTTCCTGGAAATGGGCGGCACCACGCGCGCCGATATCGAATTTCCAGGTCCACCCCTGTTCCTCTTCGAGCACTGAATGCGCGGCCACGTGATCCAACAGGAACTCGTTGACGCGCGGTTGCTCCGGGACCAGGCGGAACCGCCCGGTGATGGTTTCCTTATCGGGAAAATACCGTTTCGGTCTATCATAGGCGGCGCGTGGCTGATCTCGGTCCTCGGTGCCGGGCCGGATCGCGGCATCGACAATCACCGCGCCTGACAAGTCGTCGCCGTGTCGGTTCGCATAACACATGGTCATATAGCCACCGAAACTATGGCCAATGACGACCGGGTTTTCCCCAAGGCCTGCGTCCGCGATGACCGCCGCAATCTCCGGAATATGTACTGCGCTGCCGTAATCCGCCCGGTGCCCGCTATCCCCCATACCTGAGAGGTCTATGGCCGCGACCGGGCGATCTTCCGCGAAGAAGGGCGCGATGAAGGACCACCATTGCGCATGTGCGCCACCGCCATGGACGAACAGAAGGCCCGGTCTTTCGGAGGTCTCTGGGCCCCAACTCAGATAATGAATGTCGCAGCCGTCGACCTTAATCCGGTGTGAGCGGGGTGTATCCGCCATCGCCCGTTCGAACCATTCGGGCGCGGATGACTTAGATTCCTCAACGGCGTCGTCGATGAACCATCGAGACGGCCTGTCATTCATTCAAGCGCCCCAACCGGCAAGAACCGTACGCAGGCCGACAACGAAGGCAATCGGTTGATCGAGCATCAAATGGTGACCCGATGCGGGGATTTCGATGACATGGTCGCCGTCTCCGTAATGCTCTTTCGTGAATTCAAGTGCACCGTCCGTCAGGAAAACGCTCTCGTCCCCATAGAACAATGCCTTTGGGCAGGCCATGTCGCGCAGGTAGTCGGCGAGCGGCTCGTCTCGGGTACCACGGCCGCGCACATTGTCATCGTATTTCCAGGTCCAGCCGCGTTCTTCCTCGACGACAGAGTGCTGGGCGATGAAGTCGACGATAAACTCGTTCTCGCACGGCTGATACGGAGAGAGGCGATAGCGCCGCACGATCGTTTCCTTATTCGGGAAGTACGGTTTGGGCCGTCCCGGTCCGCCCGATCCGTCGTCGCCCTCGCTTGGCGGCCGCACGAAGGAATCGACAATGACCACGCCGGAGAGGTCCGCACCGTGGTGATGACCAAAACAGGTCGTCATGTTACCGCCGAAACTATGGCCGACGACGACTGGCTTCGCGCCGAGGCCGGCATCGGCGATGACAGCCGCCATCTCCGCGACACGAAGCGTATTGGTGTATTCGTCGCGGCGTCCGCTCTCGCCCATGCCCGACAGATCTATGGCCGCGACCGGACGATCCTCGGCGAAAAAGGGAGCGATGAAGGACCACCATTGCGCATGCGCGGCACCGCCATGGACGAACAGCAGACCCGGCTTCTCCGATGTTTCTGGCCCCCAGCGTAGATAGTGGATAGGGCAATCTTCAACGGTAACCCTATGCGATGTCGGTGCCATCCCGACCGCGTTTTCGAACCATTCGGGTTTCGGGGTCTCGGGTTCTACTTCTTCCTCGATGACCCAACGTGATGACCGGTCTTCCATGGTCGCGCTCCCGCTATTCGCTGCACTCCTTGCCAATCAAACTGAATATATGGCGGACGTCTCATCTCGCCATCCTTTCGCTGGATTGCCGGTGTTTTGTGGGGATTGGTGCAATAGATTAAAGTTGGCGCTGTAGAGAAGAGCAGAGGTCAAAGTGAGCGAAGACAACGACGGCAGAGGCAAGATAAACCGACTGGAAGATCCGGACTTGCTGCGGGGGGCTGGACGATTTATCGACGATATCTCGCGGCCCGGCATACTGGAGGCCGCTTTCGTGCGCAGTCCGTTCGGGCACGCTGCAATTGGCGGGATCGATAAGTCCGCCGCTTTGGCTGTGCCAGGCGTCCATGCTGTGTTAACCCGCGCCGACCTGACGCCTTACCTCAACAACGAATATCTCGTCGTTGGATTACCGAGCAAACTCTACAAGCAGAACCGCAACCGCCCGGCGCTAGCCGGTGACGAAGTCGTCCATGTAGGCGAAGCCGTCGCCATTGTGGTCGCGGAAAACCGCTATATCGCCGAGGATGCGGCAATGCTGGTCGAGGTCGACTACGAACCTCTGCCCGCCATGGCTGATTGCCGCGATGCCCTGGCACCCGGCGCGCCCTTGGTGCATCGCGACGGGCCAGACAATCTGCTCTCCGAATTCGATATCGGATATGGCGATGTCGAGGGTGTTTTCGCGTCGGCCCCTCATGTCTTCCAGGAGTCACTCTGGCAGCATCGTGGCGGCGGGCATTCGATGGAATGTCGCGGCGGCATCGCCGATTACGATTCGACGGAGGATTTCCTGACATATTGGTGTTCGACCCAGACGCCGCATGCGGCGAGGCGCACGCTGGTCGATATGTTGGGACGCGACGACGATAGCATACGGGTCGTGACTCCTGATATAGGCGGCGGATTCGGGCCGAAGCTCGTCTTCTATCCGGAGGATGTGACGCTCTGTCTGGCGTCGATGATCCTCGACCGGCCAGTCAAATGGATCGAGGACAGGCGCGAACATTTCGTCGCCACGACGCAAGAACGTGATCAATACTGGGAGATCGAGGTTGCCGCTGACAGCGACGGTAAGCTGCTCGGAATTCGGGGTGAAATCATTCACGATCATGGTGCCTATACGGGGCGTGGTATTAACCTCGCCGCCAATTCCGCCGAGACCCTTACCATGGGTTATATCGTGCCTACCTGCATGATGAATGTGAAGGTCGCGCTGACTAATAAAATACCGGCGACGCCGGTGCGCGGAGCCGGGCATCCGCAAGCCGCTTTCGCGATGGAACGATTGCTCGACCGGGTTGCACGCGAACTCAGTTTGGACCGGGCGGAAGTGCGGCGGCGAAATTTCATTCCGCCCGACGCCATGCCCTACGAGAAACAGGTACACGCCCGGAGCGGGTTGCCGGTGGTGATCGACACCGGCGAGTACGACATTATGCAGCAGAAAGTTTTGGACCGCGCCGGATGGGCGGCATTTGCGGCGCGGCAATCCACCGCGCGCGATGAGGGGCGTTATCTTGGCATCGGTCTCGGCAATTATGTGAAGGGCACGGGACGCGGCCCGTTCGAGGCGGTGACCGTGCGCATCGGCAGTTCCGGCAGAATTTTCGTCGCCTGCGGCGGCTCTGCTATCGGCCAGGGAACGCGCACTATGCTGACCCGCATCGTCGCAGAACAATTGGGTGGCGATCCTTTTAATATCGTCGTCACGGTCGGTGACACGGCGGCGGTCTCGAACGGAATCGGCACGTCGAACAGCCGGTTAACCGTGACCGCCGGATCATCCGCTCATGTCGCCGCCATCGCGGTGCGCGAGAAAGCGCTCACTGTAGCCGCCGATATGCTCGAGGCCTCCGAGGCCGATCTTGAGATCGAAGGTGGGGAGATCAAGGTGCGCGGTTCCGATTTGAAAGTGAGCCTCGGCGACGTCGCCAAAGCCGTCGCCGGGACGCCGGGCTACCGCTTGCCGGATGGGGTAACTCCCGGCATGGAAGCGACCGAAACTCATATCATCGAGGAAGAAACTTTCGCCAGTGGTTGCGCCGTCGCCGAGGTCGAGGTGGATATCGAAACCGGTAAGGTCACGATCCTCAACTATGTGATGGCGCAAGACAGTGGACGCATTCTGGATCGACAAATCGCGGAAGGTCAGCTCTATGGCGGCATCGCGCATGGGATTGGGAATACGCTGTTCGAATGGATGCGCTACGACGATGACGCGCAGCCGGTGACCGCGACCTTGGCAGAATATTTACTGGTGACCGCGCCCGAAATGCCCCGCGCAGAGTTGATCCTGCACGAGACACCGACGACGCGGAATCCGCTGGGTGTGAAGGGTATCGGAGAATGTGGATTGATGCCGGCGACCTCGGCAATTGTCTCGGCGATTGAGGATGCGCTTTCACCATTCGACGCGCACCTGACCCGCGTGCCGCTGACACCACCCGATATTCTGGCGGCCATCGCGGCGGGCTCAGGCGACTGAATCTTAACGTAAAATCATCTCCGACGCTTTTTCCGCCATCATTAGTACGGGCGCATTGATATTGCCGGAGGTAAGATCCGGCATCGCGGAGGCGTCGACGACGCGTAAATTCTCAGCCCCACGTACTTTCATCTCTGCATCGAGTACGGCGGTCTCGTTCACGCCCATGGGGCAGGTGCAGGCTGGATGATGGGCGGTGACCATCGTCTCGCGGATCCAGGCGTCGATCTCGTTGTCGTTGTTCACGGAAATACCGGGGTCGATCTCGTCGCCGCGATAAGGATCAAGTGGTGTTTGCACGGTCGCCCGTCGGGCCATGCGGACGCCTTGCCGTAGGGTCGCCATATCGCTGTCGACGGAGAAGAAGTTCTGGAACACTTTCATCGTGTCGCGCGGATCGGCGGAGCGAAGGCGTAGATGGCCCCGGCTTTCCGGGTGCAAGAGGATGGGGCGGATGCCGAACCCGTCGCGGAACGCAGGCTTGAAGCCCGGGAACCAAGGGTGGACGACTCCCGGCACGCTGCGAATGATGAATTGGATATCTGGCACAGAGAGTTCCGGGCGTGACTTCAGATGCGCGAACAGAGGTGCCGGCACGATCGTCGCCGGCCCCGTGCCAAAGAAATGCGCTTGCAGCATCGCGAGAGCGAGGCGGTCGTACCGCATGGTACGGGTAAAGGTGCCGGGAATTTTCCGATCATAGCTCACCATGACCGCGAGATGGTCCTGCAAATTCTCGCCAACCCCGGGACTGTCCAGCAGGACATCGATTCCGTGTTCCTGCAAATGTCCGGCCGGTCCGATACCGGACAGCATTAGAAGGTGCGGTGAATTAAAGACGCCGCCGGAGAGGATCACTTCGCGGGAAGCATTCAGAGACCGAGTGACGCCGCCTTGGGAATATTCGATGCCGACGGCTTTCTTCCCTTCGAACAGAATACGCCCTGCAAGCGCTTCGGTCTTCAGTTCCAAGTTGGGGCGAGAGAGTACCGGCTTCAGGAAGGCGACCGCGGCGCTGCAACGCTTGCCGTTGCGGATGGTGAACTGCGTGCGCGTAAAACCTTCTTGCTTGGCCGCATTATAGTCCGGCGTGTACCCATACCCTGCCACCTTCGCGGATTCGATCCAGGCATCGAGCAGCGGATCACGGTCGGGAGACTGCGCTACCGTGAGGTCGCCAGAGCTTCCACGATATTCCGGATCGGCATCACCTTCCCAGGATTCGTTGCGGCGGAAATACGGCAGGACATCGTCGTACCCCCAGCCGGTGGCGCCTTTTTGGGCCCAGCGATTGAAATCTTCCCGATGGCCGCGCACATAGGCCATGACGTTGATGGACGATGAACCGCCGACCACCTTGCCGCGCATGGCTTCGATCACGCGGTCGTCCGTAAAAGGTTCCGGCTCGCTGTCATATCCCCAATCATGGCGGCGTTCCGGATGCATCTTGCCGATACCGATAGGGATGTGGATTAGAGGGTCGCGGTCCATCGGACCGGCCTCCAGTACAACGACCCGGTTCTTTGGGTCCGCGCTCAAACGGTTCGCGAGAACACACCCGGCGCTACCCGCGCCGACGATGATGTTGTCAACGGTATCAACCATGATCGGGCACCAGGATTGCGCGGCCTTTGATTTTGCGGCTGCTGATGGAGTCGAGCGCTTGGGCGAACCCTTCGAGTGGGAAGACCTCCGACGGCGCCGGTTTGATTTTGCCTTCGTCATATAGCTGGAAGATGTCAGCGAAACATTCGTCCATGATATCGAGGAGCTTCTTGCGATAGTCGCTGACCTGCAATCCGCTGACCTCGATATTCTTCAGCAGAAGGTAGTTGGCTTTGACGCTTGGGATGTTTCCGGCGGCAAAACCGACGACGACCAACCGGCCCCGCCACGCGAGCGCGCGTAGGGCCGCGCCGAAAATTTCGTCCCCGAGCGGGTCCATGATGACATCGGCCCCCTCCCCGTCGGTCGCCGCGTATACCTGGTCGCGCAAACCGTCGCGCAGATTGTCGACGGAAAGGTCGATGACGCCGTCGATATCGTCCGGCGCAAAGAGATCGGCTTTGGCAGGTGTGGTCAGTCCCGCCAACACGCGCGCGCCTTTCGCCTTGGCCAGTTGGACGCAGGCATAACCAACCCCGCCGCTGGCGCCGAGAATGAGCGCTGTCTCTCCCGCCCGCAGGCGGCCACGCTCGAACATTGCGAACCATGCTGTGTCGTAGACCAGAGACATCGACGACGCGTCGACAAAGGAAAGCGAGTCGGGAATTCTATAGGCTTGGCTCTGGTCGATGGAGAGCAATTGCGCATAGCCGCCTTGCTCGGACATCGCCAGCACGCGGTCGCCGACTTTAAACCGATCCACATTCGCGCCGATCTCGGTAACGATGCCGGTCGCCGCCTTGCCGGGCACGAAGGGCAGTTCCGGTAGGAATTGGTATTTACCGCCGATCACCAACAGGTCAACGAAGTTGGCCGCGACCGCTTGCACCTGGATCAGAATATCTTCGAGTCCGAGGACCGGGTCCGGGAACTCCTCTACCGTTGCGTTGGAGGGGTCTCCGAAAGCTTTCAGGACGACGGCGCGCATTCAACGATCCTTTTCCAAAGGTCAGCTTGGGGTTTGCCAGCGAACCGGTTTCGGGTCGACGTCGTGCCGGTCGATCCAGTCGTTCAGTTCGCGTTTCAATATCTTACCGTTCGAGGTGAGCGGCATATGATCGAGTTCGACGAAGAATTCCGGCATGTCGTACTTCGACAGACCTTCGGCGTCGAGGTGCGCCAACAGATCCGCCGGGATCAACGCCGCGTCGGGGCGCAGGGTCACCGCAATGCAGACCCGTTCGCCGAGCCGCTCGTCTGGGACCGGGACGGCGGCGGCGCGTTCGACCGCACCATGGCGCATGGCCAGCGCTTCGATTTTGGCCGGATAAATATTGTGCCCGCCGCGGATGATGACGTCTTTCTTGCGCCCGGTGATGCGCAGATATCCGTCCGCGTCGAGCGACCCCAGATCGCCGGTCATGAAATATCCGTGGCTGTTGAAGGAGGCTGTCGTGCTTTCCTCGTCCTCGAAATACCCCAGCATCAAGCTCGCGCCCCGGCCGCCGATCTGGCCGATTTCTCCGACCTTGGCTTCCTTGTTCTGATCTTCCTGCGACCAGATGCGGATTTCATATCCATCGCAGGCAGTGCCCGATGTCCCGGTGATCCGGTCCGGCGGATCGTCCGGCAGGGTGTAGTGATGCGAGCAGGCCTCCGTCATCCCATAGCCGCTTTGCGGCGTGATGCCATGGTCAAGCAATTCGGTGCAGACAGCATCGGGGACGGCGGCGCCGGAGATTCGGAAACCCTTTAACAACGGCAAGCCTGCATCGTCGCCCGCGCGCAGTTCCGACAACAGGTCAATGGCGTGGGTTGGTACGCCGAAAAGAAATGTTGCACCGGTCTCGCGCAATCTGGCGAGTAGGCTCGATCCCTTGAGCAGGTCATGGACGATCAATTCACCACCGACGGCAATGGCGCTGATCAACGCACCGAAACCCAGATTGTGACTGAGTGGGCTCATCGTGTAGATGCGGGACGCTGGACCGAAATGCCAATCCGCCGCGATGGTCCGTGCGTTCGCGAGCAATGTGTTGTCGGTATGCAATACCCCTTTCGGCTCGCCCGTCGTGCCGGACGTGAAGGGAAGATAGACGACGGTATCGGGATCGCTGAGCGGTTCGGTTGATGTTATTGGGCTGTCCGCCAATCCGAAGAACACTGGCCCGGCGCAGGCGTCAATGGGCGGAAGAGTGTAGACTTGTCGCAGATATCCCAGCGCCTTGAGTCCGGGCGCGATATCGCGTCGATCCGCGTCGGCACCGTAGTTTGGTTGCAGGATCAGTGCCGAGGCCGACATACGGCGTAACAGATCCAAGACTTGTTCGACCGTGTGGTCGCGCTGTAATCCCGGCGAACAGATATAGCCGTTTCGCGAACACGCCAAGACGGCGATGGCGCCCTCAACTCGGCTCGGTAGCCAAATCCCGACCCGCTCGCCCGGCTGTAATCCATGTCCCGCTAAATCGGCGGCGAGCGCATCTGCGGCTTCGACGAATTCCCGGTAGGTGAGGCGCCGTATTCGGTCGCGGACGGCCCAAGCGTCGGGCGTGACCTGCGCGCGCGCGGCGGCCAGATCGTAAATTGTCTCGGCGCGCCAATGACCGTCACCGTAATGAGTGGTCGCGCGTTCTGAAGTGGGTTTTGGCAACATATTGGTGATTAAGCTTAGGTGTCTGAAAGGGGTGATCAATTCTCACCGGTTAATATCGTTCTATATTAGCGTTCAGGAGGACCGGAACCCATGGAAATCATTGCTAGTGGTGGCCCGCTTGGGGCTGAGGTGCGCGGAATCGATATGCGCGAACCCTTGAGCGCTGCGGAAGTCGCGACGATCCGGCAGGCCTGGAACGATCATCTCGTCCTCGCGGTACGTGGCCAGGTTGATGTGAGTCTCGACGATCACATGGCTTTCTCGCGGCACTTCGGTGAATTGGCGATGTCGCCGCCAAGCCCGGTGACCGGTAAGCGCGGCGAGTTCGAAGGCGTTCCACCGGAAATCGCGGTGGTCTCGAATATTGAAGTGGACGGGAAACCGATCGGCGCATTGGGGACGGCGGATGTGAAGTGGCACACGGATTCCTCGTTCTTCGAAGTACCCCCCGCAGGCGGCCTCTTGCGCGCTATCGAAGTGCCCGAGGACGGATCGGGCGCGACGTCGTTCCTCAATCTTTATCGCGCATACGAGACCCTGGCGGACGATGTGAAAGAGCGGATCGAGGGGCGTCTCTGTAACCATAGCGCCAATTTCGATTCCTCCGGACGCCCCTATCCTTATGCGGAGACTGGCGATCCGACGAAATCACCGGGGGCCCGTCACCCATTGGTGCGCACCCATCCGGAGACAGGGCGAAAATGTTTGTTCTTGGGACGGCGTCTCGATGCGTGGATCGTTGGGATGGAGGTCGATGAGAGCGAGGAATTGCTCAATGTCATTTGGGATCACGCTACCAGTGATACCTTCAAATGGACGCACGAATGGCGCAACGGCGATATGATCATGTGGGACAACCGCTGCGTCATGCACCGCCGCGACGCCTTCGACCCGTCGCTCCGCCGTCACATGCAACGCACACAAATTGTCGGCACCAAGCCGGAATAGCTGAATTGTCAGGAGAAGTTGCGCTACTCGGTCAACCGGAAAGGCTTTCCGGACCGTCGTAACGTTCATCATAAGCGATGCCCAGGTCTTCCATTTCTTCCTTCAGCATAGCTGCGCCGTGCCAAACGACAGGCACGCCGCCGGGGATTGCGGCGGCTGTGATTGCCTCGAACGTTTCGCGGGGCGTGGCGCCCGCTAAGAGGCCCCGACGGATATGGACCCGTGCGCCGTTCATTTTGCCCTGGGTCAGCAGGATGCCCGTGATAACGAATTCTTTCGTCGCGCGGAAGATCGCCGACTCTTTTCGCGAAATGGTCCAGGTGGAGTAATAATTCTTCAGCGCCGAAAAGTATTCGGGGTCGAGCTCCATCACCGCCTCATGGCCGGGATGCAGAACACCGAGAATTTCGTTCTTGAATTCTTCCGCGACGTCATCGGCCATGAATTTTTCCCTTTGCCCTTAGGCTTTCTTTTGAAACTCCGGATAGAGATTAACATACCCAAGATCGGCGCGCTTCTTTGCGTTCTCGCGGGCTACGTCCCGCGTCATCGGCGTGAAGCCGTGACCCTCGACGATCCGTTGCATGAAGCACATCCGTGCGGTGACGGCGATGGCGTCGTGCAGGCCTTTTTCATCCCAGCCCGCATCGAAGACGGCGTCGGCGTCCGCCTGCGTCATCTCGCCGGGGGTTAGGGTCAGTTTACGCACGAACTTGAACAGCGGCTTCAGCTTATCGTCGATATCGGCGGAGTCGATATTTTCCAGCAGTTCTTCGATCAAACCGTCTTTTACGCCGTGCGCATAGGCGGCTTCAGAATGGGCGACATAGGCGAAGTTGCAGCCGGCGACGCCGACGACGAAAGAGGCGATCATCTCGCGCTCGCCCGAGGTGAGCGGCGAGGGGCCGTTCATCAGCTCTTGGCTCATCTCCGACCATAGACGGTAGATGTCCGGATAGGCGGTAAAGACATTGGCGGGTCCGGCGGTCTCCGGATGGGATTTGAAAAATGGCATGGCGGTTTACTCTCTGACTGTTTCAGTAGGAGAAGATAGAACCGCCGATCACAAAATCACCCGTCTGCTTCGACCTGTACCTCGACACCATGCAAGGCGGTGCTGTCGCCCATGTCGCTGCGAAGCCCCGGGTTGAGCGCATTGATGTTGAGACCGCTCGGACTTTTGCCCGGCCACCGGCCTTTGGGCGCCCAGCCGACACCGGGCGGCGTCTTGTCACTGATCGCGATCCGCATGGAGAGTTCGCCCGCCTCGTTCCATACCCGTGCGGTCGCGCCGTCGGCCAAATAGCGGGAGTGCGCATCATCTGGATGGAGGGTCAGTGTCTCATGCTCAGTGCGCTCAAAGATGCGAGGCTCGTTGTCGTAGGAGGAGTTCATGTGCCATTCATCCGCCGGCGTCAGCAGTCGCAGATTTCCTGCCGCCGGTCGCGCCAAAGGGTCCGGCAGGGGTGTGCGTGGATGTCCGTCCGCTTCTGCCGCCGCGCTGGCGATCTCGATCTTCCCTGATGGTGTCGGATAGGCGTGATCTTCCCATAAGATCACCGGGTCTACGGAGGGATAGAAATTTCCCGCTGCTTTCAATTCATCGAAACTCAAATCGTGCGGCTTCAAGAGGTTTGCCAGGATCGATGCGTCGTCCTCAAAAAGTGCGGGTTCGGTCAGTCCCATGGCTTCGGACAAGCGGCGGAAAATATCCTGGTTTGGGAGCGCCTCGCCGATGGGCTCCGCCGCTTTGGATTGCGGGCCCAAGTTCAGATGAAAATAAGAGCCGACCAGATCATCGAATTCCAGGAAGCTTGCCGCCGGAAGCACATAATCCGCATAGCGCGCGCTGTCGGTCATGAAAAGCTCGGCGACGATTGTGAAGAGTTCTTCCGATTCCAACGCCTTGAGCAGCCGCTTTTGATCCGGGTTCGAGGCCGCGATATTGATATTCCAAAGGATCAACGCCTTGTCGTTCGGCGCCGCTTCGAGATGTGCGCAGAGGTCCATGTGGCTGACGGGAGTGGTGTCCCCTTGGCGCAAACTCTCCTGGCCGACATAGCCCATGTCGAGGCCCCGTGTCGTGCCTTTGCCGTTGAGGAAACAGACGCCGGTACCGGGATTACCGATATTGCCGGTGACCGCCGGCAGCATCGTGACCGCACGAAAAGCATTCCCGCCGGTTGGCGCCCGGCACAGCGCTTGGCCGAGGAAGATCATCGATGGCCCGCTACCATAGGCTTCCGCGACCGTCTGAATATCCGCCTCGGACAGTCCGGTCGCTTCGGCGGCACGTGCCGGCAGCCAAGCGTCGATCAGCGGTTCCAGCTCGTCGAAACCGGTCGTGTGGGCATCAATAAACCGCCGGTCCAACTTACCCATCGCCTTGAGCGCATGCATCAAGCCGAAGGCCAAGGCGGAATCTGTGCCAGGGAAGGGGCGCAGATGAATGTCGGCACGTTCCGCGGTCGGTGTGCGGATCGGATCGATGACGATTAAGGTCCCGGGAAATTCCGCCAACCAGTGTTTGTCCACATGCGGGCCGCTTGCCGACGGATTGCCGCCCCAAACAATCAGGCATTGAGACTCGGTTGCGGTGCGCGGGTCGAACCCGGTAGCGCTGTTCCCCAACACATAGCTCAGGGCGACATGGCCCGAGAGATTGCAGATTGAATCCGGTTCGATCTCCGTCGCACCGATATGATTGAAGAAGCGAAGCGGAAATTGATTGGCGATGACCGAACACGTCCCGGTGTAGTGCGCGGTCAGAATATCTTTCGCTCGATCCTTGGCGATCAATCCGTTGAGCCGCGCGGCGATGTCGGACAACGCTTCATCCCAGGATATTTCCTCGAACGTACCCGAGCCTTTCGGTCCCGTGCGTTTCAGCGGCTTCTGCAGCCGCGCCTTTGGATCACGCCACACACCATTATAAGCGAGAGTACATTTACCGCAGAGCGATCCCCTATTCGCCGGATGATCCGGGTCGCCGGTCACCCGATCGATGGTGCCATCTTTCACGACGACACGAATACCGCAGCTGTCATAACAATCGCGCGGGCAGGTGGTTAGAATTGAGGTCTCGGTCATGGTTTAGGGCGCTCCGGTTCGACGGCGGTAAAGTGAGCCTATCGATAATACAACCGCATCAGAGCCTGGAAGAGCCAATAAGCTGGAATGGCCTTGGTCCAATACGGGTTTTCGACCTATCTTCCTATCAGCTATTCACGCGTCTTGCGACGCTCAGCCTTTAATTCTAAGGAACGACCACTATGAAATTAATTTGCTCCGGCAATTCCCCTTATGCCCGTCGGCCTCGCATGGCCATCCGCGAAGCCGGTTTGATGGATAAAGTTGAAGAAGTCGACGTCTCTCCGATGCCCGACAACATGGACATGATCCTGGGCTTCGGGCCGGGGGCAAAGGTGCCGGGATTGGTTACCGATAGCGGCACCTATATCAGCGAGACGTTGGTCATATGCCATTATCTCGACGATATCTCTGGCGGGAAATTGTATCCCAAAGACTCAGCCGCACGGGAGCAGGCAATGGTGATCGAGGGAATCGCCTCGTTGCTGATGGACTCCCAATTCGCGCGGTCGCACGAGAAGCGCCGTGAGGATGGCGAGAAATCCCAAGGCGTGATCGACAAGGAAGCGGGCCGTGCGGCGCGTTCCTATGACAGCTTGGAAGGTATGGTCGATTCGTTCGGTGACGACTTCCACATGGGGTTGATGTCGGTCGTGGCCGCACTGGGTTACGCGGATTGGCGCCACCCTGACGATGGCTGGCGGGATGGATGCCCGAAATTGGCTGCTTGGTACAAAAAGATGGAAGATCGTCCGGCCGTGGCCGAAACCAAAGTCGTTTTTTAGGTTAGCGTCGCGGCGTTTATTTGTGGTGTGATGCCCATCGCCGACCCAAATCGGCCAAAAGGGAATTCGAGGGACAGTTCGATGAATGCACTATATGAAGCGCCGCGGCCCGAAGGCCGTCCGGGCGAAACCGTTGTCACCAGCACGTGCGGCCACAATTGTGGCGGCCGTTGCGTGGTGAACGCCCATGTGGTCGACGACAAGATCGTCAAAATCTCAACGGATGCCCGGCGCTGGAGTCCTGAACTGGCGCCGTTGCCCGCCTGTGCGCGCGGTGTCGGGCAAATCGAGCGTGTCTATCACCCGGATCGCCTGAAGTATCCGATGCGCCGCATTGGCCCGCGTGGCTCCGGCGAGTTCGAGCGTATTTCCTGGGAGGATGCCTTGGACGAGGTCGCGGCGCAATTGCTGCGCGTGCGCGAGACCCACGGCAATGCGGCGATCCTCGACGGTTCGCGTTCCGGCAATACGGCGATGTTGCATAGCCGCA
>JBMYRC010000037.1:0-32083 GCA_049601975.1 Alphaproteobacteria bacterium | reverse complement strand
ATCATCAAAGAAGCCGTGCCGAAGATTCCGGCAACGCTCATCAACCAACTTAAGCCCAGCGGACGCCTGATCACCCCGGTTGGCTTCCCCGACTGAGGGCAAATGCTAACCGCGATCGAAAAGCATGACAATTGGACGATCAAGTCGACGCCATTCACTGGTCAAATTTTCACCGCTACAAGGTGGCGAGCGAATTTAGCTCGCGCGAAGCGCCTACTCGCTCACACTTTCCAGATACCGCATCGCTGCGTCGACGCCACCCTTCTGATGCGGCACGCCCGCGATCCCAAGGCCCATTTCAATCCCGGCGAGTGTTCCCATAAGCATCAATTCGTTGAAATCGCCGAGATGGCCGATCCGGAAGACCTTATCCGCGACCTTGTTGAGGCCGTTGCCGAGCGACATGTTAAAGCGCTCCAACACCACTTTGCGGAACGCATCGGCGCTGTGGCCCTCCGGCATTAGAACGGCCGTCAGCGCGCTGGAATATTCGCTAGGCTCCAGGCAAAGCACTTCCAATCCCCACGCCTGAACCGCGCGGCGTGTCGCCTCGGCAAAATGATCGTGACGGGTGAAGACATTGTCCAAGCCTTCCTCGAAAAGCATGTCGAGGGCTTCGCGTAAGCCGTAAAGCAAATTAGTCGCCGGCGTATAAGGGAAGTAGCCGGTCGAATTGGCGGCGATCATCTCATCCCAAGACCAGAAGGATTTCGACATCTTCGACGATTTCGATGCTTCAATAGCTTTCGCGCTGACGGCGTTAAAGCTCAAACCCGGCGGCAACATGAGGCCCTTTTGCGACCCCGCGACTGTCACATCGACTTTCCATTCGTCGTGGCGATAATCGATCGATCCGAGGGAGGAGATCGTGTCGACCAAGAAGAGAGCCGGGTGTTTCGCTTTGTCGATTGCTTCCCGCACCGCACCAACACGAGAGGCGACACCAGTCGAGGTTTCGTTATGGACCATACAGACCGCCTTAATCTTATGGCTAGTATCGGCGGCAAGGCGCTCTTCGACGGCGGCCGGGTCGACCCCGTGGCGCCAATCGCCCGCCACAAATTCCGGCACCAGATCCAAACGTTTCGCCAGCACCTGCCAAAGCGTCGCGAATTGCCCCGTCTCGTACATCAGAACCCGATCGCCAGGTGATAAAGTGTTCACCAATGCCGCTTCCCAAGCCCCGGTGCCCGATGCCGGATAAATAATCACGTGGCTTTCCGTCTTAAAGACTTTCTTGATATCCGTCAGCAAGCCGCGGGATAATTCGCCGAATGCTGGGCCACGGTGATCCATGGTCGGATTGTCGATGGCCCGCAACACACGGTCGGGGACATTCGTCGGTCCCGGAATTTGTAAAAAATGTCGCCCACTGGTGTTGGCCATATCCGGCATCCTTCCTGATTGAAGCAGATCAATGCACCGAAACGGCGGTCGACCCTCTATTTTTCGTCATTATGCATACAAAAATAGACCACGCAAGCTTCGAGCAAATTCTATATTTTATTATATATATCAATGTAATAAATTAATATTGCCCCGAACCTTCTGCCCAAGTATAATTTTTGTATACAAATAACGCACACCGCCGACATGAAAGGACGCCCCATGGGAGCCAATCGAATTCCAATCATAAATACGGGCTTCACCAAAGGCGACAGCGGTTTGGCGCAACGCCTTCAGCGCGAGATCGAAGGGGAGGTCCTGTTCGACGCGTTCAGTCGCGGACGCTATTCGACGGATGCCTCGCACTATCAGATCGAACCTCTTGGCGTGGTTGTCGCCAAGACCGAACAGGACGTCCGCACTGCGATGGAAATTGCCGCCGAGGAAGGTATACCCCTGTTGCCGCGTGGCGGCGGGACTTCTCAATGCGGGCAGACGATCGGCGAGGCATTGATCGTAGATGTCAGCAAACACCTGAATAAAGTAATCGATTTCGATGCCGAGGCCGGTACCGCCTCAGTCGAGCCGGGCATTGCGCTCGACCAGCTCAACGCGTTTCTTAATCCGCACGGCTATATGTTTACCGTCGACGTCTCAACCTCGAGCCGGGCGACTATCGGCGGCATGACCGGCAACAACAGTTGCGGTGCGCGCTCCATCCGCTACGGCACCATGCGCGACAACGTCCGCGCCATCGACGCGTTGCTGACGGATGGATCGGAATATCGTTTCGGCGAGTTGCCAGGCGATTTGAGCGATAGCGGCTTACCGTCGGGATATCGCGACCTGGCGACGACACTTTTAAAACTCGGCGAACGCGAGGCGGAAGAGATCTTCGCCCGCTTCCCGCGCCTGATGCGCCGGGTTGGCGGCTACAATATTGATGCGCTGGTGCCGGGCGCTTCCAACCATCCCGGCGGCGGACAGCCGAACTTGGCGCATTTGCTCGTCGGCTCCGAGGGAACGCTGGCGTTCTCAACCCGCGTGCATCTAGGCCTGCATCGTCAACCGAAGCACAAAGTACTCGGCATTTGTCATTTTCCAACCTTCTACGGCGCCATGGAATCGACCCAACATATCGTCAAGCTGCATCCGGCCGCTGTCGAGCTTGTGGACCGTAATATGATGGACCTGGCGCGCGATATTGACATGTTCCGCCCCACCATCGAGAAATTCGTCCAAGGCGAGCCCGACTCCCTGCTGCTCGTGGAGTTCGCCGGCGATGAGTTGGAGCCTCAGCTGGCGAAACTGCGAGACCTCAAAACCTTGATGAGCGATCTTGGCTATCCGAATGCCGTCGTTGAAGCGACCACCGGTCCCGATCAGTCAGAATTCTGGAACGTCCGGAAATCCGGCCTTAACATCATGATGTCGATGAAGGGCGACGAGAAGCCGATCTCCTTCATCGAGGATTGCGCCGTACCACTTGAGGATTTGGCCGAATACACCGATCGCTTAACCAATGTCTTCACCAAATATGGCACCAGGGGCACGTGGTACGCCCATGCCTCGGTCGGTTGCCTGCATGTACGTCCGGTCGTGAACCTGAAGGAAGACACCGGCGCCGGTACCATGCGCGCCATCGCCGAGGAAGCCTTCGAGATGGTGCGTGAATACAAGGGCTCCCATTCGGGTGAGCATGGGGACGGCATCGTACGTTCGGAATTCCATCGCCCGATGTTTGGCGACCGGATGATCGATAATTTCGAGGAAGTGAAAGACATCTTCGATCCGAACGGCATCATGAATCCGGGGAAGATCGTTCACCCACCGAAATTCGATGATCGTTCCCTGCTTCGTTTTAAACCCGGATATGAATCGTTGAAGCTCGACACTGCCCTCGATTGGTCCGAATGGGGCGGCCTCGGGGGTGCGGTCGAGATGTGCAACAACAACGGCGCCTGCCGAAAATTCGATGCTGGCGTCATGTGCCCTTCCTTTCGAGCGACCCAGGACGAACAACACTTGGTGCGGGGACGCGCCAATACTCTGCGCTTGGCGTTGTCGGGACAACTTGGCGAAGACGCCTTCACATCCGATGAAATGCACGAGACGATGGAGCTCTGTGTGGGCTGCAAAGGGTGCAAACGCGAATGCCCAACCGGCGTCGACATGAGCCGCATGAAGACAGAATTCCTCTACCACTATAATCGCCGCCACGGCCTAAGCCTGCGGGACAAGCTCGTTGCCTACCTGCCGCGTTACGCGCCTTGGGCAAGTAAGTTACCATGGCTTGCCAATTTGCGGGACGCCATTCCCGGATTGGCAAAACTTTCGGAAGCGTTCGTCGGGCTCAGCGCCAAACGCACCCTGCCGAAATGGCGCGGCGACACCTTCGATGCGCGAACACAACATGCGGACCCCACTGACGGCACGCCAGTGGTCATATTGGCAGATACTTTCAACACCTATTTCGAACCTGAAAATCTGATCGCAGCGACTCGCGTCCTCGCGAATGCGGGCTACCGGGTCGAATTCGCCAAGGCACCAAAGGGCGAGCGGCCCCTCTGTTGCGGGCGGACATTCTTGGCCGCCGGACTGGTCGACGAGGCACGCGCCGAAGCTACTCGAACCATCGAAGCGCTCAAACCTCATGTCGAGGCAGGCACGCCGATTATCGGGTTGGAGCCATCTTGCTTGTTGACGTTGCGGGATGAATTCCCCGCCATGATGCCGGGCTCCGATAGCGAAGCCCTGGCGGGGCAAGCCATGCTCTTCGAAGAATTCATCGCACAAGAAGCCGACGCCGGTCGTTTAACTCTGAATCTTCAACCAACACTGCAGAAACGGGCCTTGTTGCATGGCCATTGCCATCAAAAGGCCTTCGCGGTCATGGGATCGGTCGAGAAAACCCTGCGCCTGGTCCCGGAACTCGACGTGGAGACGGTCACCTCGAGCTGTTGCGGAATGGCGGGCGCTTTCGGTTATCAAAAAGAAACCTATGACGTCTCCATTAAAATGGCGGAGGCGTCTCTCCTGCCAGCGGTTCGCGAAGTATCTTCGGATAGCTATATCGTCGCCGACGGCACCAGTTGCCGTCATCAAATCCATGATGGGGCCAAGAGAGACGCGGTACATGTCGCACGGGTTCTCGCCGACGCACTGCAAACCAATTAGCGGGAGGCGGACTACATGACTGACACCGCGATGCCTTTCGACGAGCAAACAATCGAGCCGAAGCTTGGTTCAACATCGACGTTGCATGCTGACCTCGTCGGGCAAATCCGCGAATTGGTGATAGAGGGGGATTTGGAACCGGGGGCGAAAGTACCAGAACGCATATTATGCGAACGGTTCGGCGTCTCCCGCACACCGCTCCGCGAAGCGCTCAAAACGCTTGCCTCGGAAGGTTTACTCGAACTGCTCCCCCGTCGCGGCGCTCGGGTGGCGCGCTTGAGCGAGGACGATATTGATCAAATGTTTCCGATCATGGGTGCGCTCGAAGCACTCTCGGGCGAGCTAGCTTGCACTAATCTGACAACAGAGCAATTCGCCGAGATCCAAGCCCTGCATTATCAAATGGTTTTGCATCACACGCGGCGCGAGCTCGCTCCGTATTTTAATGTTAACCAAGAGATTCACGAGAAAATATTGGAAGCGGCGGCAAACCCATTATTGCTGCAAATGTACCAGACTCTGGCGGGCCGGATCAGGCGTGCGCGCTATATCGCCAACATGTCGGACGAGCGCTGGTCGCAGGCGATCGTCGAGCATGAAGAGATCCTGACGGCCCTCTCGGAGAGAGATGGACGCGCCTTGGCGGACGTCCTCAGACGTCACCTCCGAAATAAGTGCGAAACCGTTAAAACCTATTTGCGGGCGGAGACGCCCACAAATAATTAAGGCTATCTATTCGGGAACTCGGTTACGATAGGTTACGTTCACCCGGGTCGAGCGCATTATGTAAATAATCATGAAAGCGCTTACCAACGACACGACAATGGCTACCGGAATCGCGCGTGGGCTGATCATTCCGAAAGTAAACCAAATCATCCAATTTACCGAGAATAGCGATACCGCGACACTCGGCATAACCGGGTTCAAACGCGGCGCCAAATACAGGAACGGCAACGTCAAACCGAGTTGGATGAAGCTCGTAAAGTCAGCCATGGTGAAGTTCTCATAGCCGTAGAACAGGACCAGTTTGTAATCCGTATCTAAGAAAACGATATAGGCGCTATGAAGGCTCCATAGGATGGCGACCACATAAACCAGATATAAACCGCCACCAAATCCGTATTCCGGATGCTTCTGGGCTTCTTCGGTCGATATTTCTTTGAAGTTCATTCAGACTTCCCCCGAATTCGCGTCATTCGTCCTACGACACTATAACTACCGCATAAACACCCATGTTCAAGGTGTTTCAGCATTTTTTCCTCATTACGGGCGAGATGATGGCAGGGCAGCCCCGCCAATTCAACTCACTATTGCGTCGACCCGCATTTCAAACTATCGCACATCCTCTTTGATCATATCTGATGCCTTTTCCGCGATCATGATCACCGGCGCATTCGTATTACCAGAGACCAACCGCGGCATGATGGACGCATCCACAACCCTCAACCCGCCGATACCATGCACGCGCAGGCGATCATCGACCACCGCCATCGCATCACTCCCCATCTTGCAGGCGCCCACGGGATGGAAAACCGTCCCCCCGACACGGCGCGCATGGTCCAAAAGTTCGTCATCTGTGCGGCAATCCGGGCCCGGTACAATTTCCATGTCCCGGTAAGGATCCAGCGCCGGGCTCTCCAATATAGTCCGCGCGATTTTTAGTCCGGCCACATGGGCGTCTCGGTCGACTTCTTCTTTTAGAAAATTCGGCTTGATCGATGGATGATCACGGTGATCGGACGAGGAAATGTGAACGGTCCCTCGACTCTCGGGACGCAATTGGCAGGGTCCCAAGGACATGCCCGGAAAATCGTGCAAAATGCGCTTATGAGGGTCGGCAAAGCTGGCGTGCGCGCAGTGATATTGCACGTCGGGCGTCTCCAATTCTGGCCGCGTCTTGACGAAGCCATGCGCGATACCCGCAGGCATCGTCAATGCGCCTTTCCCTTGGAAGATGAGCTTCAATCCTTCGACCAGCAGCGGCAATCCTCGGACTCTTTCGTTGAGAGTAACGGGCTGCTTCACCTTCCACGCCATGCGGCTGATGTAATGATCCTGATGATTTTCCCCAACACCGGGCAGTTCATGGACTACATCAATGCCATGCTCTTTCAGTAGGCTGGGCTGTCCGATCCCAGACAATTCCAACATTTGCGGCGATTGAATGGCGCCCGCGCATAGGATCACTTCCTTGTTGGCCCGCACCTCGCGCGGGAATCCATGGACGGTGTAATGAATACCAACCGCTTTCTTGCCTTCCAACATTACCTTGCTGGCAAATGCGTCCGTTTCGATCTTCAGATTGTCGCGCCCGCGGATCGGGTCGAGAAAGGCGCGACTGGCGCTATAGCGCCGACCGCCCTTTTGCGTCACTTGATAATAACCGAAACCTTCTTGACTGGCGCCGTTGTAATCAGGGTTCTTCGGGTAACCAGCTTCTTCCGCAGCGTCAATGAACGCATCGAGAATGGGATAGGTCTCGCTCATATCGTCAACATGCAGCGGGCCGCCTGTGCCGTGAAATTCGGTTCCCTTCGAGGTATTGGTCTCTGATTTTTTGAAATACGGCAACACGTCCTCGAACGACCAGCCGCGATTGCCCAGTTGCGCCCAGCCGTCATAGTCACGACCTTGGCCGCGCACATAAAGCATGCCGTTAATCGAACTGGAGCCGCCAAGTACTTTACCGCGCGGCACCGGAATTTGGCGATTGTAGGTGTAATCCTCGGGCTCTGTTGTGAAATTCCAATTCACGCCCGGGTCATACATCGTCTTGATGTAGCCGACCGGAATGTGAATCCAAATATTATTGTCCCTACCGCCCGCTTCGAGCAGGAGGACACTGGTATTTGGGTCTTCCGATAGGCGATTGGCCATCACACACCCGGCCGACCCGGCCCCGACAATGACGTAATCGTATGTCGCCATGTTACTCACACCTCACTGTTGGATTACGCAGTAACAAGTACCGCGTGAGGCGTGGCGGTCAAGATACCAACGCGTCTTCAGCCGGTATAATTAAGAGGCAAAGCCGTAGTATACTTGATCCGTTCCATGGCAAAGGTAGAGCTGACATCGGACAATCCGCCTATTCCGATCAGACGCTTGTACACCGCATCATAGGCGGCGATGTCCGGTACGACGACTCGCAACATATAATCAACATCGCCGCTCATTCGATAGAACTCCATTACCTCTTCAATAGAATCAACGTGCCGGGCGAACGCTTCTAGCCATTCCCGAGAATGCTGGCCTGTCTTAACCGCGACAAAAACCGTGACACCTACATTGAGTTTAGCTGGATCTAATATCGCGACACGCCCGGCGATTATACCCGCTTTTTCCAAATTTTGGACACGTCGCCAACAGGGTGTTGACGACAGGCCGACCTGCTCCGCAATTTCCGAAAGAGGCATCCCTGCATCTCGCTGCAAACAGTCTAATATTTTACGATCAAATCCATCCATGCAATAATTTTCTATAAATTATCGATTAATAGAAATTAATACTAATTACTGACAATTTATAAAGCATTTAGCAAATTAATTTCACACCTCGTGAACTATCCTCCTCTCTAGGACAATAGATGGAGGAATGACAAAGCGATGATCAAGAAGCTCTTTACTGAACACCCGGCCAGCGTAAACGAGACCTATTTCGAGCACCTATGCTCCGCCTTCTCCTTCACCGCCACGATGTTCGTCGCTACCCTTGCATGCCTCACACATGCCTTTCTGCCGTTTCTCTGTGTGACCACCGGCAGCAGGAAGATTACTGAACTTCACGACCGCATGGTCACAAACCGTTTGCACCAGCCCACATCAAGAAGCGTCGCGTAAGTTGAGAACAACTCTTCATCAATTTGATAATTAAAGAATGAAAACGAATGGCGTCCACAACAATAAATACAAGGTCTAAGAAAATAAAATTTTGACGCTATGTTTTTATTTATATTATTATTAAAATAAAAGCGGAGTAAATTCATTACTCCGCTTTTATTTATTTAATAATTTGTAATTTTACGTTATTTACATTTCATACTGTATTTTTCACCACTGAAACTCGTGAGGTCAAAGGATTTTTTACCGGTTTTAGTTGACTTGAACCAAACACCCTTTCCCTTTTTACCTCCATACCAATTAAGGTTGATGGCGCTTCCTGTAATTTGCCAAGTGCCCTGCTTCATCTTATCGCCCATCACCCTGTCAGCAGAACCTTTCAAAGCACCGACATCTTTGTAAAAATAATCGGTCCCCTTGCTACCGTCCTTACCGGTCCAGTCACAGACTTTACTGCCTTTCTTGAAAACCGCCTGTATATGCGGTTTAGACGCTTTTTTTGCGGCAGGCACACTGGCTTTTTTTGCAGCAGGCGCACTGGCTTTCTGGCTTTCTGTCGCGCAACCGGATAGTCCCAGAGCTGCAGCGACAACAGTCATCATCATTACTTTTTTCATTCCTACCCTCTTTTTTTTTTAATCCACTTTTATGGCTGACGGCCAAATTTTTTAGTAGTTTAAAGGCATGTGATTTGCAAGTTTTTAAAATTTTTTAATATTGAAGTATTTTAATATTTTTACATTATTAAATAATTTAACTATCTCCTTAATTACTTTATATTGTAATATAAACTTCTGATTTATAAATATTTATTGAAATAATTAATATCGAGGAAATAAAACATTGGCGATAGACAACCCTCCCCAACCAAACGGTATTGGCACACCAGTGAGGAGATCCGAAGACCACCGCCTCTTGACCGGTATCGGAAATTACGCGAGTGACTTTTTTCCAGATGCGATGTGCCATGCGGTCATGGTGCGCTCACCTCACGCACATGCGAAAATTCGCTCGATAGATGCGACCCAAGCTATGTCCGCACCGGGCGCGCTCGCGGTTCTTACCGGTGCTGATGCTGCAGCGGACGGTTTGGGAGCGATTCCCCACAGCCCGGATTGGGTCGGAGCACCGGACGCCACCTTACGGTTGCCCGAAGGATTTGACGTTTACACGACCGAGAACCTGCCGCTGCCAGTCGAGACGGTGCGCTATGTGGGTGAAGCGGTCGCCATAGTGGTAGCGGAGAGTGCTGAGGCAGCTGCCGATGCCGCCGAAATGATCGAGATCGACTATGCACCGTTGCCGACAGTCATCGACGCCAGCAATTCGATGGCACCCAGCGCGCCGCGCATTTGGCCGGATTGTCCGGGGAACCTCGCCCTCACCTGTGAAGTCGGTGATCGTGAAGCCACTGAACGAGCCTTTGAACAGGCAGCGCATATTGTCAGCTTCGATAGCCGGGCGCACCGGGTCACCGGTAGCCCAATGGAGCCCCGAGCCGTAATCGGCGAGTACGACGCGGCGACGGATTTCTATACACTGCGCGCCGCCTCCGGACGCGGTGCCGTGCAGACCCGCGAACGGTTGGCCGTCACCCTCGGAGTGGCCAAAGAACAATGCCGGGCCGTATTTGGCGACATGGGTGGTAATTTTGGCACTCGGAACGCCTTTTCACCTGAATTTGCGCTGATGCCCTGGGCCGCGAGACGTGTCGGACGTGCGGTGAAATGGACCGCCAATCGAACTGAATGTTTTCTGAGCGACTACCAAGCCCGCGACCTCACCTCGCGTGCGGAACTAGCGCTCGACAGCGACGGTAATTTCCTCGGCCTGCGGGGCGAGAACATCCTGAACCTCGGTGCCTATACGATCTATTTCTGGCCGCTGCGGAAAGGCCTCTCAATGATGCAAGGGACTTACCGAATTCCCGCGGTCTACTTCCAAGGTCATGCGGTTTTGACCAATACGGCACCGACGGCGGTCTACCGCAGCGCCGGCCGCCCGGAGGCGATCTATATGATCGAGCGGTTGATCGAGCTTGCCGCCGATGCGCACGGCTTCGATCGGATCGATCTACGGCGGCGTAATCTCATACCAAGCGACGCTATGCCGTTCACCAACGGAGTCGGCGTGACTTATGATAGCGGGGACTATTCCGCCGCCATGGACGATGCGCTTGCCACTGCAGACTGGTCCGGCTTTCCCGCACGCCGCGCCGCATCCACCGAACGGGGTCTTTGCCGAGGTATTGGTGTCGCCAACTACATTGAGGTCACCAGCGGCATTCCACGCGAGCGGGCTGAAATAACCATCTGCGATGACGGATTTGTCGAGCTTGTGGTTGGCACGATGAGCAGCGGCCAAGGTCACCAGACGAGCTTCCCCCAACTGGTCTGCGATTGGCTGCAGGTCCCGTTCGACAAAATCCGCTTCATAGCAAATGACACCAATCGAGTTTCCGTCGGCGGCGGCTCCCATTCCGGCCGCTCCATGCGCCTCATCAGTATCGCGGTCGGCGAGGCCGTCGAAGAGTTGCTCGCAAAGGGCAGGACGGTCGCCGCCCATGTTCTACAATCGCCAGCGGAAGGCATCTCGTACGAAAGCGGCGTTTTCCAAGCTCCCGGCGGTGCTAGCGTCGACCTGTTCGAGGCCGCAAAAGCTACCGGTACGCAGGACAATCTCCCGAAATTGGAAGGTGTCGGCGACATCACGAACCGGGCGGGTGGGTATCCCTATGGCGCGCATGTCTGCGAGGTCGAGGTTGACCCAAATACCGGACATGTGGACATACTCACCTGGACTGCCGTCGACGACGTCGGCTTAGCCGTCAATCCACTGATTCTGCACGGCCAGGCGCACGGCGCCATCGCGCAGGGCATTGGACAGGCATTGATGGAATCAATTCAGTACGATCCCGAGAGCGCGCAACTGCTGACTGGATCGTTCATGGATTACGCCATGCCGCGCGCGGACAATACACCGCCGTTCAAAACGCTGATCTCGGAAGTGCCCGCAAGCTCACATCCGCACGGCATCCGACCCGGCGGTGAAGGCGGTACGACACCGGCTCTTGGCCTACTGATGAATGCGATTATCGACGCCTTGTCCGAATTCGGCGTCACACACATCGAAATGCCCGCCACCCCGGAACGCGTTTGGCGAGCGATCCAAGACGCTCCTCAGTGCCAATCCAGCGGCCAAATCGGGCGGCGAACATTCTGATAGGGAAATTTCTTCGGGTCGGGTGAGGTGATGCCCGCCGCATCGACCAGGATGACCTCCCGCGCCATCGGCCCGTAAGCCGCGCGGAAATGTTGCGCCGATTTAACGGCGACGACAGATTTCTCTTCCGGAATGACGCCGAAATGCACGAAAAACATCCTATCATAAGGCTGAAACCGATTGGTGATGACCACCGTCTCCACGCCGCCGATCTTGATCACCGCGGACGGTCCCATCACCGCTTCAACGCCTTTCATCATCGGACCTTCGAAGACGAATCGACCTTCCGGCGATATCTTGGTGACCGTTCCGGTCATATCGAAGGCAGGTGTCACACTCGGGTCGAACTTTCCGCCAAGCGGCATGGAAATCTCCGCCCCCTCGCCCGCTTTCACGGCGGCCGCGGCCACTTCCGGATCCGAGATCACCGCAAAGGCCGCGTTCTGTAATCCGGCCTCGACCATCTGCTTCAGCAATGCCGGGCTGTCGCCGTAGCTGCCGCCGCCGGGATTGTCGCTAAAATCCGCCAACACGATGGGCTTATCTCCAGCACCTGCCGCCGACACACGGGAGAGCGCTTCTTGGGGTGAGAAATGCTCGACCGTGCTTTGCTCCCTAGTCTCCCACCCAAAGGCGACCAAGTCCGCGACGATGGCACGCGCCCGTTCCTTGGCTCCGGAATGCGTTACCGTTACTGACGGACCCGCGTCCTCAAAGTCCGCCCAGGCAAACCCACCATTGATGGAGACGACTTCAATGCCGTCTTCCTCTTCGTAGGCGCGGGCTTGGCGCAGTGCTTCCGTCATCGGGCCTTCTTGCGTCGTCCGACCATGATCAAAACCGTCCAACTGGTCCAAGCGGCCGACTAAAGTCTCATAGCCGTCGACATCGCCCGCGAACTGACGCACGAGCAGTTCCGCCATCTGACGGCCCCGGTCGGCCATGTCGACATGCGGATATGTCCGGTAGCTCACCAAGACATTCGCGTTCTCCGCCATCTTGATCGTAACATTCGCGTGTAGATCTAGGGTCGCCATGACCGGCACATCAGGACCAACAGCACCGCGTATCAACGCCAACAGGTCGCCTTCGGCATCGTCATGTCCTTCCGCCACCATGGCACCATGCAACGAGATCAGCACACCGTCATAAGGCCCACCCTTGCGGATGGAATCCAACAAGCAGCTGCTCAAATGGGCCCACGCATCTTTCGAGACCTTACCGGACGGTGTTGCGTCAGCGGCAATCGGTGCGACCAACTCCCAACCCTGCTCCGCGCCAACCGCCATCACGCCTGCGAGTTCATTATTGCTGCCTTCCAACCTCGAGAGGACATCCTCGCCTTCATAGAGGACGCGTGCGCGGTACGAGTCGAGCGTGGTCGGAAGGATACTGAATGTATTGGTCTCGTGCTTGATCTGTCCGGTAAGGACGCGTTTGGTCATCGTATATGTCTTTCTTCGATATTAGTTACGAAGGGTCGCCAAATCGGGAAGCGGTCGTTGCGTCGCCGGCATCCCTTGGAATACCCGTTCGATTGCGGCGGCTGTGCCGATGGTGAAGCGGTCGGAATGACGGCGGGGGCCCACGACCTGCATTCCGAACGGCGTGCCGGTATGATCAAGGCCGGTCGGGATCAAGGTCACCGGATGTCCCGTCAAGGTGATTGCCGAGGCAATGCCCAACCATTCTACATAATTCGCGGTCTTCTTGCCGTTGATCTCATCGCAATAAAGCTGTTCGACCGGGAACGGTGGTACTGAATTGCCAGGGCAAAGCAGGACGTCGATATCTTCGAAGAATTCTTGGAACCGGCGGTAGATCGCTGTCTGCTCCGCGTTCGCCCAGGCGATCTCTTCCGCCGTCATTTTCAACCCGGCTTCGACATTGCTGATGATATTCGGCCCGAGCTTGTCACGATTGTTCTTATAAGCATCAAGGCGTCCCGCAAGGAAACCGACCCCACGAATGACCCAGAACACATCAAGTGCATCCGCCATATCCGGGTCGCGCCGCTCGCAACTCTTGAAGGACGACGCCAGCATGCCGACACGCTCCTCAAAGATGCGCGCGAGCTCGTTATCCACCGGCACACAGCCCAAATCCGTCGACCAGGCGACCCGTAATCCACTAAGATCAATGTCTTCAACCGTGCGAAATATATTCGCATCTATAGGCCCCGATAGCGGGTCACTCGGATCGTTCCCCGCCATGACGGAGAGCATCAACGAGGTATCGGCGACAGTGCGCGCCATCGGTCCTTGCACGTTGTATGTAGTGAGACCAATTCCGCGCCTGTCTGAAGGCACAACACCCGGCGTCGAGCGGTGCGAGACGACACCGCAGAACGAAGCGGGTGTACGCAAACTGCCGCCGGTATCAGACCCGGTACAGATCGGTGCCATCCCCGTGGCCAATGCTACTGCCGAGCCGCCCGAAGATCCGCCGCAAATTCGTGATGGATCAAACGGATTGCCCGTAGCTCCGAAGACCGCATTCTTGGTATTCGCCCCGGCTCCGAATTCCGGTGTATTGGTCTTGCCGATGACGATGGCACCTGCTTCCCGCAGGGCCGCGATGATGCGCTCATCCTTGGCTGGCACGTTCTCCGCATGCATGGGCGACCCATAAGTCGTCAACACGCCCTCGGTAACATTCAAATCCTTCACACCCATCGGTAAGCCGTGGAGAGCCCCCAATGCGTCACCTTGCATAACGGCGGCCTCCGCCACTTTCGCTTCCGATTGCGCGCGCTCGAAACAGCGGGTGACCATAGCGTTGACGCTACCATCCACTGCCTCGATCCGCCCGATGCAGGAATCGGCCAATTCGACTGGCGAAAGGGCTTTTTGACCGATCAGCCGCCTGGCTTCAATGGCGGTAAGATCACAGGGTTCAGTCATCGCATTAAACCTTTGTCATAATAAATTAGCGCCGTCATTCCCGCGGAGGCGAGAATGACGGCATGTAGTTGGTTCAAACACACTTAACTTAATCCGCAGCTCGTATTTTCTCCAAATTTGGCATCGGTCGGGCCAATTCCAGATCACCCGCGAAGACCCGCTCCAACGCGCGAGCAACCCCCAACGTAAAACTATCTCCATGCATCGGACCGCAAATCTGTAGCCCGAACGGCATACCCGTATGATCCACACCGCACGGCGTTGAGACGCAAGGATTACCCATCAAGGTCAAGGCCGAAGTCAGCGCTGAAGCGTGCATGTAGTTTTTCATCGGGACATTGTTCACTTCCGTGACATTACGCTGCTCAACCGGGGTCGGAGTGATCGGCTGGCCCGGCGTGATCAAGACATCATAATCCTGGAACATTGTCTGGAACTGGCGATAGAGCCTAGTATGTTCCCCATTCGCCCATGCAATCTCCTCCGACGTCATTTTCACTCCAGCCTCGACATTAGCGACGATATTCTGGCCGATCTGATCCGGATGCTTCCGATAGCGCTCCAAATGACTAGCCAGGAATTGTACGCCGCGCAGCACCCAGAATACATCAAGCGCGCTCTCAAGATCGGGGTCGAAACGCTCGCATGATTTGAAGTTCGATTGAAACTTCGCGAGACGTTCCTCGAATGTATTGCGGATACCATGCTCGACCGGAGCCCATCCGAAGTCTACCGATATCGCCACGCGAAGCCGCGACAAGTCGATTTCCGGCACCTCACGGTAATCCGCGCCATCTACATTGAAGGACAAAGGGTCCTCCACATCGTTCCCCGCCATGATCGACAGCATCAGGGCGCAATCATCCGCTGTGCGTGCCATCGGTCCTTGAACGCTGAAATTGGTAAAACCGACGCCGCGTTTGTCGGAGGGCACCAACCCGGTCGTGGGACGAATGGCCGAGACACCACTAAAGGTCGCTGGTTTGCGCAAGCTACCGCCACTATCGGAGCCTGTGCAGAGCGGCATCATTCCGCAGGCCAGCGCCACGCCTGACCCGCCGGAGGAACCGCCACAAGCGCGATCAGGATCGAATGCGTTCCGTGTATAGCCATGAACCTCGTTGACAGTCGTGTTACCACCGGCACCGAATTCCGGCGTCGCGGTCTTACCCAACATGATACCGCCAGCGCGCCGAAGTTTGGCGACCAGTAATTCATCTTTTGCCGGGACATTGTCGCGATAGAGGGGCGAGCCGTATGTAGTGACGACTCCCTCCGTGTCGTTCAGGTCTTTCACACCGAACGGTAGGCCATGAAGGACACCCAAAGGCTCCCCGGCGACCAACGCTTTCGTCGCGATACGAGCCTCGACACGGGCGCGGTCATAGCATTCGGCGACGACCGCGTTGACTGTCGGGTTCACCATCTCAATCCGGGCAATGCAGGATTCGACAAGCTCGATCGGAGACAGGCGTTTGCGCCCGATCAGCCGCCGCGCTTCAGTCGCGGAAAGATCGCAGGGTTCGGTCATGCTGCATTCTCCAGTTTTGCGATATCGGGTACCGGACGTTTCAGATCGCTATGACCCTGAAATACTTCCTCCAGCGCCTTCGCCACTCCGATGACCTGGCGGTCCGTGTGATGTTTGCCGACAATCTGCAATCCGAATGGTGTGCCCGAGGGCTCATATCCACAAGGGATTGCTGAGATCGGGTTACCCGGAATAGTCAACGCCCAGGTAAGCGCCACCCATTGGATGTAATTATCCATCTTCTCGCCGTTGATCACGTCGAGATACCATTCGTCATGCGGGAACGGCGAGACGCCGACGCAGGGGCAAATCAAAACATCCACATCGTCGAAGAAGCGCTGCATGGTCTTGAACAGCACGGTTTGTTCCTGATGCGCCCAGGAAATACGTTCCGCGGGCATCTCCAGCGCCGCTTCATAATTGGAGATAACGTTGGGCCCAAGCTTGTCCTTATGGTTCTCATAGCGCTCACGGTGGCGCGAGATAAAGAGCTGGCAACGTAAAATCCAATTCACCTCTTCCACATTCGACAGGTTGGGGTCTTTCCAAACCGTCGATTTAAAGACCGGCGCGATCGTTTCCATCCGCTCGCGGAACATCGAGCGGAACCCATTGTCGACGGGACAAAACCCCAGGTCTTCGGAGAACGCAACCCGCAGGCCGTTCAAGTCGACCTGCTCAATCGTCCGATACGCCAAAGGATCACGCGGGAACGCCAGCATGTCGCTGTCGTCGTAGTCGACCATGGCCCCCATCATCAACACCATATCCTCGACGCTGCGCGCCATCGGGCCTTCGACCGCGAAGTTGGTATAGCCGACGTTTCGGCGTGCGGAGGGAATGAGCCCCGGCGTGCTGCGATGCGAAACGACGCCATTGATCGCAGCTGGGACGCGTAAACTGCCGCCGGAATCATTTCCGGTCGCGAGCGGCATCATATTGGTCGCAAGTGCCACGCCGGACCCCCCCGACGATCCACCGCATATCCGCGTCGGGTCGTAGGGATTTCCCGTGGCCCCAAACACAGCGTTTCGCGTATTGGCGCCGGCACCAAATTCCGGTGTGTTGGTTTTGCAGAAGACATTGGCGCCCGCTTGGCGTAGGCGCGAGACAATGAGATCATCCTGGTTCGGTACGTAATCCTCATAGAGGAGCGATCCGAATGTGGTGCGCATGCCCGCAGTTTCCTGCAGGTCCTTTATGCCGAGCGGCAGACCATGCAGCAGGCCCAACTCTTCCCCGCGCGCCACCGCATCCGCCTGTGCCTGCGCGGTTCGGCGCGCGCCATCGCAGTCGGTCGTCACCACGGCATTCACGGCCGGGTTCACTGCTTCAATCCGCCGGATGCAGGATTCCAATAGCTCTACCGGCGAAAGCTTGCCGATGCCGATAAGACGGCGCGCTTCCACCGCCGAGAGATCGCAAGGTTCGGTCATAATTTTTCCTTTGCCCCCTCACCCTCTCCCACCAGGGGAGAGGGTCCCTTATCTATACCTAATCGGCATCATAGTTTTTCCAAATCCGGTATCGGCCGCGCCGTCATCGGTTCGCCTGCGAATAGTTCCTCAAGAGCCGCCGCCACAGACAAAGTGCGACGATCTCCGTATCGCGGTCCCACCACCTGAATGCCGAACGGTGTGCCGCCCGGCTCGACGCCACAGGGGATCGCCGTCACCGGATGCCCCGTCACCGACAGCGCCGAGGTCAAACCCACCCATTGGAGGTAATTTTCCATCGGCGCGCCATCGATTTCCGTCGGGAAGTTCTGCTCATGAGGAAATGGCGGGACACCAACGCCAGGGCAAATCAAAACGTCGAAATCTTCATATAATTGCTCGAATTTCTGGCAGATATTCATCTGCTCCCGGCAAGCCCAACCGACCTGCTCCATCGTCATCTCCATCGCCGCTTCGTAGTTCGAGCGCACAGTCGCACCGAGTTCGTCGTAGTGTTCCTCATAGTGCCGTTTATGCGCCGCGGCGAAATAAACCCCGCGCAATATCCAAAAGACATCCAGGGCGGAGGCCATTCCGAGCGGCACTTCCTCAACCATCGCAGCATGGCGTGACAGCGCGGTCATACGGTCACCCAAGGTCGAGCGGATGCTCTTCGCGACCGGCGCGCATCCCAGGTCCGGGGATATCCCGATCCGAAGTGAGCCGAGATCAATCGGCTCTAACTCCCGTAACCTCGACGCGTCGTGCGGGAATGCCATTGGGTCGCCCGCGCCCGGAATGGCCATTGCAGATAACAAGAACGCTGCATCCCTCACATTACGCGCCAATGGGCCTTGCAGATCCAAGGGTGTCATCGCCACCGCACGCCGATCATAGGGCACCAATCCCGGCGTGGGACGATGACCGACAACACCACTGAAGGTCGCCGGAACACGGACACTGCCGCCGATATCCGAGCCCATCGCCAATGGCAGCATCCCGCATGCTAGCGCCACCGCCGTGCCGCCGGAAGACCCGCCACAGGTCAGTTCCGTGTCAAACGGATTGCGGGTCACACCGTAAACTAGATTTACTGTATTTGCCCCGGCCGTGAATTCCGGCGTGTTGGTCTTACCCATGACAATGGCGCCATTCCCGCGTACTGCCTTAACCAGGCCTTCATCCTGTTTCGGAATATTATCCTTATAAATCAGAGATCCATAGGTCGAGCGCAGGCCGCCAACCTCGTTCGCATCCTTCACGCCGATCGGCAGACCGTGCAATAACGGTAAGGAATCGCCTCGTTGAATCGCAGTTTCCGCCGCTTCGGCCTCTTTCCGCGCGTCGTCGAAACGCTCGGCGACAATCGCGTTGACGGCGGGGTTCACGCGCTCAATGCGTTGGCGGCAAGAATCGAACAGTTCGACCGGCGATAGCGCGCCGTTACCCATCATACGTCGGGCGTCTCGGGCAGATAGATCACATGCTTCAGTCATCGCTTAATCCCTCTCCAGGACAGGCGTCATCGGATCGCCAATATCCCAATAGACGCCCGCCATGATCGCAATGCCTTCACGGGTGACGCTCTTTAAAATGTGCTCATTGGACGCGTGCTGCGAGCAGCCCACATAAGAATGCGGTATCCAGCACAACGGTAATCCAAGTGTGTCTCGAAATATATAGTTGCAAATCGAGCCGCCGAAATTCGGCAATTTGACCATCTTCTCACCTGTCGTGCGGGTCACCGAATTCGCGACATAGCTCGGCCAAGGGTGATCAGGGTCTGTACGCGACGCCTTGAAGCCGCCGGCATTTTTAGCTGGAGCGTCCATCACTTTGACCATATCGAATCCATTTTCATCCAAGTGTTCTTGAATGACGTCTTGGAATTCTTCCCAACGAGAGCCCACGACAAAGCGAATCTGGCAATGCGCCCAAGCGCGCGGCGGCACCGCGTTCACCGGCCGGTCCGGATTACCGACCTTGAACGCCAACACTTCGAATGTGTTCCAGCCATAGACCTTCTCAGATGCACTGAGCCCCGGCTCACCCCACCAATCCTGAACTTCAGGTGCGTCCGGTCCGCCCTCCCGCGCGACATCCCGCAAGGCGACGCGCACCGAATTCGGTATCGGTGGCGGCAGGATATCCTTTACCAGGATTTGTCCCTTCTCACTCACGATACTCGCGAGGGCATGGGCCAAGGTGATGCCCGAATTGGCTAGCAATCCACCCCAATTTCCGGAATGGTGACCGCCTTCACGTAACTCGCACACCAGATCAAAATTCACCGAACCTCGATTGCCACAGTTGATGTTCGCTTTGGCTGCCTCGATACGTGGGCCATCGGAAGCCAGGTAGAAATCGGCGGCGAAGTCCTCCAGATTGGCCGCAACGATATCGTTTACGCCCGCGGAGCCGTTTTCCTCACCCATCTCAATCATGAATTTATGATTGAAGCCGAGGCTCCCGCGTTCCTCAAGGACGCATGCCAGCGCCGCCATATCGAGGCAATGCTGTTCCTTATTGTCGGCGGTGCCGCGCCCGTACACCTTGTCGCGCGATCTTCTATTCGCCATGGAGACAGTCCCTCACACCATTGCTCCTCGTAGCCCAGGGTCACGTCGCCGTGGCCATAGCCGAGGATCGTTGGTAGGTCATCCCCTCGTGGCGATGCACCAACAGGACGGGGCTTTTTCCCTCGAGTGGATTGTCGTAAATCCGGCACTCATATCCCATCGCCTCGAACGCCGGATGCATCTCGTCGGTCAAATATCGATAGAGATCGGGTAACAGGTCCGGGTCTTGGCTTTCTGTCGGAATCGCGACCCGGCGCGCGACGTCGTCCAAGTAACTACCGTCGTCAAAATAATTCACCGCACGGTCAATCGTAGCCTGGCGGCTCATGGCAACCTCCCCGATATTCGCCGGACGGTTCTAGGCCGCCTTCGGCGTGACTCCCTCGCCCAGGTCCCAATACAAACCGGCCATCAACTCGATGGCGGAGCGGGCCTCGGACAAAAGGATGTGTTCGTTTGGCGCGTGCTGAGAGCACGAGGCGTAGGAATGCGGGACCCAAATCGTCGGCAAATCCAACAAATCGGTGAAAACATCGTTGCAGATAGAGCCCCCCAATTGCGGTATCACCGCCGGCGAACTTCCTATGGTTCGCTCCAGGGAATTCGATGCCCACACGGCCCAGGGATCCTCCGGGTCGGTCCGGGTCGAGCCGAAATCGCCCGCGTTCATATCCGGCGGCGGCTGCACATCGACCATATCGAAGCCATTCTCGTCCAGATGTTCGCGCAATGCCGGAATAATCGTATCACGGTCGGTATCGGCAATGAACCGTAATTGGCAATGGGCCCAGGCGCGCGGCGGCACTGCGTTCACCGGCCTGTCCGGATTGCCGACCTTGAACGCCAACACTTCGAAACTGTTCCAACCGTATACTTGTTCGGCTGCGGACAGGTCGGGCTCTCCCCACCTTTCGTCGATCTCTGGTGCGTTTTCGCCTCCGTCGACCGTCAATCCGCGCAGCGCCGCTTTCACCGAATTCGGCAATGGTCCCGGCAGCCATTCCTTGACCTTGATTCGGCCGGTCTCCGAGACGATAGAGGCCAGCGCGTGCGACAGGATGATCCCGGGATTGGCCAGTAGGCCGCCCCAATTGCCGGAATGATGCCCGCCTTCGCGCAGCTCGCACACCAGATCGAAATTCTTCACACCGCGCGCACCAAGGAAGATCGTCGGCATATCCGGTGATACGCGCGGGCCGTCCGACGCAATAAAAACGTCGGCGGAGAACGCATCGAGATGTTGCGAGACCAATTCATGCAAACCGGGTGAGCCGTTCTCCTCTCCCGTCTCCACCATGAATTTAGAATTAAAGCCAAGTGCCCCGCGGGTCTCCATCGCGATCCGCATGGCATTCATATTGATCGTGTGTTGGCCTTTATTGTCCGCCGTGCCGCGACCGTAAAATCGGTCACCGTCCTGCACCGTCTCCCAGGGCGACAATCCTTCATACCACTGGTCTTCCAACCCCCGGATGACATCACCGTGGCCGTAGCCCAAAACCGTCGGAAGGTTCTCATCCTCGATGCGGGTCGCCAGTAAGACCGGGCCTTTACCGTCGACCGGATTGTCGAACACCTGACAATCGTGACCCATGGCCTGAAAGGCGGGTGTGATTTCTTCTTCAAGGTAGCGGTAAAGTTCAGGCCGTTGTTCCGGCTTCTGGCTTTCGGTCCGAATGGCGACACGCCGGGATAATTCCTCGACATATCCACCGTCATCGAAATACGCGAGAGCCTTTTCGATCGTCTTTTCGCGCGTCATGAGGCCTGCTTCATCCCCTCTTCAAACAAATGGCATTCGACTTCCGCTGAGCCGACGGTGTGTACTTCCGGCACCCGCGTGCTGCAATGAGGCATCGCAAATTGGCAGCGCGGATGGAAGGTGCATCCCGATGGTGGATCGACGGGATTAGGAAACGTTGCGCCCAAATGTGTGTCGGGCACATCCAAGTCAGGCTCGGGCGTCAACACGGAACCGAGTAATGCCTTAGTATAAGGATGCTGCGGTGAGTCGAAGATCGTCCGCGTATCCGCCGCCTCGACAACGCGGCCGAGATACATCACCGCCACTTTGGTCGCGATATGTTCGACCACGGCCAGGTTATGTGTGATCAACAAATATGTCAGATCGAGTTCTTTACGGAGATCTAGCAATTCGTTCAGGATTTGCGCTTGCACAGACACATCAAGGGCGGATGTGGGCTCATCACAAATCACAATTTCGGGCCGCATGATCAGTGCCCGCGCAATGGCAACGCGTTGGCGCTGTCCACCGGATAGCTGGCTTGGATAATTCTGATAGAGACGGCGCGGCAATCCCACCAGTTCCATCATCTCTTCGACCCGCTTCTTCCATTCATTCGGGTCGCCGACCTTATGTACGCGCAATGGCAGGGAGATAATCGAGCCAATGGATTTCCGCGGATTGAGTGAGGAATACGGGTCTTGGAAGATCGGCTGCACCCGGCGCGCGACAGCGATACGGTCGAGGCCTGACAATGGCTCGCCGTCGATCAAGATTTCGCCCTCGGTCGGATGCTCCAGCCCCAGGATCATCTTTGCCATCGTGGTTTTGCCACAGCCGCTCTCGCCAACAAGGCCAAGCACGTCGCCTTTTTCGATCTCCAAGGTGACACCATTGACCGCATGGAGTGCGCGTTTCGGCTTGAACATTCCTTGGCGAATAGCGAACGTCTTGCGGACGCTGCGGGCGGTAATGAGAGGAGTGCTCATTGCGCCGCCTCCAATGCGCCGGTTCGCTGCCGTTGATCGATATCCGATGGTAAATTGCACTGGTAGGCCCGACCCGGCCCCATCTGCTGGTCCTGCGGTTCTTCGCGGCAACCATCATGAGCGAAAAGACAGCGCTCGCGGAACATGCAGCCGCTCAAGTCGCCGACCAAAGTGGGGACAATCCCCGGGATGGATCCCAGATGCTGCCCCGGCTCCGTCTTGCCCGGAATGGGAATGCAGTCCATCAAGCCTTGAGTATAAGGGTGCAACGGTTTTTCAAAAACTTCCTTGCCCGTCCCTGATTCCACGATGCGCCCCGCATACATCACCGCGACCCGATCCGCGACCCGCGCCACGACCCCCAGGTCGTGGGTGATAAGAATGACGCCGATGTTGAACTCTTTTTGGATTTGTGCAATCAGCAGCAAAATTTGCGCCTGAATGGTGACATCCAGCGCCGTCGTCGGCTCATCCGCGATCAACAGTTCCGGATCGCACATCAGGGCCATCGCAATCATGACGCGTTGGCGCAATCCGCCGGACAATTGGTGCGGATACTGTTTCAAACGGCTCGCCGCCCCCGTGATCCCGACCTTCTCCAGCAGGTAGATGGCGCGGTCTCGCGCTTCCCGGCGACTGACGTTCTTGTGCCGCAACATGACCTCTTCGAGCTGATTGCCGATCGTATAGGTCGGATTGAGTGACGTCATCGGGTCTTGAAAGATCATCGACATACGGTTGCCGCGGATATCCGACATCTGTGCTTCCGAAAACTCGTCCATGGCGTCGCCTTGGAAGTCCATTTTATCCGCATGGCGAATAGCGGCTGATGGCAGCAGCCCCATGACCGCGAGAGAGGTCAGGGATTTCCCACATCCGGACTCACCGACAATCGCCAGCGTTTCACCGCGATCCACATGAAAGCTGATGCCGCGCACCGGATGAAGCTGGCCCGCCGAAATTGGAATTTCGATCGCCAGATTTTCAACTTCAAGGACAGTACTCAATTTCGGCTCTCCGGCGAGGTGACATCCCGAATTCCGTCACCCAACAAATTGATCGCCAGCAACATTAGGAAGAGCGCGATGCCCGGAATGGCGATAACCCACGGTTTGAAATACATATCGCCCTTGCCTTCGGAGATCATCAGGCCCCAGCTGGGCTCCGGCGGCTGCACCCCAAGGCCAAGGAAAGACAGCGCTGCTTCCAGCAGAATGGCATGAGCGACTTCGATGGTCGCGACGACAATCAGATTGTTCATGACGTTCGGCATGATTTCCGTCATCAGAATACGCATCGTCGTACAACCGGCCGCTTCCGCCGCCGCCACGTAGTCGAGGTTTCGCACTTGTTGGGTGGAACTGCGCATTACCAGCGCAAACCGCTCCCATAGTAGGAAGCCTAGAACCAGGATGACAACTTCGAGCGAGCTGCCGATCAAGGCGATTACCGCCAACGCGATCAAGACGACCGGCATGGCGAGGCGCGTATTGATCAGGAAGGTGACGAACATATCGACCCGGCCACCGAAATAACCGGCCGCGATTCCCATGGCCGTGCCAATGACACCGGACATCAGCATTACAGCGAATCCAATCATCAATGAAACACGTGCGCCGTAAATGATTCGAGTGTAGTAATCGCGCCCAAACTTATCGGTACCAAACGGATGATCCCAACTGCCTTTCTCGTGCCAGACCGGTGGCGCATAGCGGTTAAACAAGTCTTGCCCCAACGGATCGTGCCAAGTGAGCAACGGTGCGCCGAAGGCCACGAGAAGAAGCACAACCATAAAGCCGCCGCCGATCATCACCCCCCAATCACCAAGCGCACGCTTGCGCAGGATCGCTCCCGGTGTCGGCTCGAGGATTTCGGCCACCGACGGTAGAGATTCAGGAGAACTGCTTATCGCCATTCTTTCTCTCCCCGCCTTTAATGGACCCGGATGCGCGGATCGATCAGCGCATTAAGGATGTCGGCCAGTAGGTTAAAGAGGATGTAGAAACATGCGATCGTCAAAACGATGGCCTGCATCACCTCGAAGTCAGAGCGTTGGATCGATTGCCACGCCAAACGACCAAGGCCGTTTAACGTAAACACAGATTCGATCACTACTGAGCCACCCAACATGAAGCCTAGTTGTGCAGCCGACAACGACACGACAGGAATGATCGCGTTGCGCAACGCGTGCTTGAACAGTACGACATACGTCTTCAGCCCCTTGGCCCGCGCAGTCCGAATATAGTCCGAAGAAAGCACGTCGATCATGCCAGCTCTCGTCAAGCGCATGATCTGCGGTGTCGCGTAATATCCAAGCGCAATCGACGGCAAAATAAAGTGCACCCAAGTGCTGCTGCCGGAGCTTGGAAAAATTCTGTAAGTGACGCTGAACAGGAATATCAGCGTGAGAGCGAAAAAGAAGCTGGGCATCGCTTGCCCGAATACAGCGATTGTTAGCGCAGTTCGATCGATGATCGTGTTCGGCTTCATCGCCGCCAGAACACCGAGCGGTATCGACAGCAATAACGCAAAGGTCAGGGCAAAAAACCCGAGCTTCATTGTCACAGGCGCGCGTTCGAGGATGATCTCAGCGACCGGTTTTTCTTTCAAATAGACCGATATACCAAGGTCTCCTTGCAACGCCTTCGATGCCCATTTCCAATATTGTTCGGGGAGTGATTTATCGAAACCATATGTCTTGCGAACGAATTCGACATCTTCCTCGCTCGCGCCTTCGCCCGCCATCGCCACCGCCGGATCGCCGGATAACCGCAACAGAGAAAATGTTACGATCGATACCGTGATCGCGACGAGGATCGCGTAACCAAGTCGCCGCAGCGTAAATAACAACATTTCCCAACCCCAATCGAATAGGGCGCAGCCCTATAGGCCGCGCCCCAAATCGAGTTTTCTTACTTCCACTTCGCCGTGAAAAAACGAGGAATCTCGTCACTCGTCGGCTTGAAGTTGACGTCTTTGCTGAACGCGTAATTCTTCGCGTAGGTGAACATCGGCAACCAGCAAAGTTCAGCTTGAACCTTGGCCAGGGCCTTCTTGTAGTTCTCCTTGCGAACAGCGGTATCGACACTGGTGTCTGCGGTCTCGAGCCAACCCTTAATTTCATCGTCGATACAATAGTCGTCACGGCCTTGCTTAAAGAAATGACTGGTGATCGCCGAAGCATCCGCCATCGAGTACGAACCCCAGGTCATTTGATGGAACGGCGCCTTGCCTTCCCAAACCAACCCACGCAGCGCTTTGTACTGCATGTATTTCAGGTTTGTCTTGATGCCGACCTTTGACAGGAAGCCCATGACCGCTTCGGTGAATTCACGCTGACGGTAGGCGTAGATGTCGGTCGTGAATCCATCCGGGAATCCGGCCTCGAGCAGAAGTTTCTTCGATTTCGCCGGATCGTAGTCATATTTTGGCACGTCTTGTGTGCAACCGAACTGCGACGGATAGCAAGCTGAGTGAATCGCATCGGACGCTTCACCAACCAATTGCTTGGCGATGGCATTACGGTCGATGGCATGTGCGACGGCTTTACGTACCCGTAGGTCGTAGAACGGGTTCTTTTTGACGTCCTTACCGGCACGCCCCGCGCGATCCATAGTGATATAGCTGATCCGGAAAGTCTTTGCGTTCACAACCTGGACTTGGCCGCTTCCTTTGAGATCTTGCGCCTTATCTTTCGGCACATCCCAAATCCAGTCGATCTCGCCGGTCAACAACTGAGCGATTTGCGCCTCGGCGTCAGGAACGGTTTTGAAGATAACCGTACCGATGCTGGGCGTGCCCTTCGGGCTACCGGCCCAATAGTTATCGTTCTTTACCATCGTTATGGATTCACCCGGGACCACTTTGCTGATCTTGTAAGGACCGGTGCCAACTTCGTCGATCGTGCCCCAATCCGGCTTGCCTGTGGCGTCTTTCCGAGCTGTCTTCCAAATATCGCTTGGGAAGACGGGAAGCGCCATCGCCAGGAATTCCAGCGCCGCTGGGAACGTTTTCGAGAGATGGATCCGAATCTTAAATTGGTTCAGCTTCTCGGTGCTCTTCATCCAACTGACGTTGCGGCGGGTCATGATACCGCTGTCTTCCTTGACGATGTGATTGAACGTGGCCACAACATCATCAGCATCGAAATCGCTGCCGTCATGGAACTTCACGCCCTTACGGAGCTCTAGATCAATCGTCTTATCGTCGATCCATTTCCAATTCGTCGCCAGCAGCGGCTCATATTCATAGGTCTCAATATTGCGGAACAACAACGTGTCCCAGGTCATCCGCGCCATGATGACCATTTCACGGATGTTATTGTAGTACGGCAATGCTACATCCGCTTCCCGGTCGGTAGACCAAGTCAACGTGTCGTTATCTTTCCCCGCTAGCGCGGAGCCCCCGCTCAACAGCAGGGCGACTGTCGCCACTGCAGCCGTTTTTATGAAAAATCTTCGCATCCATCTTCTCCCTGATTGAAATCACGGAGACGCGATTGATTGGCTTACAACCCCTCACTGTCCGGCAAGCCCTTCAACACATCTCGCAAAATTTTCTTATCCTGTCGATTTCAAACTATAGCGGACACCATTGCAAGGCACCGGGAGCGTCCGACAACACACTATTTCCATTTGGCTCGATAAAAGCGTGGAATGTCGTCCAAAGTCGGTTGAAAATCGAGGTGTCTGGAATGGGCATAGAATGTCGTATAGTTGAACAATGGAACGACACAGGCCATTTCCTGAAGCCGTTTCAAGGCAATCGAAAATGCGCCAAGGCGTGCTTGAGCATTGTTCGAGTTCGCCGCCACATCCAGCCAACGATTGATTTCATGGTCGCGGCAATAGTCTAACGTACCATTACGAAATAAAGGATTGAGTATCTCGGCCACATCGAGGGCACCATGTGACGCCCACGTCATATGGGCCACGTCGAATCCGCTCCTTTGCAGCCTAATTTGAGCCTTTTCGAAACTACTATATGCGTCTATCGATGAGTCTATTCCGATCGCCTTTAAATAAAGCGTAATAGCTTCGCTTGCTGGGTGATTTCGATAGCTCACGATGTCCGCAATAATCGAACGCAACCGTTTCGTTTTATCGACAGGTTCCCCCGGATGATATTCAGCTAAATTATTAAGTCGATCCACGAAACGGTAGTTGCCGGCCGGACCATATCCCGCTGCTCGCAAAAGTTTCAGGGCTTTCTTGGGGTTATACTCATAACGGCGTACGTCTTGCTCACAACCAGCCTGCTTGGGATAGCAAAGCGAATGCATGACTTTTGACGTTGCTCCAAAAACGTTGCGGGCAATTTCCGGACGATTAATGGCGTGAGCGATCGCACGACGAACCCGGACATCTCGAAACGGAGATTTCTTATTGTTGCGGCCCGCCCCATCCATCACCAGAAACGCTATCCGCATACTTGGGAATTGTGTCAATTGGAGCGGGACTCCTTCTCGCTCCATCCTCTCGAACGCCTCTTTCGATAAACTTCCTAGCCAATCAATTCGTCCATCCAGCAATTGTTCGCGGCGTTCGTGGGGGTCCAAGACTGTCAAAAATTGGATGCGACCAATGGCCGGGCGACCCTTTGGCCCTTTATGATATCTGGGAAACCGCTCTAGCTCGATATTCAATCCTGGCACGATGCGTCTGACCCGATACGGTCCGCTTCCAACCGGAGGAATACGCATATAGTCTGGCTCTCCATTGCCGTCCATTGGCGCAGCGCGCCATGCCGCCTGAGGTATGATTATGAAAGGCCCCGATAGAATCTCCATCAGATGGGGCGTTGGTTGCACGAGATCGAACCTGATACGATGGCTCGATAATTTTTCAATTTTACCGATCCATCGGATCGCCCTATGTCGAGGTGCCCCTAGACCCGGATCCTTCAGACGGCGCACCATCTCAACGATATCATCTGCCGTGAATCGGTCGCCATTATGAAAGAAAACATCTTTGCGAAGTTCGATTTCGACGGTCGTGACACCGCTCCACTTAAGCTTTGTCGCTAGATGTGGCTTAAAGACCGGTGAATTTGGTTCCCGATAGAATAGCCTGTCCCAGATCAGATGAGAGAACACTTGGATTTCAGGACGAAAATCAAAATACGGGCTGATGTTCTCAAATTTAGCAGCGGTCGACCAATTCAACATATTTTCGCGCGGCCCGGCATCGCTGCGGCCTGCCCATAGCACAGCGACAACAAGGCACAAAACTGCAGGGACAATAACGCGGAACCTGCTTACCAGCCGATCGTTTGTAAGATAAACGCTCATTTGCACCTTGTACTAAATCGCCAGCGCCAACGCTACGCGGGCCGGCCATTGCGATCAAGACGCCTCTCGGCTCTCTTTCATCGCAGCGAAGACAAGGGCATATTAACTGCCACACATTTCCAGGATTGCCGCCATGTCCGATACCGACCTCCATTCACTCTCCGTCGACCAACTAAATGAAGCGTTTCGCGCGAAACAACTCTCCCCTGTGGAAGCCACCGAAGCCGCATTGGCACGGATCGATGCTTGCAATGACGCTGTGAATGCTTTCGTCGTCGTCGATCGGGAAGCAGCCACGGCATCGGCGAAATCGTCCGAGGCACGCTGGCAGAGCGGCGAGCCACTCAGCCCTATCGACGGTGTCCCGACAACCTTGAAGGACACGATGTTGGCCAAAGGCTGGCCGACGTTGCGGGGTAGCAAGACAACCGACCCCGATGGGCCTTGGGACACCGATGCGCCACCGGTCGCACGGCTGCGCGAGGCCGGCGCCGTCTTCCTCGGTAAGACGACGACGCCGGAATTTGGATGGAAAGGCATCACCGACAGCGCATTGAGTGGCGTGACCCGTAATCCTTGGAACACCTCGCGGACAACCGGCGGCAGTAGCGGCGGGGCCGTGGCGGCGACGGCGCTCGGCATGGGCGTACTCCATACTGGCACGGACGCAGGCGGCTCTGTGCGTATCCCCGCCAGCTTCACCGGAGTCTTTAGCATCAAACCGACTTACGGACGGGTCCCCGCCTGGCCGGCCAGTCCTTTCGGCACCTTGTCCCACACCGGCCCAATTACGCGCACTGTCCGCGATGCAGCCGTTATGCTGAACGTCATGTCGGGACCGGATATCCGCGATTGGACGGCGCTGCCACCCGACGACCGCAATCATTTGGACGGCATTGAAGACGGCGTGAAGGGATTAAAGATCGCCTATAGCCCGACATTGGGTCATGTGAAATTCGTTCACCCGGAAGTTGCGGACCGCGTCGACGCCGCCGCAAAGGCATTCGAGGAACTGGGTGCCGTGGTCGAACAAGTCGACCCCGATTTGGCCGATGCGGAAGCCGTCTTCCAAACCCATTGGTTCGCATCCGCCGCCGCAGCAGCTAAAGCCGTTCCCGTCGAAAAGCATTTCCTTTTGGATCGCGGATTGCGTGAAATCATGGACCGAGGACGCAGGGTCGCCGCGGCTGACTACATCGACGCCGCCTCACAACGAGCCGGCATCGGAGAGCGTATGCAAGCATTTTTTCAAGATTACAACCTGCTCCTCACACCGGGCCAACCGCTGCCCGCATTCGCCGCCGGCATCGAATTCCCGGAAGGCTACGGATTCAACCGCTGGCACCAATGGACGCCGTTCACATATCCCTTCAATCTGACCCAACAACCCGCCGCCGCCGTGCCGTGTGGGTTTACTGCAGACGGCCTACCGGCCGGACTACAACTCGTCGGCCCGTTATTCCAAGACGCGTTGGTCCTGCGCGCCGCCCGCGCTTATGAGAGCTTGCATCCGTTCCAAATGCCGGATGCGCCAATTCAAGGTGAATAGAACGCTGGACCTTACGCCCGGATATAACTCTTCAACACATCATCAATGATGCGTTCCAGGTCTTGAACCGTTCTGCATACCGTGGCGACGTGGCAGAACGGTTGATAGCGCAGCATCTCGGAATCGCCGGTGCCCCAAAATGTCTTCGGCTCCGGGTTCAACCAAATCACCGCTTTCGCGCGATCATGTATCCAGCGCATCAGATCGACACGCGGGTCGTTATGGTTCGAGCGACCATCACCCAGAATAATGACCGTCGTTTTGCGGTCGATGACGTCACCGAAATCTTCCTCGAAATCGGCGAAGGATTGACCGTAATCCGTCGGCCTAAAACCGATCTTATCGAGAATTTCCGGGATCGCGACTTCAACCGATTTTTCTTCGAGGATACCGCTGATCTCCGACATGTGGTCGGAAAACGCATAGGCCCGCAATTTCGCGATGACCTCGTTCAACGAATACAGGAACAGCAACAGGAACCGCGCCGCCGCCGCGACCGAGCGTGAGACATCACAGATCACAACAATGCGCGGGCGATCGATCTTGGTCTGTTTCCACACCGTATCGAAGGGAATGCCATCATTTGCCATGTTCCGCCGCAAGGTCCGCCGCACATCGAGCACACCGCGCCGTGTCTGCTTGCGCCGCCGGTTGTAACGGGTCGCCAGTTTCTTCGCCATCTTGCGAACCAGCTTGTGCATACGCTCGAAGTCGCGCATTTCAACAGCGGACAGAGCGGTCTCCGCCAGGAACTCCTCACGCAATTGTTGGCCATAGGGCCGGGCGTAAAGCTCATAGAGCCGGTCCAGATATTGCCGCGCCTCTTGGAACAAATCCTGCCGTGCCTGTGCGAGTTCCTGTGCCGCATCGCCTTCACCGGCGTTTTCTTCGTTCTGGTTGAGAGCCCGGATCGCCGCTTCCAATTCACGCAACCCCATCCGGTCTAGAATACGCCGCACCAGCAAACCGCGTTGTGTGACGTAGCGGATGTTCATCGCCCCGGACTCGCGCGCCGCCTGTTCCATCCGTTGCGCCAACCCTTCGCGGTCGCCATCCGCCAGCATTTGCAGCAATTCTGAGTTCTGCAGTTCTTGCGGCAGCCCTTCCGGTAACGGTGCGGGGCCGTCGCTGGCTTCGGATCTGGATTCTGAATCGCCCGCCTCTGCGTCGCTGCTTTTGAACTCGTCACGCGCGAAGAACATGTCGAAGCAATCATCAAAACGATGGGTTTCGGCCGCCGACTTCGCCAGCGCGATACACAACGTATCTTTCAATAAAGTCCGGTCGGAATAACCGACGCTGTCGACCGCCAGATGCGCGTCGATGGCCTCCGCCGGCGAGATCGGAATATCGGCCGCCCGCAGCGCGCGGAAGAAATCCTCAAGCGTTTCTTGCATACGCCCCCACTACTCCGCCGATTTGCGGACCAAGGTTGGGAT
>JBMYRC010000036.1:0-33596 GCA_049601975.1 Alphaproteobacteria bacterium | reverse complement strand
CGGACACATGGATTATGATTCCACTGCTCTAACCAGCTGAGCTAATCCGCCGCAAATGCTCTTTCAAGCGAAGATGGAAATACGGAGTAGGGGGACGTCTGTCAAGCGGTGAGCACTTCATTTCCGGTCCTCATTGCTCCAATCCAAGCCGTTGTTGGCAATCCGCAATGGACTCATCGGGGTATTCCGCGAAGCGCTTGTCACTGGGTTTCTCGTGAACACCGACCCAGCTCGCTTTCGTGGAAAGTTTGTTGGCAATCGGTAAAGCGACAAGGTTCGCCATGTGCACGCCATACAGTGCGTCAAAAAGGCGACGGTCATGACGGGACCGAGACTATTAGCATCATTCATATTACTGAGCATTTGAATGAGCCCCGCTAAGGTGCCAAACATACCGAAAGCTGGCGCGGATTTGCCGAACGCGGCGAAAATCTTGGTGCCCATTTCTTCCTCTTTGATCACCTGCGACATATGCGGGGTGAGGGTTTTTTGGATATAAGGAAGCTCGCATCCGTCCGCACAGAGTTGGACGCCCTGTTGGAAGAAGGGATTTCTCAATTTGATTTGATCCAACACCAGCATGCCTTGCTCGCGCCCAATTTTGCTTAGCTTAATTGCATCGCGGATGTAGTCGCGAGGGCTGTCTTTTTCATTGGTGAAAGCGGCTTTTAAGCCGGCCAGGAAGGCAATGAGAATACCCGACATCGGGAATTTTATCATTGTTGCCGCGAGAGTACCGCCGACGACGAGGAGGAAGCCCGGAAGATTTAGGAATATCCAGATATCGGATCTGGTCAGTATCGCTAAGGAGACCAACGTCAATCCGACGACGACACCTGCAATGGTGGCGGAATCTAACATCGCTCAATTCCTTTATTTAGGTTCGTATGATCGAACCTTTTCGTGTTGCGCCTGTTGGACGGAAAGGAAGTGATGTTGCGATCTATGAAATTAACCGCTTGTCTTCCCGCAGTGGTTTAATTCTGTGTTGGTTTTAATTATAAATTCTTTAATAAATGAAATTAAGTAAAAACAGATAGTATTAAATATTGATCGTTATTTATTATATAAATATTTATATTTAATATAAAAATAGCGCTCTATAATTATAATAGTGCGCTATTATATATTATTATTATTTATTGAATTATTAATCGTTGTCTAGAATTTTCTTGAGTCGCTCGGGATTGACCTTGATGTCGACGCCGGCACGTTCGTTTTGTAGGGTCATAGCGACGCGCGAATCGCGCCCTGCCCAGCCGCGGTTCAAGGCTTCCGTCATTTCGGCCAATGTGGTGTGCGCCAGTTTCATCGGCACGTCGTATTCGCGGCCGAGTTCGCAGGCCAGCGCGACATCCTTGCGGGCGAGCGCCAAGGCAAAATCCGGTGGATCGAACTTTTGCGGTAGGTAATTCCGGTGCAGGGTATCGAAGCTTCGTCTGCGACCGAGTGCTCCTTGTCGTACCGCCTCCCAAAGAGCATCCGGCTCCAACCCGGCTTTGACGCCCATGGTGAATGTTTCCGCCATCGCAGTCTGAATGATGTAGCCCGATAAATTGTGGACGAGTTTGGCGATGGATCCTGCGCCGATTGGACCAATATACCGAGCCGCGTCCCCCATCGTATCGAGGACCGTCTTGTATTTATCGAAAGTCGCGCGATCGCCACCGACCCAGATCGCCATCTTACCGCTTTTCGCGCCATCAGGTCCGCCGCTGACCGGCGCATCCATGACTTCGACACCTTTCTCCTGCATCGTCGCGTGCAGACGGCGCATCACGGTTGGGGAATTCGTGCTGAGGTCGAAATAAGCGTTGCCGGCGGAAAAGCCTTCCATCAGGCCGTTCTCGCCAAGGGCTACCTCCTCGACTTGGGGCGGCCCCGGAAGCGATGTGAATACAACCTCGCTTTGTGCCGCGACCTCTTTGGGTGATGCCGCCCACTCAGCCCCGATCTCCAGATGCGGTTTTGCCGCATCTTGATTGATATCGTGGACAACGAGCGAGTGCTGACCCTTGACGGCATTCAGGGCGATGCTGGCGCCCATGGTACCAAGGCCGATAAAACCGACTTTCATGTTGTGCTCCTGGAATCGTCAAATGTTACTCGTATTAAGTTGGAGCGGCGCACGTTCTTGGCGACGGGTGTGATGTTCGAAACGGAAGTGGTTTTTGGGAGAAAAATTCAAGGCCGACCAAAATGGTGTCGACGCTGGAACCATCTTGTGAAAGGGGCCGATGCGTCGACTCATATTCGGCAAAGTTTTTATCGGCGAAAGTTGGGCGGCCGAAATATCGGATTGGTGCCTTCGATTGAAGGATGCGTTCTTACACGGCGATCAGATCGGCATGGGCGGGGCCGGAATATTTTTCGTCGAAATAGAAACGGGTATAGTCGTTACCCATAGCGCCAGTGATGTGTGTTCCCACCAAACGCCACCGCAATCGCCGCGGGTTCAATTCGACGTCGATCAAGGCGAGATAGGGCAGCAGAGTTGGAATCTCGGTCGGTTCATTATCTGCCCTTGATGGCATCTCCTGGCCCTTCCGTTTCGATTGCCAATATTTTGTAACTGCTCGAGTTTTTTTCGATCGGATACCAAGTGCCGTGTCGAACTCAGGGAGGAAGCGGCGCTCGGGATCGTTCTCTTCAGCTGTCATATCGGTTAGCCAATTTGTGGGTTGAGGTCCCAGGTAAAGATGCGATCCGCACCTTCACCCGTCACGAGTGCGATATCCTCAAGCCAGAACCGTTCCTTGGCGCCGCCCGGGACGAGCAAGTGAATGGCGATGGCCATTTGATCGTCAAGCACCCAGTCGCCGGTGGCGCTGCCTTCGACTTCGCTGCCGATTTCCTGGTCCATATGACTAAGCCCCAAGCCATGGAAAAATAATAGACACGACTCCGGATCGGCAACGCCTGCCTTTCGAAATGTATCTCGCCCGAGTATCTGTAATTCACTGACCTTCTTCCCAGGCTTGAAGACGGCTTGGATTTCCTCCATCGCCAGGCGCGTGCCCTTCACTTCGGGCGTTTCCGCGTCTTCCGGCTGTCCTTCGATAATCCAGGTCTTGCCGCCGTCCCAACAATAAAGGTCCTTTGTGCCGTGGCAGTCGAACATGATGCGCATACCTGGTTCGAGCTCAAAGTCGTCGAATTCGGATGTGAAAGCGACGGAGGCGTCGCCGCCGCGCGGGCTGGCGAGGACCAGCGCGCCTGGATCGTGGACGAATCCGCCGTTTTGGGTCGCCGCGACGTTATAGACATGGTTCAGATCAAACCAAGTCATGCCGCGCACATACTGCCCGATCGTCGCCTCTATCGCCGCTTGATTCACCGCGGTCGACTCGCGCAGAAAATCAATTTCGACCGGTGTCTTCACGCTGCGTGCGGACATCAATAGGCTGAACCCGTCGGCGACCTCTTCCACACTTTCGGAGAGGCGCAGTCCGAGGCGGGCGTCATCATACGCGACCTTCTTGCCCGATAGCCCTAGATCGGAGAGGGCCTTCTCTAGGCTCATGATCATTGTCTTGGCATAGTGGTCCCGCGCGCTTGCGAGCCATTCGAGATCGCCGCTGGATTGCGGGATGAAGCGCTCTATGTCACCCTCTGAAGCAGGGCGGTCCATCGGCGAAATCATCGAGCGATAAGGGCGAATGTCTTCGATCCAGCTGCCCTGCCGCGCCACTGCACCAATATAATATTCCGGCATTATCAGGATGGGCTTGTCGGGCGCGTGCCGCGATATGACCACCGCGAACGGTCGCGGCTCGTCAGACTTTTGCGCGACGGCATTCAAGCTCGACAGGTAGTAGAGGTTTTGGTGTGAGCTGGCGACAACACCGTCGATACCGCGTTGTTCCATGATCGCGACCAGTCGGTCGACATTGACGAGTTGCGGGATAGGGCCGGACTTCCAGAGCTTGGTGGCGGACATGATTAACTCCTCAATAAGATCGCGGCAGGCCGAGAACACGTTCGGCCAGGTAATTTAAAATCATCTGTGGGCTAACCGGTGCGATGCGATGAATCAGCATTTCGCGGAAATACCGCTCAACATGAAATTCCTTCGCGTAGCCCATGCCGCCATGGGTTTGAATGGCGTTTGAGCAGGCTTTGAACGCCGCTTCACCCGCTAGGTACTTGGCCGCGTTCGCCTCGGCGCCGCAATGTTCGCCCTGGTCGTATTTCTGCGCCGCGGCGAAGGCCATCAGGTTCGCCGCTTCCAACTCCGCCCAACTTTCGGCGAGCGGATGCTGGATACCTTGGTTCATGCCGATGGGGCGCTCAAAGACGATGCGTTCCTTGGCGTAATTGGTCGCCTTATTGAGTGCGGCCCGACCAAGACCGACGAGGCCCGCTGCAAGTAGAATGCGTTCTGGGTTGAGGCCGTGCAGAAGATAGCGGAAACCCTTGCCCTCTTCGCCGATCCGGTCTTCCACGGGGATTGGCATACCGTCGAAAAACACGCTGTTCGAATCAACGCATTTGCGACCCATCTTCGGGATTTCCTTGATCTCGACATAGTCTCGGTCGAGGTCGGCGTAGAACAATGATAACCCGTCGATCGGGCTGTCTGTTTCTTCCTTCGGCGCAGTACGAGCGATAAGCAGAATCTTATCAGCGACCTGCGCGGTGGTCGTCCAAATTTTTTGGCCGTGGACCAGATAGCGATCGCCGTCACGCACCGCCCGCGTCGATATTTGAGACGTGTCGAGACCCGCATCCGGTTCCGTAACGGCAAAGCAGGCTCGTTCCTCGCGCCGCATGACCGGCGGGAGCCAGCGCTGTTTTTGCTCATCCGTGCCATATTGCACGATTGGATTGACGCCGAATACATTGATTGAGACGGAGGAGACGCCGCCGTTCGCCGCACCGGATTCGGAGATCGCCTGCACCATGACGGCGGCTTCCGTAATGCCGAGACCGCTGCCGCCGTACTCTTCCGGCATGGCGATACCGAGATAACCAGCCTCTGCCAAAGCCAAACAGAAATCCTCTGGAAAGAGACCATCTTCGTCGCGTGCCAGCCAATAATTGTCATCGAAATCACTGCAAATGCGCAGCACGTTCTCGCGGATCATCTGTTGTTCGTCGGTCAACGTTACGACCATCGATATCTCCCTATTTTCCCTTAAGCAAGATTAGCCCGCGTGTGCAAAAATGCGATGTTTGTGATCAATCGATTTGCGGCCAAGTATCACTCAAGCGATATCCTTCGGGCCATGGGTCGTCCGGGTCTAGCATCAGTGTTTTCATGCCGCTAATCCAAGCACGTCCCGCCAGCGACGGCACCACCGCGGGTCGGCCGGCCACGCCGACAATATCTTCGATCCGGCAATCGAATGTGGAATCGATGAGCGATTCACCGACGAATTGCTCACCGCGCGCGAGCTCACCGCGCGCATGCAATAAGGCCATACGCGCACTGCATCCGGTGCCACAGGGGGAACGGTCGATCTTGCCGGGCCGAATTGCGACTGCGTTGCGCCCGAATTTGACCCCGTCGCGTAATTCAACTGGGTTTGTGACTTCGCAGAAGGAGATATGTGACCAATCGGGCAGTTCCGGATGCACGAAGCCCAATTGCTCGTTTGCCGCCGCCGTGATCTTCATGCCGGTCGTGGCGATATCCCGCGCTTCGTCTGGGGTGAGTGAAAACCCGAGCGTGGCCGCATCCACGAGCACAAAACTGTCGCCACCGAACGCGGTATCTACGGTCAGAGTGCCGATGCCTGCCACGTCGATGGCGATGCCCAGTTTGTCGGCGAATGACGGCAGGTTCCGAACCCGGATCGAGTGGACTTTACCGTCACTGCAATTTGCGGTGATATTTACTAGACCCCCCGGTGCTTCGAGGATGAGGCGTGTCTCCGGTTCGACAATTGGAATAATACCGGTTTCCAAGAGAACCGTCGCGACGCAGATCGAATTTGATCCCGACATCGGCGGCGTGTCCGCGGGCTCCATGATGATGAAGGCGGCGTCGGCATCGGGATGCTTTGGCGGGACGAGAAGGTTGACGTGGCGGAAGACACCGCCTCGCGGTTCGTTGAGCACAAAATTTCTCAATGTTTCGTCTTTGGCGATAAAACGGGATTGATCCCATATTGTCGTGCCCGGTGGCGGTGAGACGCCGCCGATAATAACATCGCCGACTTCGCCTTCGGCATGGCATTCGATAACTTGGATCGTGGATTTGCTGCGCATAACTTCTTTTATAACAGTTCCGGCAATTTTCTGCCATAATGGGTAAGAGCGGCTAGATTTGATGACCATACGAGAGGGATCAATTGATGCGGTATTTAGCAAGAGTGATAATGGTAATCATGACGTTAGCTATCGTCGCGATGGCACCAACGACATCGAAAGCCGCCGATGATTTTTACACGCAGAATGAAATCTTGAACGCAGCGCGCGGTTTCTTTGGTGAGACTAGCGGCGGTTTGGCCACGGCGGTCGAAAAAATCTTCGGAGAGTTGGGCAAGCCAAACGGCTATATCCTAGGTGAGGAAGTCGGTGGCGCATTTTTTGTTGGTCTGCGCTATGGAAATGGCGAATTGAGCATCAAGAACGGTCCGAAGCAGAAGGTATATTGGCAGGGGCCGTCCATCGGTTTCGATTTCGGCGGCAATGCGGCGAAGTCGATGACCCTGGTCTATGGCAGCAAGGACGCGGACGACATTTACAAACGCTATCCAGGTGTCAGCGGCAGTTTCTATTTCGTGGCCGGCGTAGGTGTGAACTATCAGCAGAACGGCAACGTCATTCTGGCACCGATGCGGACCGGAATGGGGCTAAGGGTCGGTGCGAATGCAGGCTACCTGCATTATGGACGCGAGCATTCCTGGATTCCGTTCTAGAGGTCGCGGTCGCCTTTCAGTAAACGTTGCGCAATGGTGCGGTTAAGGATTTCATTGGTGCCGTCGGCGACATTGACGATCCGCAACGCATGCCAGGCGTGGTAAAGGCCAAGCTCATTTGTAAAACCCATGGCACCGTGGGTCTGCATGGCCCTATCCACCGCCTTGTAGCCGACTTGCACGGCATAGGCTTTCGTCATCGACAGCTCTTTGACGGCGGCTTCACCTCGGTCGAGTAGAGTCGCGGAGTTGAGCGCCATCAAATGCGCAGCGTGCAATTCGGTCGCACTCTCGGCGAGCGGGAAGGTGACGCCCTGATATTGCGAGATTGTTTTGCCGAAAGCCTCACGGACACTGGCGTATTCGAGCGCCTGTTCCAACGCCCAGCGGCCGTAGCCGACGGCGCGGGCGGAATTGTATATGCGTCCGAGGGATACGCCGTAGAGCGCCGCCGAGAACCCCTTGTGCAGATCGCCGACCAATTGCCAGGGCTCCACATAGATATTGTCCAACGTCAGTTCCGCTTCGTCACCACCGATATGCCCGAACATTTTGACAATGCGCTGCACCTGGAAACCGGGCGCACTGGTCGGGACCAGGAATGCCGAAATACCACCCCGTGTCTCAGGGTCGGTGACGGCGAAGACGACGCAGTAATCGGCGACAGGTGAATTTGAGGTCCAAATCTTGCGGCCAGTGATACGCCATCCGTCGCCATCTGGCACAGCCCGCGTCTTTATTTGTGAGGCGTCTGACCCCGCTCCCGGCTCGGACAATCCAAAGCACATGGATTTCTCGCCGGCCATCATCGGCGTCAATATTTCCGCACGGGCCTGATCGGTGACTTTCTCCAGCATCCGGCTCGGCCCGAAGGCCCAATGGCTGACCGCATACAGCATGAGCCAATTCTGCGGACCGCAAGTGCGGAACAATTCCTCGAACCCGACGAAATAGGCAAGATGTCCCATGCCGCCTCCGCCCAATTTCTCCGGCACGCACATCTGGTAATAGCCTGCCTTGGACGCCGCCCGGCGGACTTCACCGATCAGGGTCAACAATTTGTCGGAGAACCGCCCGTCTTCGTTATAGAGTTGGCGTTGGTCTTCGAAAAAATCATGGTTCGCTTCATGGCGCGTCAGAACCTCTGCCTCGGCGAAGGCGCGCAACCCATCCCGCATCGCTAATACGTCTTCCGGAATATCGAATGCGATGGCAGCCATTTGATGATCTCCCTCCTGTGCGTCATTCGCGCGAAGGTGGGAATGACATTGAAGTTTAAATTAGGTCCAGCCTCGAACAGGCCCACTGCCAACGCGAAAGCTGTTTCGCCGCCGAGCTTGTGCTAAATAGCCCGCTCCATGAGCAGTTCCTCCAATATCGGTTATATCCAATTCGCGCTGCGGAACCGGCGCTTACTCGCTTTTGGTTTTTTGATGGCACTCGGATCGAGCTTCGGTCAGACCTTCTTCATCGGCATTTTCACACCGAGCATTGAGGCTGAGTTTGGCCTCAGTCACAGCCAGTGGGGTTCTATTTATATGGCCGGCACCTTGATGTCGGCGGGGGCACTCACGTTTACCGGGCGCTGGATCGATCACCTGGAACTGCGCACCTATGCCTTATTGGTCTGCGGGTTTATCGCGGTCGCCTGCGCAGCGGCAGCGTTCTCGCCAACGGCGTGGTTCCTCATACCGATGATTTTCATGCTGCGTCAGGCCGGACAAGGCCTTGCCAGCCATACCGCCGTCACTGGCATGGTGAAATATTTCCGTCGTGATAGGGGTAAGGCGGTGGCACTTGCGACGCTCGGCTTTCCCATGGGGCGGGCGCTGATGCCAGTCGCGACCGTCGCCCTCATCGCGGCGATTGGATGGCGAGAGACATATGCCGTTTGCGCTGTGCTGGTCCTGGTGTTGCTGACGCCGGCCGTCGCCTGGTTGTTGACGAGCCACGCGCGCCGAGAAACCGCCTTGGCATTGGAAGCTCCAAGCACGGAAAGGAAAATGGCGCGATCAACGACGCATCACGAAGATCGATCGTTGCGCCAGGTGCTGCGCGATCCGATTTTCTATCTGTTTTTACCGGCAATACTGGCGCCGTCTTTTTTTGATACTGCGCTCAGTTTCCATTTATTGCCGATTGCCGCGCTGAAGTCGTGGTCCGCAGAATGGGTTACGACTGGTTACGCCGTTTATGCCGGGACGACGATCATGGCGTCAATGTGGATTGGAACATTGGTCGACAAGATCGGCGCGGTGCGGCTTTATGTTTATTCACTCACACCGTACATCATCGGTACATTGATCTTGGGGTTCTTTGATCACGCTGCTTGGGCGTGGGTATATCTTGGGCTCTACGGCATCGGCTCAGGCATAAAGGCGACACTGATACCCGTGTTTCTTTCCGAGCTGTATGGCACGCAGCATATTGGCGCGATTCGCAGTTTCGTTGCCACCCTAAGCGTTTTTGCCTCGGCGCTTGGGCCTCCGGCACTCGGATTCGCGCTCGATCTTGATGTGTCGATCCTGACCATGACACTCGTGTCCGTCGCCTATTTTGTCGCATCTAGTCTCCTGATGATCTTCCATGTTCGGTCGCGGGCATGAGCGACGGCGGCCCAACCCGCACCGGCTACTTGAGTTTCGCCTATCGAAATCGCTATATGTTGGGTTTCGGGTTCTTGATGGCTTTCGGGTCGAGCTTCGGCCAGACCTATTTCGTTGGCGTCTTTAGCCCCAGTATCGAAGCGGAGTTCGGCCTGAGCCATACCGAATGGGGCTCGATTTATATGATCGGGACCTTAGCCTCGGCGGCGCTGCTGCCGTTTTCCGGCCGTCTTATAGATCGAATGCCAGTGCGCACCTACGCGATCATTGTCGCGATTGGGATGGTGGCGGCGTGTTTCGCCATGTCGCTGGCGCCGGCGGCATGGACGCTGATCGTCATGATCTTTCTGTTACGCCAGTTTGGCCAAGGCCTGTGTCAGCACACGGCGGTCACCGGAATGGTGAAATTCTTTGTGCGCGATCGGGGCAAGGCAGTTGCTATCGCCATGCTTGGGTTTCCGGCTGGACGGGCATTTCTGCCGGTCCTGGCGGTCGCGGTTATTGGAGCGATTGGATGGCGCTCGACCTACGCGGTTTGCGGGGTCGCGGGATTACTGATGATCCCGCTCATCATTTGGCTGTTGCCACGACGGCATGACACTCCGGATCAAGGGGAGATATCCAAGGTGGGCGAAAGCGCGCCTGTATCCGACCGGCGGTTAGGTCATATGCTTCGCGATCCGTTTTTCTTTCTGATGCTGCCCGCCTTGATGGCTCCGGCGCTGCTTGAGACCGCGATGAATTTTCATCAATTGACGATCGCCGACATGAAGGGATGGTCGGCGGAATGGGTGACTGGGGGATACGCCGTCTTTGCGCTCACGACGGTGATGTTTTCGACGTATGCGGGCGATCTCGCGGATCGGGTAGGTGCGGTGCGTTTGATGCCCTTCGCCTTGGTGCCCCTCGCGGCGGGTGTCCTTATCGTTGGATATTTCGATCATTTCATCTGGGCATGGGTCTATTTGGGGTGTTTCGGAATGACCTCGGGGCTGATGGTGACCTGTGTGCCGTTATTGCTCGCTGACGTCTATGGGACGCGGCATATCGGTGCTATCCGAAGTTTCGCGGCGACCGTCAGCGTCTTTGGCTCTGCTCTGGCGCCACCGTTGTTGGGGCTCGGCCTTGATGCGGAAGTATCGCTAGCGGTTATGGGTGTCGCCGGCGCGGTTTATGTCATATTGGCGAGTGTCCTAATGGCCTACGCCTGCCGCCGCGAAGGTGCGAAGTAGAGCTGTTCTCCCCTGGAAGACGGCCCGGTTCGCTCTACAGCTTAATCCGGAGGTAACGATGCCGAATATCCTGACCGATGAACAGGTGGCGCAATACCGGCGGGAGAATTTTCTCGCTCCGTTTGAAGCGCTGACGACGCAGGAAGCGCGCCACTATCGTGATTGTCTGGAAGCGTATGAGCGGGAACAGGGCGGGGCACCATTGGAGCCCTGGCAGTACCGCAAGGTTCACGTCCGCGAATCTTGGGCCGCGGAGCTGGTCCGCATTCCGTGCGTGTTAGATGCGGTTGAGGATTTAATCGGCCCGGATATTCTGATCTTCAATGCCACGTTTTTCATCAAGAATCCCGACACCGACCAGATCACCGCTTGGCATCAGGACGCAACATATTTTGGAATGCAGCCCTACGAACATGTCACGGCCTGGATTGCCTTATCGGAAGCCTCAGAGGAAGCCGGCTGTATGAATTTCGTTGTCGGCAGTTCAAATTTCGGGCAGCTCTATCATGCACCGCAAACAGTGGCGGGCAGCGTCAATCATGGCAGCCAGGCCATCACCGAGAGTTTTGACGACACCAACGTAAAGAGCGCGCCGTTAAAGGCCGGTCAGTTCTCGTTCCACCACACGATGGTGATTCACAGTTCGGAGCCAAACCGGTCGGATGATCGACGCATCGGATTTGGAATCAGCTATATCCCTGCACATGTCTATCATGTCGGCAGCTATCGCATGGGGGCGAGTTTCGCGCGGGGTACCGACCGGTACAGGAATTTTGAGATTGAGCCGGACCCGCGCGAACACGAGGTGTCGGAAAATGCCAGGCATCATGAAGCGGCCTATCGGCGCTACCGCGAAGGATACGACGAACAGACCGCCGCCCATAAAGCGGCCTATCAAGAAAAGGAAGAACGGGCATGAAACGTCTCGAAGGGAAAGTTGGCATTATCACCGGTGCGGTGCGGGGGATCGGGCGCGCGACGGCGGAGCGGTTCAGCGCCGAGGGCGCCTCGCTCGTTCTCGCCGATATTGACGGCGACGGCATTAAGAAGACTGCCGCAGAGATTTTGGCGGGCGGCGGCAATGTTGTCGGTCAACGCTGCGATGTCTCGGATGCCGCGTCTTGCGAGGCGGTGGTGAAGCGAGCGCTCGATGAATTCGGCAAGCTCAATGTCTTGATGAACAATGCCGCTTATTTCATTGGCAAGAATACGGTCGAGAAAGTCGATATCGCGGAATGGCGGCGCGCCATCGACGTGAACCTCACGGGTCCCATGCTGATGAGCAAATACGCGATTCCGGCTATGCGGGCTTCCGGCGGCGGCTCGATCATTCATGTGGCGTCGCAGCTCGGTAGTGTTGGCAAACCGATGCGAAGTGATTATTGCGCGGTTAAGGGCGGGCTCATCCAGATGGCGCGTAGCATGGCGGCGGATCATGTGGGCGATAACATCCGCGTCAACTCGCTCTCTCCGGGACCGATCGGCACGGAGCGCATCTTCGAGCGTTCCGGCAGTGAGGAAGCGGCGCAACAAGAATCCGGTGCGCTCACCCTGATGGGACGTGTCGGCCTGCCGACGGAGATCGCGAACGCAGCGCTGTTCTTGGCGTCCGATGAATCTTCCTTCATGACCGGCGACGACCTGCTTGTGGATGGCGGTTACAACGCGCTTTGATCGGTTGGCGGCGCCCTTCGAGATGCCTGCTTAGCGGGTTCCTCAGGATGAGGTTCCGTAGGTAGCCGGTTAATTCCGAGCCGCTCGGCGCATCGCCTTCAGAGATTTCTTCAGCGCCTGAATATATGGCACATGCTCTTCCTCGATCGTGTGGCGCGGCGAATCATTGTAGTTCTGTTTCACCCAATCGTCCTTGCGCTTGATGTCCGCTTCCATTTCCGCGGCGGTGGGCATCTTAGCCTCGCCCAATTCGATGTCGCGCACCCAACGTGCCTGATGCTCGTAGACCATGTTCAATGCGGAATCGAGATTGAAGAAGCCCATTAAGTAGAGGCCGGGCCAATCGGGCCGTGTCATGCGTTTGTAGAGGTTGAGTTTGTTGTCCGCCAACGGTACGACCTCACGAGAGATAAACGGCAGATCGATCAGGTATCCGGTCGCCGCGATCAGTACATCGAATTCATCCGACGAGCCGTCGACGAAATGGATGGTCTTGCCCTCGATCTTCTCGATGCCGTGTTTTACTTCAATCCGGCTATAGGCGACGTCGGTGATGATTGTGCCGTTGCTGGTGACATGCGCTCGTTTGTCGACGAGTGGTTTGAAGCCGAGCTTGGTGATGTCCCCATGCGCTAGATAAGTCAGCCAGCGTGTGAAGCGCCGCCGCAGGGATGCGGGAATCCAATGGCGCTGAATCTTCCGGGTGATGTCGGTAAATGGCATCCCGAATAAGAGCTTCGGCAAAATCAATACGCCCGAGCGGGCGACCAGCACGCAACGCTTGGCGGTGGCGCAAACATCGCCTGAGATGTCGCAGGCTGAATTACCAACACCGACAATGCAGATGCGTTTCCCGACATAGGGTTCGGGCTCGCGGTAGTAATGTGCATGCAGGTACTCGCCTTTAAAATCATTCTGGAACATCGGCACGTGTAGCGGCTCCGACAGGTGGCCTGTCGCGGCGATCACGGCGTCGAATTGTTCCGTGGAACCGTCATCTAGTTCCAGCTCCCACAGCGGCGGTTCCGTCTTCGGGTCGAACAGCGGCCGTACGTCCTTGATCGGGGTGCTGTAGCGGACGAGCTTGGCGATATCGAAATGCTCGGCATATTTGACGAGATATTTGTGCATATCCCTATGGTCGGGGAAGAACTGCACGTCCGGATCGAAATCGAGATCGTGGAACCGCGTGACGTCCCGCGAGGTGTTGATGTGTAGGGTTCGGTATGCGGAGGATCGTTTGTTGTCGTTCTCGTAACACCACATGCCGCCCATCTGCGAGCCGATCTCGAAGATCGTCACATCGAGTCCTGCTTGCGTGAGGTACTTCGCCGCGCAGAGCCCGCACGCCCCGGCCCCAATAACGGCGATGCGTTTTTTATTTGGTGTATCATTCATGAGGCTAAATGTAGCGCACGCTCCCGGTGATCCAATATCCAAAACCTGCGGCCAAGGCGCGCAGGGTTTCTGCTAACGCTCGCCCGCGTAGGGGGAGGGTTAGGGCCTTGCGGCGGAGCTGCAATCCGTTAGCTTCCTCCTCAAACAAAGGAACACACTATGACCAAGAACCGCCAAGTCCTGCTCGCCCGCCGCCCGGAGGGACAGCCTGTCGCCGAAAACTTCGAACTTGCGGAGAGTGAGATCCCGACACCGGGTGACGGTGAGATGCTGTTGCGCACGGTCTATCTCTCGCTCGATCCTTATATGCGGGGCCGCATGAATTCGGAGAAATCCTATGCGGAGCCGGTGCCGCTCGGCGGTGTCATGGAAGGCGGCACGGTCAGCGTCGTCGAGAAGTCGAACGGCGGTAAGTTTGACGAGGGCGATGTCCTCGTCGGGCGTTGCGGTTGGCAGGACTTCGCGATCTCCGATGGCGCGGCGCTCTCCAAGGTCGACCCGTCGGCAGCTCCCATTTCGACCGCCCTCGGCGTGCTCGGCATGCCCGGCATGACGGCGTACTCGGGCCTGCTGCGGCTCGGTAAGCCGAAAGAGGGGGAGACCCTAGTGGTCGCCGCGGCCTCCGGCGCTGTCGGCGCTAATGTTGGCCAAATTGCTAAGATCAAAGGCTGCCGCGCCGTCGGTGTCGCGGGCGGCCTGGAGAAATGCGCCTACGTGGTAGATGAGCTCGGCTTCGATGCCTGCATTGACCATCGTGCCGACGATTTCGAAGCTCAACTCGCCGCCGCATGTCCGGACGGCATCGATATTTATTTTGAGAATGTCGCGGGCCGCGTGCTGGAAGCGGTCATCCCGTTGTTCAATTTCTGGGCCCGGATGCCGGTCTGTGGCTTGATCGCGCAATACAGCATGACCGACCTGCCAACCGGTACCAATAAGCTCCCGACTTTGATGCGGGCCGTCCTCACATATCGCCTCCATATTGAAGGTTTCATCGTCCGCGACTTCGCCGACATGCAGGCCGACTTCCGGCGCGACATGGGCCAGTGGGTGCGCGACGGCCAAGTGAAGTATAAGGAGCACCGCGTCGCCGGTTTGGAGAATGCCCCCGCCACCCTGATGGGTTTGCTCAAGGGCGAGAATTTTGGCAAGGTCGTGATTGAGGTGTCGGACGACCCGACGGGGTAATTAAAGCGCGCCATACAGCGGCACGAACTTTTCCAATAACCGGTAGCTGTTCTGGCGAACCTTGTGGATGTTGTCCTCGAAGTCCGTGTGCGCTGTCTCTTCGCCGCCGTCGGAGATACCGCGGATGACGACGAAGGAGACATTGCTGAGGCTTCAGGTATAGCCGACGGCGGCGCCTTCCATTTCCGTGGCCAGCGCCAAGAATTCCCATTGCAGCCAGCGCAGGGTCTCCGAGTTTTTTACGAACTTGTCAACGGAGACCACGGTGCCGACCATTAGACCGGGAGCATCGACGGTGTCAGGGAAGGCGCAGTCATAGGCCTCGCCCGCGATGCGGACCAGCTCGGGATCGGATTCGAATATCCGGTTGCTGTCGGGCAACTCGCCGTGCCGCCGCCCGAAGGCAGTTAGGTCGACGTCGAATTGGATCAGGTGGCTGGTGATCACCATGTCGACGAACGCCATGTTACGCACCAGCCCGCCCGCGACTCCGCTGAAGGTGACGGCCTCGGCTGATAGATATCCATCAGCATTTGCGTGCAGATCGCCGCGTTGACCTTGCCGACGCCGCATTTCGCCAGCACTAAGTCGACACCACGATAAATACCCTTGGTGACGGTGATGCCTGCATGGGTCGCTTCGGACGCCACATCGATATCCGTGTGGAGCATCGCCACTTCTTCGTCGAGCGCATCGATTGGGGCCAGCATGGTGTTTCCATCTTCTATATTGGGGATGGAATACTATTCGCCGATTGTCACTTTGTACCGCATCTCCTCAAGGGTGGCGATCGTGCCTGTGACCAGGTCTTCCATGATCTGTTTCGCTGGTTTTCTTTCCGTGATCATGCCGGCGATTTGTCCTGCCGGGTTCATGTGCAGCTCCAGTTTTCCGGCTGCTGCCACCGACTCGTTGAAGTCATCGGTGATCACCCGCTGATAGGGCATCGGCAAGGGTTCGAGGCCGGACGCTTCCCATGCCTTGATATAGTCGTTCCCAAACAGCCGGGACGGTTTCCCCGAATACCAGCGTTGCGGATCAAATTGTTGGCTGTGACCGTCAATGATCTGTTGCTTGTTCTCATCATGGGTCTCGCCTTCCTCGGCGACGATGAAGGCGGTACCGATCCAGGCGCCAATGGCACCAAGGGAAAGCGCCGCCGCAATGCCGCGCCCGTCCGCGATACCGCCTGCAGCCACGACCGGGATCGGTGCGACAGCGTCGACGACCTGTGGAATGAGCGGGAAATTCGCAATTTTGCCGGTATGGCCACCCGCCTCGTAGCCTTGCGCGATGACGATGTCGCATCCGGCCGCCGCTTGGCGCTCCGCATTCCGCGGCGAGCCGACCAAGCCGATGACGGTCATGCCTTTTTCGTGCGCCATCGGGACGACCCAGGAAGGATCACCGAGCCCGGCTGCGAAAACCTGGACGTCTTCTTCGAGCACCACTTCGACCTGCTTGCGGGTTTGGTCGACCGAGACGACGGTCTCGCTTTCGACCAAAATTTCACTGATTCCGTGCTTTTCCAATTGCCCGCGCATGAAGGCGTAATGCTTTGGATAATCCCGCTCGATCTGTTTGCGGAGCGAAGATCGTGTCGGCTCCGCACTTGTGTCCAGGTTCACCGGCAACAACAGGTCCACTCCGATCGGCTTGTCGGTCAATGCCCGCGTCTCGCAAATTTTCTCGCGGATGGTCTCAGGCTCCAAGCCGGCGCCGCCGATAACCCCCATGCCGCCCGCATTCGAGACGGCAGCGACGAGGGCCGGCGGTGTCGCCTTCCCCATAGAGCCCATGCCCGCCAGCATGATTGGGTATTCGATTTCTAAAATATCGCAGAGTTTTGTGCGGAATGTCGGTCGGTTTGTCATGTCTTAGAAATCCTATTTCCCTGGAATTTTTGCGACAGCGTCAATCTCAATGAGCGCGCCCGGGCGCAGCAGCCCGGCGACGATGACGCCGGTGGCCGTCGGGTAGGGCTCCTTGAAGTACTTCTTGCGGACGGTGCCGGTGTCCCGATATCCCTCCGTTGTGGTGACGTAATCGCGGGTATTCACCACGTCTTCATAACCGCATCCCGCCGCTTTCAAAATTTCGCCCATGCGCGCCAGGATGTAGTCGGTTTGCCCGCCGATATCGCCGGGACATACGATGGCCCCGTCTTCGCCGCTGGCGGTCATGCCCGAGATATAGAGCCAGCCGTCCCGCTCGATCCCCGGAGAGAATGTGTACTTCGCGAAATGGGCCCAGCCCGGATCGATTTTCGTATTCATGCTCGCCTTCCTCATTTGCTGAAAGTGAGTTTAGGGCGGCGTGGTCTGTTCGCCATTCCCAGCAGACCTACCTTTCCCCCAACGGACTCAAAATTAAACGAGAGAAAAATATGACCCTCGACGGTAAAACCGCCTTCGTCTCCGGCTCCGGCCACAATATCGGCCGCGCCATCGTCATCGAATTCGCCGGGCGCGGCGCCAATGTCGTTGTCAACGGTTTGACCGACCGGGACAGCGTGGAGGCTGTCGCGGATGAAGCGCGCAGTCTGGGTGTTGGTGCCATCGTTGCCATGGGCAGCGTCGGCAACAGCGCCGCCGTAAAGGAAATAGCATCGGCGGCGCTCGGCGAATTCGGCAGCGTCGACATCGTCGTCAACAACGCGGCAATTCGCCCCCATAAACCCTTCCTCGAGATGGATGAGGATTTTTGGCACAATGTCATCTCGGTCGACATGCACTCCGCCTTCTACACCGGGCAGGCCTTCGTGCCGGGCATGGTCGAGAAGGGTTGGGGCCGGGTCGTCAACATCACCGGTATGAACGCCATGCACGGCTATAACGGCCGCTGTCCGGTTTCCGCCGCCAAGCACGGCCTCTGGGGTATTACCAAGTCGATGGCGAAAGAGTTTGGATCGCGCGGCATCACCGCCAATGCGATCTCACCGGGCCCGATCGAGGGCGACTACCGGGACGCCTCCATGGACGCCCATATCCGCGAGCAGGAAAAGCTGATCCCGGTCGGCCATCTCGGCAAGCCAATGCACATCGCCGGGCTCTGCGGGTTCCTCGTCTCGGAGGAAGGCGGCTTTGTCTCGGGCCAAATGATCAACTGCAACGGCGCGACCCAAACCTGAGCCGGGCGTGGCTACGCCGCCAGCTTCTCCAGTGTCTCCATCAGCGCGTCATTGACGTCGACACCATCTGCGAGCGCGCCTGACCGGTGGGATTGACGCCGGGCACCGGGCAGGCGGGTGCCCCCAATGGCGTGCAGATCGTCGAAGAGCACCTCCGCGTCGTCGGACCAAGCCGCCGCATTGCCGAACTTCGACGGGTCCATGGCGATGATTAGCTCGCCGCCCTGTGGAGGTCCGCCGACGTTGCCGTAACGCCGGTGCGTCTCGGGGCTTGTCGTCTCGCCGATCAGGGGGCCGACCAGCAACTCGATCATCAGTGCGATCGAGGCCCCCTTGTAGCCGCCGAAGGGCAGGATGCTGCCTTTTAGAACTTCGCTTGGATCGTTGGTTGGGCTGCCGTCCGCCGTGATACCGACACCATCCGGCAATGTGTGACCGTCGCGCTCCGCTAGCATCACATCGCCCATCGCCATCGCGGCTGAGGCCTGGTCGAAGACCATCGGCAGGGCGTCCTTGCGCGGCCAGGCGAAGGACATCGGGTTCGTCCCATAGAACGGTTTCGAGCCGCCGGCGGGCGCCACTTTTGGCATATAGGCGGTGAAGGCCATCGCGATTAGGCCCTCTTCCGCGAACATCTCGGTCTCCTTCCACAGGGCCGAGAAATGATGCACCCGGACCATTGGCATTGTGGCGATGCCCATGGTCTTTGTCGCTGCGACGAGGGCGTCCTTGCCCGCGTTGAACGCCAACGGCGCGAAGCAGTTCTTGCCGTCCACTTGGATGATGGCGGGCGTCAGCTCCTTGATCTCGGGCATCGCGTTTCCGTCGACGCTATTATTCGTCAAGGATTCCACGTAGCCCGGCATGCGGAACAATCCGTGCGAATGGGCGTGATCCCGCTCCGCGCTTGCGACCGTGTTGGCGACTGCGTCCGCTTGGGCGTCGCTGCATCCATGCTTCATCAATATTGATTTCGCCAATGCATGAATTTCATCGATGGTAAGTCTTTTGGGCATCCGTTTCCTCCCTTACGTGATGGTGCACCATGTATTTCGATCACTTGTTTATTCTAACAATTTGAGCGAATTCGTCTCCGGCCAGATAATCAACTGTATCGAGGCGTCGCAAACCTGTGTGCGGGGGATCGAGGTTATACAAAAATAGCGGAACAACCCCATGCACAGTATTAAAATACCGCTGATTCGAACCTGATAGAGCGCCTCTATAAAGTTGAGGGGTGAGCGAATGAAATTTGCGTGTCAAAGAACGCGTGGGACCGTATCATAAATTAGACAAAATGTCACTTCTTGAATACGACCGCATATCGGCGAGGAAGCGTTTCATGGACCTGATTCTCCACCATTATGATTTCTCCAATTATTCGGAAAAAGCCCGCCTGGCCCTCCGCTATAAGGGGCTAGCCTGGCGCTCCGTGACGATCCCACCGACCGCCCCAAAACCGGACCTCACCTCCTTGACCGGGGGATATCGCCGCACCCCGGTGCTGCAAGTGGGCGCCGACATCTATTGCGACACATCCCTGATCCTGCGCGAGCTGGAGCGCCGTTTCCCGACACCGACCCTCTATCCGGCGGCCCACGCGGCGGCGGCGAACATGATTGCCTATTGGGCCGAGAACCAATTGTTCCGCCCTATGTCGCTTTATGTGTCGGGCAGCAACCTCGACGTCCTGCCGAAGAACCTGCAGGCCGACCGCTCGCAAATGCGAGGCCTACCGATCCCGAGCGACGAGACCGTGCGCCGCGCGGCAAAACGCAACGCCCCCAATGTGCGAGTGCAAATCCGCTGGATCGAGGATCTGCTCTCCGACGGTCGCGACTGGATCGCGGGCCCCGCCGTCACTGTCGCCGACCTCGCGGTCTATCACGCGCTCTGGTTCCTGACGGCGCGGACGGACCGCCTCGGGTTTGAGCTGGATGGATTGCCGCGTATCGAGGAGTGGCGCGCGCGGGTACAGGCGTTCGGCAATGGCGCGGCCACGGAAATGTCACCAAGCGAGGCGCTGGACGTGGCGGCTGCATCGCAGCCCGCCGACCCGTTGCTCTCCGATCGATTTGACGAAGACCCACCTCTTGGCAGCGAAGTGCGCGTCCGAGCTGCCGACTACGGCCGCGACCCGGTCGAGGGAGAACTGGTGCAGCTCGACGGGGAGCGGATGGCCGTGTCGAGAGAAGACTTAACCGTCGGCAGCGTCGTCGTGCATTTTCCAAGGTTGGGTTATGACCTTCGAATGAGGGGAGGAAACTTTAAGCGACACTTCGTTACGCCACTGCTTCAGCCTTTGGATTGAAATCTCAGGTAAATCCGGGACAGATTACTCAAAGCAATCTTGTCTGTAGTTTTCCATTAGGTAACCTGTCCCCAATTAATTTCGATCAAATCACGAGGTTCCCCATGAATGTGACCGCCGCCGCAGACCGCCGAGCTGAACTCGACGACCTCTCAACCCGTTTCGTCGATGCGTTTAACCGCCAAGACCTCGACGGCCTCATGTCGTTCTTTGCCGAGGATGCGGTCTACGAGGACCCTTACGGCAAGCAGCACGCGGATCTCAAGACGATTCGCGAGCAGTTCGACGTCGTGGTCAGCGGTAAACTCGGCAAGATATGTTTCGAATCGGACGACCGCTTCATCGACCCGGTGGCCGGGAAGGTGATGGACAGCTGGGTGCTGCGCATGTGGATCGACGACGAGAAGAAGGAGGAGCGCACGATGCGCGGCCTCGATCTATTGCATTGGGACGGCGACCGCCTCGTGCGCAAGATCACCTATAAGCAGGATTGACGTTCACGCGGCCTTGGCGCCTACGTTGCCGCCTTAAACCCGCGGCCCAGCCCATCGAATAGGTCTAGCATGCGTTCCCGCCACTCGTGGATGGGGTCATCCAGTTTGAAGATCTCCGCCGGTGACATGATGCGGCACCATTGGAAGGCGCTGAAGATTAGGTAGTCGGCAAAGGCGGGTGCGTCACCGGCGATCCATTCTTCGGATGTGAGAATGGTTCGGAGCGGCGTCAGCGCACCGTCTAGTTTCTCGAGCGCGCCGTTCTGTTCTACTCGCAGTTCCTCGATGGTTTTGCCGAAACGCTTCTCCCGATCCTCGCGGAAATAGGCTTTATCGGCGTCGTCGATGCGGTCGAAGACATCCGCGATGACACAGCGAATCAGTACCGGATGCAGGGTGGAATTCGTCCAAGCATTGATGAACCCGGTCACCGCGCGGCCCGCATCGCCGCCAAACAGGGACGGGGTGTCGGGATAGGTTTGCTCTAGATAGTCGACAATATCCCAGGACTGGTTCATTGCCGTCTTGCCGTCGACTAGGACCGGAACGGTCTTGCTGTCGGCGAAGGCGATCTTGTCTTTTTCGGTGAATCGCATCGGCACGAATTTCGCTTCCAGGCCCTTATGGGCGAGGGCCATCCGGACACGCCAGCAAAACGGACTAAATCGCCGGTCGTCAGCACCACAAAGATCGTAAACTTTTATTGTCATTTCACCCCATCCACGGCAATAGTGTAATCGCCGTCATAGCGGGAGGCAGGGCTTCTGTCAAAATCGGACGATCGGCTTGTCATGCTATCGATAAGTTGAATAGAAGGACCCCAAATTTCGGAGCGCGGACCATGAACCGGGACGGGTTTTTTACCGAGAGCGATTCCGAATCGTTGGGGAGTCATTGGAATAAGGGCGTTGTGCTGCAATATCGGGAAAGAGCTCGCCGCCCCCAAACCCTTCGCCCGAATTCCATTGTCATCGCGATTTTCCTCCCCAAGTGTGACGCATAATCGGGTTGCGAACACCGGAGAAGACGGATGGCGACGAGCGGAATCGGCAAAATCACTGGCTACCACGCGCATATTTACTATGCCGAGGATACACGCGGGACGGCGGCCGCGATCCGGGAGGCGCTGGACCAGCGTTTTCGGGGTGCTGTTCGTCTCGGCCGTTGGCACGATAAGCTGGTTGGCCCGCACACGCGCTCGATGTATCAGGTCGCGTTCGACCGCACGGTCTTTCCGGAAATTGTGCCTTGGTTGGCGCTCAATCGCGACGGGCTGGCTATTCTGGTGCACCCGGAAAGCGGTGACGGTTTGGCGGATCACATCAAACATGCGCTGTGGATGGGCGAAATCCTGGAGATCAATAAGAGTATTTTCGATAAGTAGCGCTTACTTAGAAAGTAGCGCCTACTTCATTAGTTTTTCTAGACGCAGCATCATGGTCGTATAGCGCTCCGCCTAGCCCAAGCCGCCCTCATGCGTCTTCCAAGAGACCTTGCCGTCCTTGTTGGTGTCCTTACCGAGTAGGATTTCCTGGCACATGCGGCCCACCAATCTGAGGACTCGCGCGGCTTTCTTCGCACCGAACCCGCACCCCGGCCCTTCTTTGATCCAGATTGGTCGATGGCGTGCTGCGCGCTCTTGGCCCCGGCACTCAATTTCTCCAGGTCCTCCGGCGTGCGCAGTGCGGTTTTGACTGCGACCAGTGCTGTATAGACTTCCGCCGCCGCCATTGACAGGTAGCCTTTACCGTCCGGCGTCATGACTTGCAGCAGGTGGGCAGGGAGCGTTTTTGCGCGGCGTGCGCGGGTAGAGCCGAAAGGGCAGCGCTCGCGAGCGCGCAGGAGAGAAGAGGTGCTAAATATCGTTTCATGGCGATAATCTGCCTTGCGAGGCCCGGAATGCGCAAGGCGCGATCCGACATTACAGTGGCCAGAGAAACAATAGGGTGGGAACGGAGACGAGAATGATCAACAGCTCCAGCGGCAAGCCCGTCGGCCAATAATCGCCGAATTTATAGCCGCCGGGGCCCATCACCAGGACGTTAGATTGGTGACCGATTGGCGTCAAACAAGCGCAGAAACTGCCGATCGCGACCGCCATCAAAAATGGGTCGGGGTTGACGCCGATGCGCATCGCCGTTTCCGCCGCGAAGGGAGCCATGAGGACCGCCGTCGCGGCATTATTGATGATGTCGGAGAGGAACATGGTCGCGACCATCATCAGCACGAGTATCCAGATCGGTGAGATATGGGTCGCGAATACGGCGATGGCGTCGGCGAGCAAGGCGGTGCCGCCCCAGGCCTGCAGCGCGCCGCCGACGGGGACGAGTGCTCCTAGCAAGACGATGATGGGCCAATCGACGGCCTCGTATATATCGCGCACGGAGGTCGAGCCCGTCTCGACGAAGGCGGCGACGGCGGTGTTAAAGGCGACGGGGGCCAACACCAATCCGAACGCGATGGCCAGGATGGCGGCGGCGAAAATTCCGATGGGTCGCCAACCCAGCTTTTCGCCGAAATCAAGATTACGGTGCGGCAACGGCAGGCAGCCGAGCCTCGAGAGAGTCTCTGGCATGCCCTCCGTGCCGCCTTGGATGAGGAGGACATCGCCGGCGCGCAGGCGCACTTGGCTGAGGCGTTCGCGGATGGGCCGTCCATGGCGGGCAATTGCCAACAGGTTTAGGCCGTAATGCCGCCCGAGGCGGCCTTGGCACCTGGTGCGGCCCACCAGGCGAGCTTGCGGAGTGATAACGGCTTCGAACAGACCGATGGTCTCCGATGAGAGTTCTTCCATATCGAGCGGCAACGTGCCGACCGGCTTTAGGCCGGTATTCGCCAGCATGTTTTCGATCTCGGTTGGCTCCCCCTCCAGCAGCAAATGATCGTCCTGGCGCAGGATTTGGTCCGGTTGAGGGGCGAGGCGTTTCACGTCCTTCCACAAATGGGCGACGACGGCGATCCAGTCTTCGCCGCCGGCTTCCAACAGGCTTTCGATGGAATTGCCGATATGGGGCGAGTTATCCGGGATCGAGACTTCGGTGATGTAGTTCTCGATACGGAACATATCGTCTTGGCCACCGGCGGCACCGTCGCGTCCGGGGATCAGTCGCCAGCCGAAGGTGGCGATGAACAGGATACCGACCTCCGCCAGGATCAATCCGACCGGGGTGAAGTCGAACATGGAGAACGTGGTGCCCGTCGCTCGGCGCGATAGGCCGCGACAATGATATTCGGCGGCGTGCCGATCATCGTCACCATCCCGCCGGACAGTGACCCGAAGGAGAGCGGCATCAGCAGGCTGCGGGGTGAGCGCCCGGAGCGTTTGGCCATCTGCAGGACGATGGGCAAGAGCAATGCCAGCGCGCCCACATTGTTCATTAAGCCGGAAAGCGCGCCGACGATGGCCGCGATCAAGGCGACTTGCACGGAGGGGCCGAGTTCCGTTCGGGCCAGAAAGCTTCCGATATTGCCGATCAGGCTGCTGCCTTGCAGGGTCTTACTGATCGCGAGTACGGCGGTGATTGTGATAACCGCTGGATGGCCGAACCCGGCGAAGACGCCGTTAATATAGATGATGCCGGTAATTGCTATCGCTAGGAGAGCCAAGACCGAGACGACGACGCAGCGCCACCTGCCCCAAATAAAGAGACACAGCGTCGCGCCCAAAACGCAGAATACATAGGCTTGCGCGAATGTCATTGCGACCGCTCTTTCGCAGCGAAACTCTCTTGCCGCCAGTTTAGCGGGTAAACAACCGCTGCGGCAAAGGCGCGCAATTGCTGCGCTGCAAAATAATCGCGTTGACGCCGTCTACAGACCTTCATAATGTTCCGCTCCCGAATACCGCGAAGGCGCGGAATTCCAGCCTTGTCCCAAGAAGAGTAGTACGATGACGAAGCCGAACGTGCGACCGAAAAGACCTGAGTTTTCCTCTGGACCTTGCATCAAGCCGCCGGGCTGGAGTCTCGAGAGCTTGAAAGACGCACATCTCGGGAAATCGCACCGGTCGGCGATCGGGAAGCAAAAGCTGAAAGCCGTCATCGACGAGAGCCACGCGCTGCTCGGGATGCCGCCCGATTATATCTTGGCGATTGTTCCAGGCTCCGACACGGGTGCCTTGGAAATGGCGTTGTGGTCGATGCTGGGCGCCCGCGGCGTCGATGTGCTGGTCTGGGAGAATTTCGGCAAGACCTGGGCTGTGGATGCGGAGAAGCATCTGAAGCTGGACAATTTGCGGCTGCTGGATGCGCCTTATGGAGCGATGCCGAATTTGGCCGATGTCAATTTCGACAATGATGTCATTTTCACTTGGAACGGCACGACGAGCGGCGTTCGCGTGCCGAACGGAGATTGGATCGATGCCGACCGCAAGGGGCTGACCATTTGCGATGCGACCTCGGCTGTCTATTGCATGGATATACCGTGGGACAAGCTCGACGTCGTCACCTGGTCCTGGCAGAAGGCATTGGGGGGAGAGGCCGCACACGGCATGTTGGCGCTGTCGCCACGGGCTGTTGAGCGGCTTGAAACGTATATGCCGCCTTGGCCTCTGCCGAAGGTTTTCCGGCTCGCGAAGAACGGCAAATTGAGCGAAGGCGTCTTTCGCGGTGAGACCATTAACACCCCCTCCATGTTATGCGTCGAAGACGCGCTTTTTGGTTTGGCTTGGGCGAGATCTATTGGTGGGTTGTCGGCGCTGACGGCACGCAGTCATAAAAGCTTGGCCACGGTTGCGGCCTGGGTTGAGAAAACCGATTGGATCGACTTCCTGGCCGACGATCCGGCGACGCGGTCTTGTACGTCGATGTGCCTGAAGATTTCCGAAGCCTCCGGCCTCTCGCCGGAAGAACGTGCGGAAGCGCCGCAAAAAATTTCCGATCTATTGGAAGCCGAGGAGGTCGCCTACGACATCAAGGGTCATAAGGAAGCGGTACCCAATCTGCGAATTTGGGGAGGGCCGACGGTGGACCCGGAAGACATCGAAGCGCTGTTGCCCTGGCTCGATTGGGCGTTCGATGAAATGACCCGCGCCGCGGCAGCGTGAGGGAGGCGGCATGCCCAAGGTTCTTATCTCGGATAAACTCAGCCCGAAAGCGGCGGAGATATTCAGTGACCGCGGCATTGAAGTGGATTTTCGCCCCGGTCTGACGGGTGACGAGCTGTTGGCCGCGATCCGCGATGTCGACGGCTTGGCCATCCGCTCGGCAACGACGGTCACGGCCGACCTCATGTTCGCGGCGGAAAATCTGAAGGTCGTCGGGCGGGCCGGGATCGGCGTCGACAATGTCGATGTGGATGCGGCGACTCAGCGCGGCGTGGTGGTCATGAACACGCCGTTCGGCAATTCGGTGACAACTGCGGAGCACGCCATCGCGATGATGATGTCGCTGGCCCGGCAGCTACCCGCCGCCAATGCCTCCACCCATGCGGGGAAATGGGAGAAATCCGCCTTTATGGGGATGGAGTTGGCCAGTAAGACGCTGGGCCTCGTTGGCTGTGGCAATATCGGCTCTATCGTCGTCGACCGGGCGCAGGGTCTGAAGATGCGGGTGATCGTCTACGACCCGTTCCTGTCGACGGAAAAAGCCGAAAGCTTGAGCGTTGAGAAAGTCGAGTTCGACGAGCTGCTACGCCGGGCAGATGTCATCACCATCCACGCGCCGCTTACGGACGGGACGCGGAACCTATTGGGCGCGTCGGCTTTCGCGAAAATGAAAGACGGTGTGCGGATCGTGAATTGCGCGCGGGGCGGCATTATTGTCGAGGCCGAACTCCGCGATGCGATCGAGAATGGCAAGGTGGCGGGTGCCGCCATCGACGTGTTCGCGGAGGAACCGGCGACCGAAAACGTGCTGTTCGGAATGTCGCAAGTTATTGCGACGCCGCATCTGGGGGCGGCGACCAGCGAGGCGCAAGAGAACGTTGCCCTGCAAGTGGCTGAGCAAATGTCCGACTTCTTACTGACTGGCGCGGTCTCCAACGCGATCAACATGCCGTCAGTAACAGCGGAAGAGGCGCCGCATCTGAAACCCTATATGTCGTTGGCGGAGAAACTTGGGAGTTTTGCCGGACAGCTGACCGAGAGCGGGTTACGATCCATAACCATCGAATTCCACGGCTATGTTGCAACTCTGAATACGCGTCCGTTGATCGCCTCCGCCATCGCCGGCCTGCTGCGTCCTCAATTGGACAATATCAACATGGTCAACGCGGTCTCCGTGGCGCGGGATCGCGGTATAGAAATTACCGAGACGAAACAGGAGCAGCCGGGCGACTACGAAGCCCTTATCCGTCTGTCGGTGAAGACCGAACGCCGCGCGCGTAATCTGGCGGGGACGATCTTCGGCGGCAACCGGGAGCGCATCGTCGAGATCAAGGATATCCCCATCGAAGCGGAATGGGGCGCGCATATGCTGTACATCACCAACAAGGATCGGCCTGGCGTGATCGGCGACCTCGGCAAGGCGCTGGGGGACGGCGGTGTGAATATCGCGACCTTCCACTTGGGCCGCTCGGCGCCGGGAGATGACGCCATCGCGTTACTAAAAATTGATCAGTCGATCTCGGATGATCTGTTGGAGACGCTCGAAGGGTTGCCGAATATTGTACAGGTAAAGGCTTTGGAGTTCTGACGACTCATGAAGCGTGTATTTTCGTTCCTGATATTTGTCTTGTTCTCGGCCGAAAGCGTAGCCGCTGACCTCAGGGTTGTGACGTTGGGACAGGTCGATGGCGTCTCTCATCTCGTGATCGATCCGAATACCGGGGTGGTCTTCGGCCAAGGGACGGCAGGCGGCTTCGCTATCGTAGCGGGGAAACCGTTGCAACGGCTGGTCGACATTCCGTTTGTCGATGCAGCACCATCGGATGCCATTCCCCACGCCGGAGTCGCGTTAGGGAAAAACCAAGTTCGCCGCGCCTGGTTGGTGCAGCCGACGGATCGCTACGATCATGGTGTATTGGGTGATATGATCGAGGCGGGCGCTCTCAAAGTGCAGTTGCGCGATGGCCGAGAGATGGTCTACGAACTCGGTGATCAGTATGTTTTCGAGGATCTGACACCGCGTCTCGCGGATATGGACGGCGACGGTTTGGATGAGATCATTCTAGCGCGCTCTTCACTTTCCGAGGGTGCTGCGGTCTCGGTCTATCGAATCGGTGAGCGCCAAATCGAACAGTTTGCCGTGTCGCCGTCGATTGGACTCGCTTATCGCTGGCTCAATCTGATCGGGGCGGGCGATTTTGATGCTGACGGAGAGATGGATATCGCCGTCGTGGAGACACCGCATCTCGACAAGACGTTGGTGATATACGGCCGCGAGGTGTCTCGGCTGAAATCAATTGGGCGTGTCGACGGATATTCGACGCATAGCATGGGCTCGACGGTGCTGAAAATGGCCGTGGTTGCGGAGTTGAACGGCGATGGGGTGCAGGATATTGTTCTGCCGAACGGGAGCAAAGACCGGCTGGTCGCTGTCACATTTCGCGGTCGAAAATTCACCACGCTTTGGGAAGGGCCCAAGGGCGCAGCCATCGTTACTGAAGTCTTGCGCGTCGATATCGACGCCAACGGTTCGTTGGATACATTATATGGACGCAAGGACGGGACAGTCGAAGCAATATTGCAGTAAACCCTCCCCTTGCCGTGCCTATCCGGGCGCGCTAGGTATCGCGGTCCGCCGGTTTCATTCATGGACGATCGATGAATACTTCACCTAATAAGGCCCTGTTGCCAGACGGTCTGCGCGACGCCTTGCCCCCCGATGCCGCCCATGAAGCGGCAATTGTCGAGCAATTATTGCGTTTGATTGGGGCGCGTGGATACGACCGCGTCGACCCACCATTAGTGGAGTTCGAGGACAGTTTGCTGGACGGAGCCGGTCAAGGTGTCGAACTGGCGACATTCCGGCTGATGGACCCGGTGAGCCAGCGGATGATGGGTGTGCGTGCCGATATTACACCCCAAGTCGCGCGAATCGCAGCGACGCGGTTAGCAAAGGTCGCGCGGCCCCTGCGGCTTGCTTATGCGGGTCCTGTCTTGCGTGTACGCGGCGATCAATTGCGCCCCGAACGACAGTTCTACGAAGTGGGCGTTGAGTTGATCGGAACCGACCGGGCCGAAGCCGATGCCGAAGTTATCGCGCTGGCGGCGGAAGCGCTTATGTCGGTCGGTGTGCGCGATGTGTCCGTCGATATCAATTTACCGACCCTGACGCCGACAGTCTGTCGGGCGCTTAAATTGGATGACGAGACGAGCGAAAGGGCGAGCTTGGCGTTGGACCGCAAGGATGCCGCCGCTGTGGCGGCGCTCGGCGGACAGGCGGCCTCGATGCTGGGTGGATTGTTGACAGCTGCCGGACCGTTGGAGGAAGCCTTGGCCAGGTTGCAAGTGGTTGATCTTCCGCTCTCCGCGAGAGCAGAGTGCCAGCGGTTGGAGACGGTTGCGCGTCAAATCGCGGAGACGGTGCCGACACTAACATTGACGATAGACCCTGCTGAGAATCGCGGCTTTGAATACCACACCGGATTGAGTTTTACTATCTTTGCGAAGGGCGTCAGGGGCTCGCTCGGACGTGGCGGGTGCTATGTCGCCGGGGCCGGGTCAGAGCCTGCGATTGGCTTTACCCTGTTTCTCGATAGTATCGCGCGCGCGGTGCCGCCGGTTGAGAACGACGAACGAGTGTTTCTGCCGCATGGCACGCCGGTGGCGCTTGGACGTGGGTTGCGCGATGAGGGATGGACGACGGTCGCTGGGCTTGAGCCCAATGCGGAAGCGGCCGACGATGCCCTTCGGATGAGTTGCACACATGTATTAGTAGACGGCCAACCCGTCGCGATACCATCGAACAAAAAATAAGGACGAGCACTAATGGCAAATGTCGTGGTCATCGGCTCGCAATGGGGCGACGAGGGTAAAGGCAAGATCGTGGATTGGCTTTCGGAGCGTGCCGATGTGGTGGTGCGGTTCCAGGGCGGGCATAACGCTGGCCATACCTTGGTCATTGACGGAGAAGTCTTCAAACTCAGCTTGCTGCCTTCTGGCGTCGTGCGGCCCGGTAAATTGTCGATGATCGGCAATGGTGTTGTTGTCGACCCCTGGGCATTGTTGGAAGAGATCGAGCGGATCGAGGAGCAGGGTGTAAAATTGGACCCGAGCCGTCTGAAGGTGGCTGAAAATGCGGCGTTGATATTGCCGTTACACCGAACTTTGGATCGGGCGCGCGAGGAGGCCCGTGGCAAGGCCAAGATAGGCACGACTGGGCGCGGCATCGGTCCCGCCTATGAAGATAAGACGGCTCGACGTGCGATCCGAGTTTGTGATTTGGCGGACATAGAGACGCTTGGCGAGAAGGTTGACGAGTTGCTGGTGCATCACAATGCGCTGTTGCGCGGATTCGGACAGGTGGAAATCGACCGTGATGAATTGCTCGGCATGTTGAAAGAGTTAGCGCCGAAGCTTATGCCCTATGCCGCCAGCGTCTGGCGGGAGCTGGATGAGGCAAGCCGAGATCGAAAACAGATTCTTTTCGAAGGCGCGCAAGGCATCATGCTTGATGTCGACCATGGTACCTATCCGTTCGTTACCTCGTCGAACACCGTATCCGGTGCGGCCGCGGCGGGTACGGGATTGGGACCGAAATCGCTCGATTACATCTTAGGCATAACGAAGGCCTATACGACGCGTGTCGGGTCGGGACCATTCCCGACGGAACTAAAAGACGAGGTGGGTCGTCGCCTGGGCGAACGGGGGAAGGAATTCGGGACGGTTACAGGACGCCAGCGCCGTTGCGGGTGGTTCGACACAGTACTGGTACGTAAATCCGTGAAGTTATCCGGTATGGATGGCATCGCGCTCACCAAACTCGATGTGTTGGATGGCTTGAGCGAACTGAAAGTATGTGTCGGCTATAATATCAACGGTCAGAATTACGATTACTTTCCGACCTCACCGTCCTTACAAGCAGCAGTTGAACCGGTCTACGAGAGTATGGAAGGCTGGAGCGACAGCACGCAGGGCGCGCGCTCCTGGGCCGATTTGCCGGCAACGGCGATTAAGTATATCCGCCGCATCGAAGAATTGATCGAAGCTCCGGTGACGCTGTTATCGACCAGTCCCGAACGTGACGATACAATTATGGTGCGTGACCCGTTTGCGGACTGAATATATCAAATAAAACCGCATATTGCTTACTTTCAGCGCTTACGAATACTTCGTTGAATGAAGAAATTTCTTGCCCAAGAGGGGCAGAACGCTTATCCGATAGTTAGCGAAAACGATGTGACGTCATGGCGCTTAACCTAGCAGGTAGCAATGAAGATGAAATTTCGGCCAGTGGCAGCGTTACGCTCAAGGGTAGATTTTCGATAGACCTTGGCGGAGCGATCCCGGCGTATGACGTGGCGCCATGCATTGCCTACAATGCAAGTGTGAATGCAGACCGAGGCAAAGCGGTCATGGCGCTGATTTGCGATCCTATGCTTCCCTTGCGTGTTGATAAGATAATGCCCATTCGCAGCCTCGAGACGCGGATGATGCTGAAGCCCCAAGAATGGGGAGTAATCGATTGGACGTCGGAAGGCAGACGCTGTCCCGTCGTCGTCATCGACAGGCCAAATGGTGGCCGTGTCATGCCGAGCTTGGACGCCACTATGCGTCCGATACATGAAGATACTGTTAGCCGCTTGCTGATCAGACCCGGCGGTGAATTTCTAGAACTACTCGCAAACAACAATCTTACCCATCGGGCAATTCGGCCGGATAATATTTTTTATGCTGACGCTGATCAGTCGCGTATGGTTTTGGGCGACTGTGTCTCGGCTCCGCCGGCTATTGCGCAGCCGACGGTTTTCGAGACGATTGAAAGTGGCATGGCACTGCCCGCAGGGCGGGGCGACGGTTCGTCTTTGAATGACCTCTATTCGCTTGGGGTTTCGATCTTAACGCTGTTGATCGGCCATGTGCCTCTGGTGGGCATGACGGACGATCAAGTCATTCAGGAAAAACTGACCCACGGATCCTATAATGCGCTGGTCGGCAGGGAACGCCTGTCACTGACGATGATGGAAGTGTTACGGGGGTTGTTGCATGACGATCCGAAGGAGCGTTGGACCGTCAGCGATCTTATGTATTGGTCGAACGGGCTCCGCCAAAACCCAAAACCGCAAGCTATTCCCCGCAAGGCGAACAGGCCGTTCGTCTTTGATGGTGAGGAATATCAAACGACCCGCGAACTCGCTAATGGGTTTGCGAACAATTGGGACGCTGCCGTCACTCCCATCAGGGATGGGTCACTCAATGTTTGGCTCCGACGCGGGTTCAGTGACGAGGAACTGATCGAAAGCGTCAATGTCGCGATGACCGATCCGGTAGCGATAGACCGTAGCGACGATTGGATGGTCTCGCGCGTGTGCATTGCCTTGGACCCGCAAGCGCCGATTCGATATCGCGAATTACGTGCAACCGTGGAAGGTCTGGGCGCGTTGATAGGCTCCTATTTGGACGACGAAAATATGCGGGACCTGTTTGGCAAGACACTGCGTGAGAAGCTACCGGGGTTTTGGCAGCAAAATCAGCGGCGCTTGACCGAGATGGAGGAAAAATTCGTCGGCGATTACGAGCGCGCGCGAAGCAATGTCGATCGAATTGGCCTCGGCCTTGGTATCGAACGCGTCGCCTACGATCTGAACCCCAATCTTCCGTGTAGGTCACCGATCTTCGAAACTGATTATCTTGTCGAGGTGGATGGTATGTTGCCTGCACTTGAGTTCATCGCTGTTTCAACAGGTGAATTAAAGTCACTGGTCGACCGGAACGGCGCGGCGTTCTTGGCATCGAAGATGGCCCGACAAGTGACCCCCGATCTGAGAGATCTCGATAACAAGGTGGATCCGCATGTCTCCTTAATTGCGGCTGTAAAAATCTTGGCGACGATACAAGACCGTGTCTCCAAACACGATTTCGTCGACCTTTCAGGTGCGATTGCGTCTATGTTGGAGCCGTCGATTAAGCGATTTCACAGCCGGAGCATTCGAAAACGGGTCCGTGACGGTTTAAAAAAGGCTACGCGGACCGGCCGATTGTCGCGTTTGGTCGAAGCGGTCAATGATCCGCGCGATGTGGCGGCGGACGCCAATGCATTCCAGCAAGCTGTTGCGGTTTACTCACGAACGGTTATGGAAGATCAAAGACTGGAATATGAGAAAACCCATCGTGATTATTTTGCGCGTGAGATGGGTGCGCAGATGTCATCGACGGTTTCGGGTTTCATAACTTGTGTTGCGTCCATATTAATCGTCATTGCGATGATGTTCTTATAGCGGGATGAGTGGTGTGAATGTCTGACGATCAGCAAGCAGGAGGGAACGCACGCGGAAGGGTGATCATCGCTTGGGTCGTCGCGCCGATGTTGGTGTTTGCGTTCTTCCCGACAATCCTGCTGATGGTGATAGGTATGGCGCCGTCTATTGTTGCCTTCATCGTCGACAAACGTCCGGGTAAGTTGACAGCACGGGCAATCGGGTATTTGAACTTGGCGGGATGCCTGCCGTACGCGATAAAATTATGGACCGGTCAAAACACCATCTCCGGCGTATTGTTATTGGTCGGCGAGCCATCCGCGTTGATGATTATGTACAGCTCCGCTGCGGTGGGTTGGATGTTGAATTTCATTATGACACCGATCATGACGGCCTATTT